>CAXYVC010000103.1:0-10093 GCA_964292295.1 uncultured bacterium
CCCGGGGACGCGCCGCCCCGCGGGGGAAAACCCCCCCCCCCCGGGGGGGGCACCGGGGGCGCCCCCCCTCGGGCCCCCTTCTAGGCGTTCCGGCCCACCCGATCCGGGCGGCTGGCTACCGCAGGGGAAAGGCCACGTGCACCACCGTGCCCTCGCCCTCGTTCCGCAGATCCATCTCCCCGTGGTAGACGGCCAGGAGCTGGTGACAGGCCGGCAGGTCCTGACCCGGCGCGCGCACGCCCTTCACGGGGCTGGCGTGCAGCTCCCCGAAGGGCTCGAAGGCGCCTGGCAGCAGGGTGGGCGGCACGGGGCCGCCCGCATCCTTGAGCTCCAGGTGGAAGCGCCCGGCCGCGCTCCAGGTGCGCAGCTGCAGGCTCCCGGTGGGCGTCGGTCCCGCGAGGGCGTGCTGGACGAGATACTGGAGCAGCCTGGCGAAGTCCCCGTAGACGCCGTAGGCCATGGCCGCCCCCGCCTGGAGTTCGAGCTCCAGCTTCAGCCCGGGAGGCAGCACCGCCTCCGCCCCCAGGAACTCCAGCTCCTGCTGGAGGAGGTCGTGGAGATCCAGCCACTCGGGACTGGCGGGCCCCTCCTTGGCGACCCGCCGCAGCAGGGCCCGCAGGAGGCCGTCCACCTTGCCAACGGCCTGGCGGATGCCCTCCACGGACGCGGCCACCACGGGACACAGCACGGAAGGGTCCACGCCGCCCTCGGTGTGGCGGGCGACGGTGCGCTCCAGGTCCGCGCTCTGGTGCTTCAGGATGGCCACGGGCGTCTCGAGCCGGTGGGCGATCTTCACGAAGAGCTCCTCCATCAGCACCTGGCGATCCCGCCGCCCGAGATCGGCCCGGGCGTTCTGGAGATCCTGGTAGGCGGTCTCGATGCGCTCGTAGCTGCTGGCCAGGGCCCGGGTGCTCTCGTTGAGGTTGTCGATGAGCTCCGCGTTCTCCAGGGCCACGGTCGCCATGCCGGCGTGGAGGGTCATGAGCTCCAGCTCCAGGGGCTGGAAGGGAACTTCGGGCCCCCGGGTGAAGATCCAGAAGCCCCAGAGGGCCTCCTCATCCATCCGGTCCCGCATGGCCAGGAGGGCGCACTGGGAGCTGCCCTTCCAGAGGCCCAGCGCCAGCCCCTCGTCCCAGGCCCGATTGGCCCGGAGGCGCTCCGTGTCCAGGACCCCCTTCCCCGCCAAGGCCTGGAGACGCACCGGAAAGGCGTGGTCCAGGGCCAGCACCGGCGCCTCCACGAGGGCCTCGCCATCCCAGCGGAGGCCTTCCCAGTAGCTGCCGCTCGCGTGCAGCCGGTAGGCCCAGAGGCCCTCGGCGGCCACCTCTGCCCGCACCTGGTCGAGGATCCGCCTCAGCAGGACATCCGGCGCGTGCTCCTGGAGGAGGTCGCGGCTGAGGGCCAGGAGGCGCCGGAGGCTCCGGTTGCGGGCCCCCAGGGCCGCCTGGGCCTCCAGGAGCTTCTGGTTGGCCTCCTGGGCCTCCCGGAGCTGGGCCTCCACGTGTTCGAGCATCTGCACGTTGAACTGCCGCAGGGCCGTGGTCTCCCGGGTCTTCTCCAGGGTGTCCCGCCGGCCGTGGAGGTAGCCCTCCACCTGGCGCACGAAGGTGAAGGGGTCGATGGGCTTGGGAATGAAGCCGTCGCACCCCGCCACCAGGGCCGTCTCCCGGTCGCTCCGCTGGGTCTTCGCCGTGAGCGCCACCACGGGCATGCCCTTCAGCTCGGGCTGCTGGCGCAGCTTGGTGGCCACCTCGAAGCCCGAGAGCCCGGGCAGGTTGATGTCCAGGAGGATCAGGTCGGGGCGCAGGGCCATGGCCATCTCGAAGCCCTTGAGCCCCTCCTCGGCCCAGTGCATCGCGTACCCGGCCTGGCCCAGCAGGCGCTGCACAAGGCGCCAGTTCACGGGGTTGTCCTCGATGCAGAGGATCTTCAGGGCCGCGCCAGCATCCGTCATGCCTGTTCCTCCCGCACCAGGGGCAGCTCCACCGCAAAGGTGCTGCCCTTGCCCTTCGCGCTCTCGACCCGAATGACCCCGTGCATCAGCTCCGCCAGGCGCTTGCTCAGCGCGAGGCCCAGCCCCGTGCCGCCGAAGCGGCGGGTGATGCTGCCGTCCACCTGCTGGAAGGGCACGAAGAGACGCCCCACCTCCTCCGCGTTCATGCCGATGCCCGTATCCCGGATGGAGACGACGAAGCGGTCTCCCTTCACCTCCGCGGCCATCTCCACCTCTCCCTGCTCGGTGAACTTGACGGCGTTGCCCAGGAGGTTCGTGAGGATCTGTCGGAAGCGCAGGGGATCCCCCATCACCCGCACCGGACCCTCCGGACGGGTGCAGCGGAAGCCGATGCCCCGGTCCCGGGCCAGCGCCGTGCCCAGGGCCCGCACCTCGTCCAGAACCGGGAGGGGGTCCACCTCCTCCAGGTCCAGCTCGAAGCGCCCTGCCTCGATCTTGGAGAGGTCCAGCAGGCTGTCGATCATCCCCAGCAGGCTGCGCCCGTTCTGCAGGATGATCTCCAGGTCCTCCCGCACGTCCTGCGGAATGCGCTCCGCGCTCTCCTGGAGCAGCAGGCCCGAGAAGCCGATCACGGCGTTGAGGGGCGTGCGCAGCTCGTGGCTCATGTTGGCCAGGAACTCGTCCTTCATGCGGTCCAGCTGCTGGAGCTGCTGGAAGCTGTCCAGCAGGTGGGCGTTGGCCTCCTGGAGCTCGAGGGTCTTCTCCCGGACCTTCTCCTCCAGGGTTTCGGCCCAGGCCTTGAGTTCCGTGCGGCTCTGCTCCAGCCCGCGGGTGCGCTCCTGCACGAGCTGCTCCAGGTTGGCGCGGATCTCCTCCAGCTCCCAGATGGTCTCCATGAGCTGGCGGGTGCGCTCCTGCACCCGGAACTCCAGCAGGCGGTTCTGGCGCCCGATCTCGTCCCGGCTCACCCGCAGCTTCTGGGTCATGGCCTGGAAGCTCTGCCCGAGCTCCTGCAGCTCGTCCCGGCTGCGCACCCGCACCGAGACCTCGTCCAGGTGCCCCTGGGCCACCTGCTGGGCCGCGGCGGTGAGCTGCAGCACCGGGTGCACGTACAGGTTCGAGATGAAGATGGCCACCGCGAGCCCCAGGCCCAGGGCGGCCAGGCCCACGCACAGGCCCAGGCGGATGTTGGCGTTGAGGGTGCGCTGCAGGTCCTCGGTGGTGAAGCCGAGCACCAGGGTGCCCACCTTGTCCCGGTGGGGCTCCCGGTAGAACACGGGCGCCGTGGCCACCAGGACGCCGTCCTCCCCCCGGGTGAAGGCCCGGGACAGGCTGGAGCCGTCGGCGTGGTTCCGGGCCCAGGCGGGCGCGCTGGGGGTGCTGTCCACCTGCCGCCCCTCGGCGTCGAAGACCACGCTGAAGCTGAAGGCCGGGAGGTTCTTCACGCCCTCCAGCACCCGGCTCACGTCCTCCAGGCTCCCGCCGCCCAGGGCCGGCGCCAGGGCATAGCCCGCGGTCTCCGCCACCTGGCGGGCGCTGGTTTCCGCCTGCACGCGAATCTGGCGCTCCACCCGGCGCGGGTAGTAGCCCACGTTGAAGGCGATGAAGGCCAGCACCAGGATGCTGATGACCAGACTGAGCTTGGCCTTGATGGAGAGGCGGGGCATGCCCGAAATTCTACCTGGGGGCCCTGCGAAGGAAATGGAAGCGTGCGGCGCCGTAGCGCCGACTGTCCACCAGCTCCCAGCCCGGATCCCCCGGCAGCGCGTCCCGCTCCGCCGTCTCCCACACCAGGACGCCCCCGGGCGCCAGCCACGCCGCGGCCCGCGCCTTCAGGAGTTCCCAGGCGGCGGGCGAATCGGCATAGGGCGGATCCGCAAAGAGCACCGCGAGGTCCGAAAAAGCCTCGTTCTTCAACTGCCGCACATCCCTGCGCAGCAGGACCACGCCCGTCCCTTCCGCGTTGGCGGCGGCCAGCCCGGCGGCGCCTGGCGACCGCTCCACGCAGGTCACCGGCGCGTAGCCCCGGCTCCAGGCCTCCACGGCCACGGCGCCGGTGCCTCCGTAGAGGTCGAGGAAGGCCCCCTTCGGCCCGGCCTGGAGCAGGTCGAAGAGGGCCTCCCGGGCCATGTCGGAGGTGGGGCGCACCTCCAGGCTGTCCTTCGCGGGCGTCCGGAGGCGCCGTCCCTTCAGGCTGCCCGCAATGACCCGCACGGGCTCAGTAGGCCCACTTCAGGAGCGTGGCGCCCCAGGTGAAGCCCGCGCCGAAGGCGGCGAGCACCACGAGGTCGCCCTTGCCCACGCGCCCCTCCTCCCGGCACTGGTGCAGCGCCGTGGGGATGGTGGCCGCCGTGGTGTTGGCGTAGTAGACGATGTTGCGCGCCATGCGGTCCATGGGCAGCTCCAGGCGCTTCGCGGCGGCCTCCATGATGCGGGTGTTGGCCTGGTGGGGCACGAAGAGCTTCAGGTCCGCCGGGTCCACGCTGTTGCGGTCGATCATCAGGCGGCTGTACTCCGCCATGTCGCGCACCGCATTCTTGAAGACCTCCTGGCCCTGCTGGTGGATGAAGTGCTGGCGGGCATCGATGGTCTCGTGGCTGGAGGGGCGCAGGGACCCGCCCGCGGGCATGCAGAGGTAGGGACCTCCGGATCCATCGATGCGGTGCTCGAAGTCCAGGATGCCGAAGCCCTCCTCCACGCGCTCCACGATGGCCGCGCCGGCGCCGTCGCCGAAGAGCACCACGGTGTTTCGGTCGGTCTTGTCCATGATGGAGGTCATCACCTCGCAGCCCACCACGGCCACGCGCTTGAAGCCGCCCCCCGCCACCAGGCTGGCGGCGGTGGTCAGGCCGAAGAGGAAGCCCGAGCAGCCGGCGTTCAGGTCGTACCCGAAGGCCTTCTTCGCGCCCACCTTGTTCTGGATGAGGGCCGCCGTGCAGGGGAAGAACATATCCGGAGTCACGGTGCAGGCCACGATGGCGTCCAGCTCGTCCGCCGCGATGCCGCGCTGCTCCAGGGCCATCTGGAGGGCCTTGGCGCCCAGGTCCGAGGAGGCCACGCCGGGCTCCACCCAGCGGCGCTCCTTGATGCCCGTGCGGGTGGTGATCCATTCGTCGGTGGTGTCCACCAGCTTGGCCAGGTCCGCGTTGGTGACGACCCGCTCCGGGTAGTACTGGCCGGTGGCCGTGATGCCGACGGGAATGGACAGGTGTCGCGTCAAGGGAACCTCCGCAGGACAAAGCGCAAAGGGCCAATTCTGAAGGATCGAGGCCCGCTTTTCCACGGCAAAGGCACCCCCCGGATGCCCGGATCCACCGCGAGGGGCGCCCCGCCTGGGTCAGGCTATGATCAAACCGGCCTTTCCATGGAGCGTTCCCATGCGCACCCTCGCCGTCCTGCCCAGCCGCTTCGCCTCGACCCGCTTCCCCGGCAAGCCCCTCGCCGTCATCGCCGGGAAGCCCATGATCCAGTGGGTCTGGGAGGCCGCGCGGACGGCGGAGGGCGTCACCCGGGTGGTGGTGGCCACCGATGACGCGCGCATCCGGACCGCGGTGGAGGCCTTCGGCGGCGAGGCCCTGATGACCGATCCCGCCCTGCCCAGCGGCACCGACCGGGTGGCCGCCGTCCTGGAGATGCTGGAAGAGCGCTTCGACGCCGTCGTGAACATCCAGGGCGACGAGCCCGCCATGCACCCCCAGACCATCGCCGCGGTCGTGCGTCTCCTCCGGGAGCAGCCGGAGCTCCCCATGGGCACCGCGGCCTGCCCCTTCGCCGACGTGGAGGAGCTCTTCAGCCCCAACGCCGTGAAGGTGGTGACCGGAGCCCGGGGCCGGGCCCTCTACTTCAGCCGCAGCCCCATTCCCTACCTGCGGAACAGCCACGTCTTCCAGGCCGACTTCCGGCCCTGGATGCAGCCGGGGCAGCTTGCCCTCTTCAAGCGCCACCTCGGGATCTACGCCTACCGCCCGGAGGCCCTGCGGGCCTTCACGGCGCTGCCGCCCCACCCCCTCGAACAGCTCGAGATGCTGGAGCAGCTCCGCGCCCTGGCCGCGGGCATGGCCATCGGCGTGGCGGAAACCCCCCATCCGAGCCTCGGCGTGGACGTGCCCGGCGACGTGCCCGCCGTGGAGGCCCTCCTGCGCGCCCAGGGGCGCGCCTGAAGCGGGATCAGCCCGGATTGTGCGTTTGGAACCGGAATGCTGGTTCCAATGAGGCCGGGATTCGCGCGCTTGCGGCTCGCGACCTGGTCCAGTTCAGGCCAGCCCGCGCCTGAGGCTGGCCACAAGCGCATCATCCGGGTTCAGCGCAGGGTCCAGGCCTTCGCCAGGGCCTCGAAGCGCTCGCCCCGCTGCTCGAAGTTCCGGAACTGGTCGAAGGAGGCGCAGGCGGGGCTCAAGAGCACCTGGTCCCCGGGCCGGGCGAGGCTGAAGGCCGCGTCCACCGCCCCGTCGAAGGACCAGATGGAGCTGTGCGGCAGGTCGCCCAGGTCCCGCTCCAACTGGGGGATGGCGTCCCCCAGGAACACGAGGTGGCGCAGCTTGCCCTCCAGCGCCGGCCGCAGGGGGCCGTAGCTGGAACCCTTGTCCTCGCCCCCGAGCAGGAGCACCAGGGGCCCCGGAAGGGCGCGCACCGCCGTGACGGTGGCATCCACGTTGGTGCCCTTGGAGTCGTTGTAGATCCGCACGCCGCCGCGCTCGCCGCAAAAGGCGATGCGGTGCGCCAGGCCTGGGTAGGAGGCGAGCCCCTCCCGCAGCGCCTCCACGGGAGCGCCGCCGTGGTGGGCCAGCAGCGCCGCGGCCAGGGCGTTCTCCACGTTGTGGGAGCCGGGGATGCGCAAGCCAGAGCGGTGCAGCAGGCGGTGGGCCCCGCCCTCCCGGTCCACCAGCCAGAGCACGCCGGACCCGTCGCACCAGGCCCCGAAGGCCAGGGGTTCCCCCCAGCCGAAGCGGGCGGTGCGCCCCTGCCCCGGGCAGCGCTCGGCGAAGTCGGGCGCCGCCGCGGGCAGCAGGCGGAGATCCTCCGACCCCTGGCGCTCGAAGACGCGCCGCTTGGCGGCGAGGTAGGCCTCCATGCTGCCGTGGCGCGCCAAGTGGTCCGGCGTGAGGTTCAGCAGGGCCGCCCCCTCCGCGCGGAAGTCCCGGATCGTCTCCAGCTGGTAGCTGCTGCACTCCAGGGCATAGCGCGTACCGGGCGCGGCGCCCGCCATGGCCGCCACCAGCGGCGTGCCCAGATTGCCGCAGGCCACCGAAGGAAGCCCGGCCTGGCGCAGCAGATGGGCCAGCAGGTCCGTGGTGGTGCTCTTGCCGTTGGTGCCCGTCACCGCGAGCACCACGGAGCCGTCGTTCCGCGCCCGCAGGGCGCGGTGGGCCAGCTCCAGCTCGCCGATCACGGGAATGCCCCGCTCCCGGGCCTCGTCCAGGAAGGCAATGCCCGGCGGCACGCCCGGACTGAGCACCACCTCGCTGCAGCCGTCCAGCAGACAGCTCGGGTGGGGCCCCCACACCGCCGGCACGCCGAGCGCTGTGAGTTCGGCGACCGCGCGCGCATCCGGATGGGCCTTGGACTCCGCCAGCACCACCTCGTTGCTTTCCCGCACCAGGTGGGCGGCTGCGGCGAGTCCCGAGCGTCCCGCACCGATCACGAGCACCTTCGCCATGCCTTCCTCCCAGGAAGCCAGTGTCGCACGCCCCCATGGCGCATCAGGGCGCAGGACATCACAATGGTTTCCCGAGTCGTGCCCTATGTCCGAGTCCCTCCTCAGCAGCATCCTCCAAGGCACGCGCCCGGCGGTCACCTACGCGCATCCCATCGTCAGCCTGCGCCAGGGCCATACCCACGCCGTGGAGCTGCTCACGCGCTTCCAGGCCCCCGGCGGCGCCATGTGCACCGTGGGCCGCCTGCTGGAGGACACCGGCCTGCCCGCGGAGGACCGGATCCGCCTGGACCTGCTCTGCCTGGAGGGGGTCTTCTCCGCCCTGGCGCGCCACCCCATCACGGACAGCCTGCTCTTCGTGAACCTGCACCCCCTCACGCTCACGAATTCCGTCTTCTGGGAGCGCATCCGCCCCTGGCTCTGGGACCTGAGCATCCCCCCCCACCGCCTCGTGGTGGAGATCACCGAGGCCTATGCCCTGCACGATCTCGACGAGCTGGAGCGCCTGGCGCGCAAGCTGCGGGCCATGGAGCTGCGCATCGCCGTGGACGACCTGGGCGCGGGCAGCGCCTCCCTGTCCAACATGGCGCGCCTCGCCCCCGACTTCATCAAGGCCGACATCAGCCTGGTGCACAAGGTGCACCGCCGCCCCTACCAGGCCGCCCTGCTGAACGCCCTGGCCCTCTTCGCCGAGCGCATGCGCGTGGGCTTCATCGCCGAAGGCATCGAGACCGCCGAGGAGCTCCAGGCCGTGGTGGACGCGGACGTCCCCTTCGGCCAGGGCTTCATCTTCGGCGAGCCGGGGCCGCTGGCGGCCAGCGGAGCCCCTACCGCAGCTTCAGCGAGCTGAGGGCCAGGATGCTGCACACGATGGCGGTGATCCACAGGCGGATGACCACCTTCGTTTCCTTCAGGCCGCCCAGCTCCAGGTGGTGATGGAAGGGCGCCATGCGGAAGATGCGCTTGCCGCCGCGCAGCCGGTAGGAACCCACCTGGAGGATCACCGAGAGGGCCTCCCACACGAAGAGGCCCCCGGCGATGACCAGCAGCAGCTCCTGCTTGATGATCACCGCCACGGTGCCCAGCGCGCCGCCCAGGGCCAGGGAGCCCGTGTCGCCCATGAAGACTTCCGCGGGGTGGGCGTTGAACCACAGGAAGCCCAAGGAGGCCCCCACCATGGCGCCGAGGAAGACCGTGAGCTCGGCCCCGCCGGGCACGAAGGGCACCAGCAGGTAGCCGGCCATCTTGAAGTGGCCCGCCACGTAGGCCAGCACCACGAAGGTGGCGCTCACGATCAGGATGCCGCCGATGGCCAGGCCGTCCAGGCCGTCCGTGAGGTTCACGGCGTTGCTCGTGCCCACCATCACCAGCCAGATCCAGGGGATCAGGAAGATGCCCACGTCGGGGCGCAGGTGCTTGAAGAAGGGCACCGACAGCTTGCTGGTGTCCGCGCCCCGCAGACCGAAGTGCAGCACGAGGCCCGCCACCGCGAGGCTGATGAGGGTGAGCAGGGCCATCTTCTGCCAGCTCTTCAGGCCCAGGTTCTGGCGCTTCAACAGCTTCTGGGCGTCGTCGAAGGCCCCCACCAGACCGAAGCCCAGCAGCGCGAGCAGGCTCACCCAGATGGCGCCGTTCTTCAGGTCGCACCAGGCCAGCGTGCTCACGAGGATCGTGGCCAGCACCAGGATGCCGCCCATCGTGGGCGTGCCCTTCTTGGCCTGGTGGTGCTGGGGGCCCTCCTCCCGGATGTGCTGGCCCATCTTCAGGCGCGTGAGGGTGCGCACCACCCAGGGGCCGAGGATCAGGCTCAGCACCATGGCGGTGGCGGCGGCCATGGGCGCCCGGAAGGTCACGTAGCGGAAGACCGTCGCGCCGGGCAGGTGATCGCGGAAGAACTGGAAGAGCCAGGGAATCATCGCAGGGGTCTCGAAAAATCCTTCACGGGTCAGTGGGAAGGGGGGAAGGGGGGACGGGCGCCGCCCCCAGCTTAGCGAGGATGCGGGCCACGGCCCGCTCGGAGCGCCAGAAGCGGCTGCCCTTCACGAGCACCCGGGCCCCCGCCGGGAGGGCGGACAGGCCCTCCGGCGCATCCCGCAGGGGCTCGAAGTCCGGGAAGGCCGCGCCGCCCGGGCCGAAGCCCGCCGCCAGCTCGGCAGCCTGGTCGCCGAAGGCCAGCAGGCGGGCGAAGCCCAGCGCCTTGAGCCCCTCGCCCGTCTCGCGGTGGGCCCGGGCGGTCCCGGGCCCCAGTTCGCGCATGCAGCCCAGCACCGCGCAGGCTTCGCCACCCGGAAGCTTCAGGAGCGCGCGCCCACAGGCCAGCACGGAATCGGGGCTCGCGTTGTAGCTCTCGTCCAGCAGGCAGCCGCCGGCGGCAAGGGCGTGCAGGCGCCCCCGGCCCCGTTCCGGTTCCACCCAAGCGGGCCCCCCGGGCGGCTCCCCGGGCGCCCACCCCGCCCGGGGGGCCCGGCGGGCGGGCCGGGGCGCCA
>CAXYVC010000104.1:0-10027 GCA_964292295.1 uncultured bacterium
GCCCGCACGCCCCGGAGGGGGCAGCGTTTTCGTCGCATTTTCAGAGCACCACTAACATGTTTAAATCATACATACAAAGATCCCCCCGCCGATTCGACCCTTTGTTTTAGACATCAAATGTCGAATACGATCCTTGTCCTCCGGGTGGAGAATGGGCGCCTAGACCTCACGGTGCCCCATGAGCCTCCGCCCCTTCGCCCTCGAACGCTACTTCGCACGCCATGAGTTCTCCGCGCGCCACCTGCTGGGTTCCAGCGATCCGGAAGCCATGTCCACGGCGGAGCTCCTGGCCCTGGAGCCCGGCTCCGAGACGGGCCTCGGGCGCGTATGGCTGGGCTACACCGAGAGTCTCGGCGACCCCGCCCTGCGCACGGACATCGCCGCGGGCTTCGAGACCCTCGAACCGGAGCAGGTCCTCCTCTTCTCAGGGGCGGAGGAGCCCATCTTCGCCTTCGTGCACGCGGTGCTGGAGCCCGGAGACCACCTGATCGTCCAGTTCCCCTCGTACCAGTCCCACTACGCGGTAGCCGAGTCCCGGGGGGTGCAGGTCTCGCGCTGGCAGGGGGATCCCACCCGGGGCTGGGCGCCGGACCTCGCGGAGCTGCGCCGCCTCATCCGCCCGGAGACGAAGGCCCTCCTGGTGTCCACGCCCCACAACCCCACCGGCCACCATTTCGGCGCGAAGGCCTGGGAGGAACTCATCGCCATCGCGCGCGAACACGACCTGATCCTCTTTTCCGACGAGGTCTACCGTGGGCTGGAGCTGGAGCCTTCGGACCGCCTGCCCCACGCCGCGGACCGCTACGAGCGCGCCGTGTCCCTCGACTGCCTGAGCAAGAGCTGCGGGCTTCCCGGCCTCCGCATCGGCTGGATCGGGACCCGTGACGCGGAACTGCACGCGCGCCTGGCCGCCTTCAAGGACTACCTGACCATCTGCGCCAGCGCGCCGAGCGAGTATCTGGCGCGCATCGCCGTACGGCACCGTGAGCACCTCTACGCCCGCAGCCGCACGCGGCTCTCCGCCAACCTGGGACTGCTGGAGGCCTTCTTCCGCCGCCAGCAGCGCTGGTTCCGATGGCAGCGCCCAAAGGCCGGAAGCACCACCTTCCCCGCCTTCCTCGGCGGAGACGCCCAGGCCTTCTGCGATCGCCTCGTGGCGGAGACCGGCATCATGCTCGTACCCGGATCCTGCTTCGACCTGGAGGCCCCCTACCTGCGCTTCGGCTACGGCCGCGCGGACCTCCCGGAGGTGCTCCCCCTGCTGGAGGCCTACCTCGAGCGCCTCGCCGGACGGGCCTGAGCCTCCGGCGCGTCTGCGACCAGGGGGCTTCCTCCGCGCAGCCAGGCCACGTCTCGCCCGGGGGGGTTCCCGAAGGCCCTGCGGTACTCCCGGCTGAACTGGGACGGGCTCAGATAGCCCACATGGCGGCACGCCGCCCCCGCATCCATCCTCCCCGCCAGCATGAGGCGCCGCGCCTCCTGGAGGCGCAGGAGCTTCTGGAACTGGAGCGGGCTCATGGACGTGGCCGCCTTGAAGTGCTGGTGGAAGGAGGACGGGCTCATGTGCACCAGCATGGCCAGACGGGCCACGTCCAGGGGCTGGTCGTAGTGCTCCTGCACCCAGGCCACGGCCTTGGCCATCCGCTGGAGCCCCGACTCCTCCTGGCCGACCTGGGCCACGCGAGCCCCCACGGGGCTGCGAAGCAGGCGGATCAGGATCTCGTCCAGGACAAGCGGCGCCAGCAACAGGGCCTCCTCGGCGTGACCCGCCAGCGCAATCAGCCGCGAGGCGGCGTCAAGGACACCGGGCTCGGTTTCGGTGATGTAGAGGGCGCGTTCCTTCCGGATCTGGGGAAGGCCGTTGGGGTAGACCTTCAGGACCAGGTCTGCGATCCGACAGGGATCGAGTTCGAGTTTGAGGCAGAGGTAGGGCTCGGCTGGACTGGCCTTGATGACCTGCGCCGCCACCGGCACGTCCACGGAGGCCACGAGCATGCGCGAACCGTCGTAGTCGTAGGCCTCCTGCCCCAGGAGCACACGCTTTGCACCCTGGGCCACGATGCACAGGGACGCCCGATGGACGCCGTGCAGCATCTCCTTGTGGACCTGGGAGGCACGGAATACCTGGGCCCCGGGAATCCGGAGGTCGAAGCTCCCGTCGTAGGGGGCATGCGCATGAAGCAGGCTGGCCAGCCTGGCCAGTTCCCGCCGGAGTTCTTCGGACATGGGCACCGCAGGGTCAGCCTTGGGCATCGCTCATTGTCTCCCCGGAAGCAAGTCGGCTACGCGCCCAAGGCCGGGCGCTCGCCCACAGGAGGAACCACCTCATCGAGGCAGCGGATGGCATTGAGGCTCCTCGGGTAGCCCACGTAGGGCAGCACCTGGGTGATCACGTCCATCAGAACACCCCGGTCATTCCCCAGGCGTAGATTCCCCTGGATGTGCCCCTTGAGCTGGGACTCGCAGCCCCGCAGGGCGAGGAGCATCGAGAAGGTCAGCAATTCGCGGAGCTTCAGGTCGAGCCCCGCCCGGGAGACGTGGTCCCCGAAGCAGTTGGCCGAAAGCAGGCGCTGGATGTGCGCCTCGTCCTGCGGCGCTTCCGCCTGCATGGCGTCGATCATGTCCCCGAAGATGGCCTTCTGGAGTGCCACCCCCTGGGCGAGCCGCGTCTCCGGAGACGTCGTTGACTGGCCCTCTAGGGGGAGCGGAACCCCAAGGGCCCCCAGTACCTCGTTGGTGGCGTGAAGGAAGTCGTAGACGATGGCGATGCCGCAGTACGGCACGGCCTGGTACACGATCTCCTTCACTTCGGTGGGCGTGACACCGACGTTCAGGGCCCCGCGCACCATGACCTTGTACTCGCCGAGGGACTGGCTGGCGATCAGAGCCGCCAGGATCACCATCAGGCGGGTGCGGTCGTCGAGGTTCCCGATGGAGAGCACCTCGTCGAAGGCGAAGTTGCCGAAGACCTCGATGAGCTCAGGATCCGTGGCCTTCAGCGTCGAGTGGTGGTTCGGGAAGACCTTGTCGTGGTTGCACGGTGCGGCTTCCGAAATGGCCATGGGCCCTCCTCCTCAGTCCAGCAAATGGGTTCGCCGGAGCCAGGCCTCGATGTCCTTCCCGGCCCGCTGGACCTGGCTCCCCTTGATGGCCAGCCCCTTCACCACCTTGGCGCCGGGACAGAGCTTCTGGATGTCGCGCTCGCTGTGTCCCAGGCCGCTGCCCTCGTGGGTGCAAAACGGAAGGATGGTCTTGCCGGAGAAATCGTAGGACTCCAGGAAGGTCCAGACCGCCATCGGCATCGTGCCCCACCAGTTGGGGTAGCCGAGGATCACGGCATCGTAGGCCTCCATATCCTCCACCCGGCTCGTGAGAGCGGGACGTGCGTTCTGGTTCAGTTCCCGCTGGGCGACCTCCGTGGCCCTCTGGTAGTCGGCCGGATAGGGCTCGACCGTATCGACCTGGAAGAGGTCGCCGCCGGTGAGCTTCTGGATCAACCCGGCGGCCACTTCGGTGTTCCCGATGGGCAGGTCCACGATGTCGCCGCTCACATAGTTGGCGCCCTTGCGCGAGTAGAAGGCGATGAGGGTCTTCATGGTGCGTATGCCTTTCCTGGCGCCGGATCAGCGTCCGACCAGTTTCTGGAGGTGTTCGGGATAACGGTCCCCCTGGACGGCGATCTTCGAGGAGGCTTCCTCGATCTGCTGAAGGTCCTGGGTCGTGAGTTCCAGAGACGTGGCCCCCAGGTTCTCATCGAGGCGCTCCAGCTTCCGGGTTCCAGGAATCGGGACGATCCACGGTTTCTGAGCCAGCAACCACGCGAGCGCGATCTGCGCAGGGGTCGCACCCTTCCGGTTCGCGATCCGGGTCAACACCTCCACGAAGGCGAGGTTCGCCTTCCGGGCTTCCACGGTGAAGCGCGGCACGACGTTGCGGAAGTCGGTGCTGTCGAATTTCGTGTTCTCGTCGACCTTGCCCGTGAGGAAACCCTTCCCGATCGGGCTGAAGGGGACGAAGCCGATTCCAAGTTCTTCCAGCGTGGGCATCACCGCCGTCTCGGGCTCCCGCCACCAGAGGGAGTATTCGCTCTGGAGGGCCGCCACGGGGTGGATGGCATGGGCCCGGCGGATGGTCTGGGCTCCGGCTTCCGAGAGGCCGAGATGCTTCACCTTGCCTTCGCGGATCAAGTCCTTCACGGCGCCCGCCACGTCCTCGATCGGCACGTCGAGGTCCACCCGGTGCTGGTAGAAGAGGTCGATGGCCTCAACCTTGAGCCGCCTGAGGGAAGCCTCGGCCACTTCGCGGATGTGTTCGGGCCGGCTGTCCAGGGTGCCCAGGTTGGCTCCGGTGGCCGGATCGATCTTGAATCCGAACTTGGTGGCGATCGCCACCTGGCCCCGGAAGGGCTCCAGCGCCTCCCCGACCAGTTCCTCGTTGGTGAAGGGCCCGTAGATCTCCGCCGTGTCGAAGAAGGTGACACCACGCTCCACGGCTTGCCGGAGGAGCTTGATCATCTCCTGCTTGTCTGAGGCCGGGCCAAAGCCGAAGCTCATGCCCATGCAGCCGAGGCCGAGGGCAGAGACTTCCAGATCGCTTTTCCCGAGTGTTCGTTTTTGCATAGGTCCTCCCCTGGGCTAGGTCTTGAACCTGACTTCTCCGAGCCACTTCACAGTCTTCGGATCCCGGTGGTCGAGGAACAGACTCTTTCCCGTGTCCAGGCCCGCGATGGCGTCCATCTCTGCGTCGGACAGAGCGAAGCCGAAGATCTGGAAGTTCTCCGCGATGCGCTGCGGGTGCACGGATTTCGGGATGGCCACCACGCCCCGCTGGAGCATCCAGCGCAGCACGACCTGGGCGATGCTCCGCTGGTGTTCCTTCGCCAGCGCCGCCAGCACCTCGTTGCCGAAGAGGTTGTTCCTCCCTTCCGCAAAGGGCCCCCAGGACTCGGTCTGCACGCCCTGCTCCCGCAGGAAGCCGGACGCTTCGGCCTGCTGACAGAAGGGGTGCATCTCGATCTGATTCACGGCCGGGACCACCCGGTTGTGCACGATGAGGTCCATCAAACGGTCGGGCTGGAAATTGCTGACGCCGATCGCCCGGACGCGGCCAGCCTCGTGCATCTCCTCCATGGCGCGCCAGGCGCCGTGGACATCCCCGAAGGGCTGGTGGATCAGGTAGAGATCCAGGTAGTCCAACTGCAAGCGTTCGAGGGAGCGTTCGAAGGCCCGCTGGGCGCCTTCAAAGCTGGCGTCCTGGATCCACAGCTTGGTGGTGACGAAGATCTCCTCGCGAGGGAGGCCGCTGCGCCGGATCGCGCGCCCCACGGCCTCCTCGTTGCCATAGGCCGCGGCGGTATCGATCAGCCGATAGCCCACCCGCAACGCCTCCAGCACGCTGGCCTCGCACTCCTTCGGGTCGGGGATCTGGTAGACCCCGAAGCCCAGCATGGGCATGGTCACGCCGTTGTTCAGGACGGCTGTTTGCATGGTGTTTCCTCCCTCAAGCTTGCCGACCCATCCGGAAGGCCTCTTCCATGGCCGGCTTCCCATCGATGTCCCCCTTGTTCCAGGCGCCCAGGCCGTAGACCACGCCCTTCTCCCTGGCGTCCTCGAGGCAGGAGGTGAAGCCCCGGAAGCTCTCCAGGGTGCGCGCCATGGCGGGTCTGCTCTCATCGGCCGCCGCGAGGATGAAATAGAAGTCCTTGCCCTTGATCTCCTGGTAGCGGGCGCAGGTCCGGTCGATCAGGGTCTTCATCTGGGCGGCCATCGTGTAGAAGTAGACGGGCGTCGCCATGACGAGGACATCGGCCTGGACCATCCGCTCCAGCAGGCCTTCCATGTCGTCCTTCTGGGGGCACTGGCCGGTCTTGACGCAGGCGCCGCAGCCCGTGCAATACCGGATATCCCTGTCGCCCAGGAACACCTTTTCCACCTGGTGCCCCGCCTTTGCGGCACCTTCGAGGAAGCGGTCGCACAGGGTGTCGGAATTCCCGCCCTTCCGAGGGCTGGAGGAGAGGATCAAAACGCGCTTGGTCATGGGCAGTCTTCCTCTCAGGCCTTCAGCGACGCCATGTCGATCACGAAGCGGTACTTCACGTCGCTCCGGAGCATCCGATCGAAGGCCTCGTTGATGTCCTGCATCCGGATCACCTCGATATCGGAGGTGATGGCGTGCTTCCCGCAGAAATCTAGCAGTTCCTGCGTCTCGGCGATGCCGCCAATCAGCGAACCTGCCACGGACTTGCGGCGCATCACCATGCCCGTGGTGTTCAGGAAGGGCTCCAGGCCGCCGAGATAGCCCACCAGCACCAAGGTCCCGTCGGTCTTGAGGGTCGGCAGGTAGGGGTTCAGGTCGTGGACGTAGGGAACGGTGTCGAGGATCAGATGGAAGCGATTGCCGACGGCTTCCATCTGGGCCGCGTCCGTGGAGAGCACGATGTGGTCCGCGCCCAGGCGTCGTGCGTCGGCCTCCTTCCCCTTCGAGCGCGTGAAGAGGGTGACCTCCGCCCCCAGGGCCTTGGCCAGCTTCAGCGCCATGTGGCCCAAGCCGCCCAGGCCCACCACGGCCACCCGGCTGCCAGGCCCCACCTTCCAGTGGCGAAGCGGGGACCATGTGGTGATTCCCGCGCAGAGCAGCGGGGCCGCGCCCTTCAGGTCCAGGCCGTCCGGGATGCGCAGCACGAACTTCTCCGAGACGATGACCTTCTCGGAGTAGCCGCCTTGGGTGATGGTGTGGTCGTGCTTGTCGACGCCACCGTAGGTGTAGACGGCCCCGTCGCAGTACTGCTCTTCGCCGTTCTCGCAGGCTTCGCAGGCGTGGCAGGAATCCACCATGCAGCCCACGCCAACCCGATCCCCGGCCTTGAACGTCGTGACGGCGGGCCCCACCTCGACCACGCGGCCGATGATCTCGTGGCCGGGCACGATCGGATACGTGGTCCAGCCCCAATCGTTCCGGGCCGTGTGCAGATCCGAGTGGCACACCCCGCAGTAGAGGATCTCGATCACCACGTCGTCGGGCCGCGGGTCGCGCCGGTCGAAGCGGTAGGGCGCCAGGGCATCCTGGGCGGAGTGGGCGGCGTAGCCGAGCACGTTCGTGGACATGTCTTTCCCCCTGGGTGCGAGGCACGAGCCCCGGATGCGGGCCACCACTCGGAGAGCAGCGGCAGGGGAAGTGTAGGGAGCGCGGCGGCCGGAGCCTTGCCCAAGGCTCCAGCGTTTTTGCCTGATCCTCCAGGGCGGCCCCAAAAAGAAAGCCCCTCGCACGAAGGGGCACCTGGCGGAGAGTGAGGGATTCGAACCCCCGTTGCGGTCACCCGCAAACCTGATTTCGAGTCAGGCGATTTATTGTGTTTCAATGTTTTCCTCTGTTCGCATTCATTTTGTATTTCTTGTCCATGAACGAGATACTTCAAATTCAAACGATTGTGCACACAGGAATACAGTTCTCGTCCGGGATACCAGCGGGATACGAAAGGTGTAACCTGATTCCGTATCCCGGGAGTGCGGATGGCCATCAAACTCGATCAACGCATCCTCAGGACACTCCCTTTGGAGGAGGAGAACACCCGCACTCGCTATGCGGATTCCATCGTCCAGGGGCTCCATGTAGAGGTGCTTCCTGCCTCTACGCTTGGTGGTGAACTCCGAAAGGTATGGCGACTGCGCTATCGCACCACCTCTGGCGAGCGGAAGTGGCTTACCTTGGGCACCTGGCCAGCCACCAGCGTGGACGCGGCACGCTCCGAAGCCCGCCGCGTCATCGGCGATGTCGAGAAGGGCGCCGATCCTGCTGCCGAACGCAAGGCAATGAAGAAGGCGGCCACCGTCGATGCCCTCTGGGAGCAATTCAAGGAATTGCATGGGCCCCACCTGCGTCCAACCACCATCAAGGGATATAAGGACCAATACCGAGCCCACATCGAAGGCACCTTCGGCTCCACAAAGATCCAGAACCTCACCCGCGAGGCCATCACACGCTGGCATCGCAAGATCAGCGAGACCGCACCCACCAGTGCGAACTATGCATTGCGGGTCCTGAGCACCCTTCTGGCCCGAGCTGAAGAGTGGGGGCACATCCCGCTCGGCACGAACCCGGCCAAGCTGGTGAAGCAGAACAAGGCCAAGAAGAAGCACCGCCCCCTCACCACTGAGGAATCCCATCTGGTGGGCAGCACCATCACCCTGCTTGCCAAGGAAGGGACGATCAGCGCCAAGGTGGCTGCGGCGCTTCGGCTCCTGCTGCTCACCGGGTGCCGCCGAGGTGAAATCGCAAACCTGAAGTGGGTTGAGGTCAACCAGGAATCGGGATGCATCGTACTTGGCGAAGATGACACCAGCGACCACAAGACAAAGGATCACTTCGGCGCGAAATCGATCTTCCTGGGTCCCACCGCACTTCAGATCCTCAAAGAACTAGCGGAGCAGCGCCTGAGCGCCTACGTCTTTCCCGGCTCCAGGAAAGGCATGCCCATGAGCCCTATGACCATCAACCGGGGCTGGGACCTGGTTCGCAAGAAGGCTGGCGTTCCCGATGCCCGTCTGCACGACCTGCGCCACACTGTCGGCGCCATGGCGGGCGCCACGCTTCCCGCCTTCATGGTCCAGACCATCCTCGGCCACAAGCAGCCGTCCACCACCAGCCGCTACGCCAAGCCCATCGACTCGGCAACTGAACAGGCTGTCCATAACCTCCAGCGCCAGATCGCCGCGAACCTGGGACTGTGATCACCCATGGAACCGTGGGAAGCGGGGGAACCCAAGGAGTCCATTGGCCTTTTCCGATTCCCACGGGTCCCACAACCAGGGAACTCAGGCGCTCGGCTACCCCTCACACTGAGATTTCGATTGCGGGCCCAGAATCCGGAATGGATACTGGATGTGTCGGGTGCCCCTGGTGGGCTCGATATGGGTAATCCCAGCCTGACACCAGTTCAAAGGCCCTGCTCCTTCAGAGTGGGGCCTTTCCTTTGTAGTCGTCCCAGGCTCCCCGTGCTACCTCAATCAGAGGGGAACCCTCCGGCCAGACCTTCAAGCCATCGAGCGTCTGCCCGCTGGGACGGCGGTAGAAAGAGGGCAGGAGCATCTGGAAGTAGGGGTATGCAAGGTCCTCAGATTTGAAGGCCCGGTACACGTTGTATGCCAGCAAGTCCGCCAACTGGACGCCGTTGGAAAGCTCGCTCCGCGTGAAGAAGGGATACTCCACGATGTGGCGGAAGGCCATATTGGCGTTTCCAGCCCGCTGAAAATAGGCGTGTTTCATCGCCACAGCCTGGTTCAGTTCCTTGCTGGTGTCGTCCATGACGATGAGCGCCTGGTGCTTGGGATGGTATTCCGTCATGAAGTGCTCGATCCGTTCCAGCATGAACTCGTAGGCCTTCTTGTGAAGGGTCTCATGGGTCATGTGGTCGCGAAGGAAACGCTTGTCGATCACGGCGGCCATGACCACGGCTTTGCACGCCGAAACTTGGTCGAAGTAGACTTTCACGAGGCGTTCGATGTCTGTGTCGCAAAGGGAGGCCAGAAAGGGGCTCTTCTCCTCCCTCTCCTTCCTATTCCGGATCCAATTCGACTTGACCTCGCAGTCTGCCAACTGAAAAGGCCCCACCTGCTTGCGTCGGAGATGGTCAGCCAGTTCGAGCTTGATGTACGAGATGTCCCGATCGAAGGGTCGCCATTTCCCTTCAAACATCCCCACCGCCAGCAGAACGTAGAGGTGGTCCTTTGGCTTCTCGGGCGTGCCAACAGACGGATCCCTGGATCCCGATTCGTCGAAGTAGAAGAAATACATCCCGACCCCAAGATTGAATTCAGTCTACCCGGCTCCTTGAGCAATCATCCGCCCTCTGCCAGAGACAGAGCCGGAGGCCCCCCAAACCCGCAGCACTAGAGCCTTAGCTCAGGGCTCTGTCCTGCTGTCCTCTGCCGTCGGCGTCGGTATCGGGCCCCCCCCTTCTGTGGGGCGGGGGGGGTGCGCACCCCAGCCCCCCACCTTGGTGTGTGTTGAAGAAGGCACCTGGAAAAGGGAA
>CAXYVC010000105.1:0-9887 GCA_964292295.1 uncultured bacterium
CGGAGGGTCAGACTTCGGCGACGAGCTCGATCTCGACCTTGGCACCCTTGGGGAGGGCGGCGACCTGCACGGTGCTGCGGGCGGGCTTGGCGCCCTTCAGGTGCGCGCCGTAGACCTCGTTGAAGGCGGCGAAGTCGTTCATGTCCGCCAGGAAGACGGTGGTCTTCACCACGCGCTCCCAGGTGGTGCCGGCCTCCGCCAGAACGGCGTCGAGGTTCTGGAGCACGCGGGTGGTCTGCTCCTGGATGGAGCCGTCCACGAAGGCCATGGTGCCGGGCACCAGGGGGATCTGGCCGGAGGTGAAGAGCAGGTTGCCCACGACCTTGGCCTGGCTGTAGGGACCGATGGCGTCGGGAGCCTTGGGGGTGGCGATGGTCTTCATGGCGGGTCTCCTATAAAGGGAATCAGCGCCGCCAGCGGCGCTTGGGCCGCCAGGCCTTCTGGACGGGGGCCGGCGGGATGGGGCTTTCGAAGGGGCTGGGAGCGGCGTCCTCGGCATTCTCCGCGCCCTCTGCGTCCTCCAGGGTGCCCACGCCCTCCTCGATCTGCTGCTGCACCACCTGGGCGGTGCGGTGCATCAGGGCGGCCAGGCAGAGGCTGGTCTCGATGCGGGCGTGGGGCAGGGGCCCGAGCTGCACGAAGACGCTGGGATCGGGCGGAATGGAGCGGGGGATCGCCACCTCGGGCAGGGGCGCGGCGAGGGCGTCGTAGCGCTCGGGCTTCAGGCGCTTCCAGGGCTCGGCAAGGCCCTGGCGGCGGGTGAGGAGCTCCGCGAGGGGCACGACCTTCTTCGGGCGCCCGCGCTTGCGGGGCGCGGCGGGGACGGGGTGGGCGGCGAGCTTGGCCTGGAGGGCGTCCAGCACCTCCTCGCGGGTCTTGCCGCGCAGGTCGAAGAGCAGCCAGGGATCGCGGTCCAGCGCCTCGGCCATCACGTAGCACACGGCGGCCACGTGCTTGCAGGGGTTCGCCCAGTCCGGGCAGTCGCAGTGGGTCTGCAGCTCCTTGGGCACGCGGGGGTAGAGGCTCGCGCCGGCCTCCCGGAAGCTCTCGTCCAGGCCCTGGGGCATCTCGCCCGCCAGCAGCGAGGCCACGAAGCGGCTCTCCTGGGCGATGCGCTCCAGGGCCTTCTCCCACTGGGCGGGCGTGAGGGCGGGCAGGCCCAGGGTCACGTTGTAGGTCTTGCGGCCGTGCACGCGGGCGAGGATCTCGCCGGGGACCACGGTGAAGTGGCTGACTGCGCCCTCCTCGGCGTATTTCTTCCCGCGGGGAAGGCGGTTCTCGTAGTCGTCGCCCAGCTGCTCCAGGCCCTTGATCCAGAGCCGTCCCCACCAGGTGGTGCCGAAGCGTTCGCCGAAGGGCATCATCGGATCACTCCGCTGCGGCCGGGGATCCGCACCGCGCGCCGGGGGCCCGAGGGCCGCTCCGCCGTCTCCGCCGCGGGAGGCTCGCCCCCGTGGCCGTTTCCGTTCCCGTTTCCGTTCGTCTCTTCCTCGCCCATGAGGTCGGTGTCCTGGTCCAGGGCCACGAGGCGGCGCAGGGCGTCGTCGTCCAGCTCCGTGAGCCAGCCCTCGCCGCTGCCCACCACCCGGTCCGCCAGGTCGCGCTTGCTCTCGAGCATGGCGTCGATCTTCTCCTCCAGGGTTCCCATGGTGATGAGCTTGTGGACCTGCACGTTGCGGGTCTGCCCGATGCGGTAGGTGCGGTCCGTGGCTTGGTCCTCCACGGCGGGGTTCCACCAGCGGTCGAAGTGGAAGACGTGGGTGGCCGCGGTGAGGTTCAGGCCCACGCCGCCCGCCTTGAGGCTGAGGAGCATCACCGGCGGGCTGTCCAGGTCCTCCTGGAAGGCGCGGACCATCTCGTCCCGCTGTTCCCGGGAGCTTCCGCCGTGCAGGAAGGGCGGCTCGAAGCCGAGCACCGCGCCCAGGTGCACCTGGAGCCGGTCGCCCATCTCCTTGAACTGGGTGAAGACCAGGGCGCGCTCGCCGCTCGCCATCACCTCCTCCAGCATGTCCGTCAGGCGCTCCAGCTTGCCGCTGCGGCCCTTGTAGGGGCCGGCCTGCTTGAGGAACTGGCTGGGGTGGTTGCAGATCTGCTTCAGGTGGGTCAGCAGCGCCAGGATGCGCCCGCGGCGCTCGATGCCCGTGGCGGCGCCGAGGTCCTGCTCCATCTGGTCCACGCGGGCCTGGTAGAGCAGCGCCTGCTCGCGGGTGAGCTGGGTGTAGACCTTCATCTCCTGCTTCTCGGGCAGGTCGGCGATGATGGCGCGGTCGGTCTTCACGCGGCGCAGGATGAAGGGGTTGATGCGTGCCTTCAGCTCGTGGGCCGCGTCCGGATCGCGGTACTTCTCCACCGGCGTGGCGAAGCGCTCCTTGAACTGGGACTCGGTGCCCAGGTAGCCCGGCAGGCTGTAGTGCAGGATGGACCACAGCTCGGAGAGGCGGTTCTCGATGGGCGTGCCCGTGAGGGCCAGCTTGAAGGGCGCGCGGATGCGGCGCACCGTCTTGGCCTGGTGGCTGCCGGGGTTCTTGATGGCCTGGGCCTCGTCGGTCACCATCATGCCCCAGCTCCGCGCGGCGAAGACCTCCTCCTCGCGGCGCACCACGCCGTAGGTGGTGAGCACGATGGTGTGCGGCGCGAAGGCCTCGGGAAGCTGCTCGCGGTTGTTGCCGTGGTGCACGAAGAAGGGCAGGTCCGGCGCGAACTTGGCGATCTCGCGCTCCCAGTTGCCCAGCAGCGAGGTGGGGCACACCAGCAGCGTGGGGGGCCCGAAGTGGGGGCTCTCGGCCTGGCGGTGTAGCAGCAGGGCGAGCACCTGGATGGTCTTGCCCAGGCCCATGTCGTCGGCCAGGATGCCGCCCAGGCCCAGGCGGGCGAGGCCCTCCAGCCAGGCGAGGCCGCGCAGCTGGTAGGGGCGCAGCTGGCCCAGGAAGCGCTTCGGCTGGGTGATGGGCTTGTCGGGCAGCTGCTTCAGCTCCGCGAGCGCCGAGCCGAAGTCCCCCGCCACCTCCACCTCGATGGCCTCCGACACGCCGGGGATGCGGGCGGTGCCCGTGAGGGCCGCCGCCAGCGCCTCGCCGCGGGTCATGCTCTCGAAGCCCTTCTCGCGGCTGGCCTGGATGACGGCCTGGATCTGGCGGAGCGTGCCCGGATCCAGCGCCACCCACTTGCCCTTCCAGGCCACCAGGGGATGCTTCAGGCTGGCCATCTGGGCGGAGGCTTCCACGTCCAGCTGGGCGCCGCCGAGCATCAGGCTCCAGTCCGCGGTGACGCTGCCCTCCAGTCCGGACTGGCCCGCAAGCGGGGCCTCCTCCAGGGAGCGGGCGCCCAGCTTCACCTTGGCGCGCAGGCGGCGCGCCCCGCCGAACTCCGCCATGCCCTCGGGTAGGTGCACCAGGAAGCCCGCCTCCTTGAGCTGTGCGGCACCGCGGGTGAGGAAGTCCCAGGCCTCGGAGGGGCGCAGGGTGAGGTTCTCGGGGGTCTGGCCCGCCAGCACCCCCTGGATGGCGGGGAAGAAAGGCACGGCGCGCGCCAGGCCGCGCAGCAGCAGCTTGCGGGCCTCCAGGGCCTCGGCCTCCGCGCCCGCCTCCCACAGGCGGGCCGCGGGGATGGCGTCGCCCTCCTGGGTCTCCAGGCCCACCTTCAGCACCCAGCCCTCCTCGCTGAGGCGGTCCGCCTCCTGGATGGCGTCCCGGTCCGGGGGTACGGGCGGGGCCTCCAGGGCGAAGGCCGGACGGATCCACTGCACCCGCGCGCCCTCGCTCCACTGCTCCAGCTGCTCGCCCAGCGTGCGCTCGGTGATGCCCACGGTGGGGAACTCGTTGAGGGGATGGGACAGGGCCACCATCAGGCGCTCGTCCCAGGGCAGGCGGTCGCGCTTGTGGCCCCGCAGGCGGTGGATGAGGCCCAGGCGGGGATCCTCGCCGGGGCGCAGGCTCCCCGCCACGAAGCGCACCAGGAAGTCGGCGCCGTCCTCCAGGAAGGCCTTGAGCACCGCGGCCGCCTGGGGCGGCGTGGCCAGGTCGTCGTCCAGCTCCTCGACCTCCAGGCCCCCCAAGGGCAGGCCCTTGGTGAAGACCCACTGGTCGTTGTCCGGGAAGGCCAGGGCCGAGGGCGGCATGGCCTCCGCCAGGCGTGCGAGCGCCTCGCGGTCGAGGGGGCTGGTCAGGCAGATGCCCCACTGGGTGCGCCAGGGCTGGGTGGCGGTGGCGAGCTGGGGCAGCAGGGCGCCGCGGATCACGAGGCTCTGGAGCATGCGCAGGGCGGCGGCCCAGAAGCAGAGGCTCCCCCCCAGGCGTTCGGGGTCCGGCGGCAGGCTGGCCAGCCAGGGCAGCGCCCGCTGCCAGCGGAGGGGCACGCTGTGGGCCTCCACCAGGGCGCCGTCCGGCAGGAACAGGCGCGCGCGGGCGGGGGTCAGGCGGTCCCGGCCGTGGAGGTTGCCCGGGATGCCGCGCAGGGCGCGGGACCAGGCCTGCACGTCCCCGGCTGCATCCCGGCTGTCAGGCCCGCCGCCGGGCAGGAGCAGCAGGAAGCCCCTGTCCATGGGGCGGTACTGGAGGACGGGCCCCTTCATTCCGCTACCCTTGGAGCGGAGGAGCTGCGATGAAGATCGGCTTTGCGAGCGACCATGCGGGATTCGACCTGAAGGAGCGGCTCAAGGCCTGGGCCGTGGCCCAGGGCCACGAGACCGTGGACTTCGGGACGGACGGACCGTCCTCCGTGGACTACCCGGATTTCGCGCACCGGGCGGCGCAGGCAAGGGATCAATGGGAAAGGCTCGTCCTGGTGTGCGGCTCCGGCATCGGCATCAGCATCACGGCCAACCGCCATGCGGGGGTTCGCTGTGCCCTGGTGACTTCCGAGGAGCACGCCCGACTGGCCAGGCAGCACAACGACGCGAACGCCATCGCCTTTGGTCAACGGCTGACGGATCCGCTCAAGGCTGAATGTTACCTCAAAACCTTCCTGGCAACCCCTTTTGAAGGTGGCCGGCACCAGGGCCGGGTCGACAAGATCGAGGGAACGGGCCGCTGACGCGCGCTTCCGCCTCCCGTCCCCCTTCAGCAGCACCTTGCCCGGAAAGCAGGCCCATGACCCCCGACCGCCGATGTGACGCCCTCCGCCCCCTTCTTCTCGAAACCGGCGTGCAGCTGCACGCGGACGGTTCCTGCCTCGTGAAGCTCGGAAACACGCATGTGCTCTGCGCCGCCTCCCTCGAGGAGCGGATTCCCGGCTGGCTGAAGGGCCAGGGGCGCGGCTGGGTAACGGCGGAATACGGCATGCTGCCCCGCGCCACGAACACGCGGAACGACCGCGAGGCGGCCAAGGGCAAGCAGCAGGGGCGCACCGTGGAGATCCAGCGCCTCATCGGGCGCAGCCTGCGCCAGGCCGTGGACCTCCAGGCCCTGGGCGAGCGCCAGATCACCCTCGACTGCGACGTGCTGAATGCCGACGGGGGCACCCGCTGCGCCGCCATCACCGGCGCCTGGGTGGCCCTGGCCCTGGCCCTTCGCGGGGCCGGGCTGGAGGCGGCGCTGTGCCGCCAGGTGGCCGCGGTCTCCGTGGGGCTGCTGGACGCCCCGGAGGATGCCGGGCTGCGGCGGGGGCTGATCCTCGACCTGGCCTACGAGGAGGACCACCGCGCGGCGGTGGACGCCAACCTCGTGGCCACCCGTCCCCTCCGGGGCGGGGAGCTGGAGCTGGCGGAGTTCCAGGCCACGGGGGAAGGGCGCAGCTACACCCGGCAGGAAGCCTCGGCCCTCATGGAACTCGGTCTGGCCGGCTGCGGGCGGCTCATGGACGCCCAGCGGGGGGCCCTGGGGTGAGGCTGCGCCGCGCCCTTCCCCTGTTTGCCGCGGCCCTGGTGGCCTCGGCGGCGGAGCGCGAACGCTTCGAGGTGCGGGTCAGCCCTCCCGACCACGTCTTCCGCTTCACGCCGAAGGCGGAACTCCCCGGCTGGCCCCGGGTCGTCCTCGCCCTGAGCGGTGGCGGGGCGCGGGGGGTGGGGCACATCGGCCTCCTCCAGCGCCTGGACGAGCTGGGCGTGTCCGTGGACGGCATCGTGGGCACCAGCGCGGGTTCCCTGGTGGGGGCGCTCTACGCCTCGGGCTTCAGCGGCCGCGAGATCGAGGAGCTCTTCCGCCGGGTGGACCTCAACCGCGCCTTCCTGGACCCCCTGCGGCGCCTTCCGGGCAAGACCCTGGAGGAGCAGGAGCGGGAGAACGGAACCTTCCTGGATATCCAGGTGGAGGGCGGGCACCCTTCCATCGCCCTGGGACGCAGCGGCGTGGAGGTGCAGTGGACCCTGGAGGGCCTGCTCGCCCGCAGCGCCTACTTCGGAGGGGACAACTTCGACCGGTTGCGCGTGCCCCTCCGGGTGATGGCCACGAACCTCGCCACGGGCCAGGGGCGCCTCTTTGACCGGGGCGATCTGGTGGAGGTGCTGCGGGCCTCCATGGCGGTGCCCGGCGCCTTTCGTCCCATGGTGGTGGAGGGCCAGCAGTACGTGGACGGCGCCCTGGCGGAGAACATCCCCGTGCTGGCCGCCCGGGAGGCCTTCCGCCCGGACGTGGTGATCGCCTCCGACGTGAGCTCGCCCCCCGAGACCGAGTGGACGAGCAACTTCTTCGGCCTGGCCGCGCGCAGCCTGGACCTCGTCATCGAACAGCGCCAGCGGCAGAGCCTGGCGGCCGCCAGCATCGTGCTGCGTCCGGAGCTCAAGGACATGGACTTCCTGGACTACGGCGGGCGCCTGGAGGACGCGGTGCGCGCCGGCCGGGATGCCTTCGCGCGGCAGGAGAAGGCCCTGGCCTCCCTGCTGCTGGGGGTTCCGGAGGGCGGGGCCCTCGTGGGGGCGGAGCGCCTGGAGCTGAGGCTCCCCGCCCTTCCGGAGGAGGCCCGGCGCATGTGCGCCGTGCTCCTGCCCGCGGGAGGCCCCTTCCGCCGGAACGCGGTGCATGCCGCCCTCGGCCAGCTCCAGGTCCAGGGCTGGGCCAGGAGCGCCCGGGCCTTCGTGGAGGAGGCCGGCGGCGTGCGCACCCTGGTGCTGGAGGGGGAGCCCCAGTCCTGCGTGGCCTCGCATCGCCTGGAGGTGCCGGAGCCCTTCCGCGAGGCCATCGCCCGGGAGCTGGCCGAAGCCTGCCCGGCGGGCCAGCCCTTCAGTCCCATGCGTTTCGGTACCCTGCTGGGGCGCTGGGTGAACCGCCTCGTGCTGGCCGGATATCCCCTGGTGGATGCCCGGGGTTCCGGCCTGGATCCCGCCACGGGAAGCCTGCTGCTGCGCCTGGACGAGCCCGTGATCTGCCGCATGGAGGTGCGCAGCGCGCGCCCCCGGGACGAGGAATACATCCGGGGCCTGATGGCCGAACTGCAGGGGAAGCCCCTCCGCATCCGGAAGCTGCGCCAGCGCATCGAGCTGGCGGTGCAGCGCCTCAAGCTTTCGGAGCTGCGCTACCAGCTCCGGCGCCGGGAGGAGGGCTGCGAGGTGGTCTTCGTGCCCGTGCCCGCGGAGAAACACACGATCGACGTGGGCATCGGCTACGAGTCCCAGCTGGGCGGGCAGTTCCGCCTCCAGTACGTGGGCACGAACCTGGTGGGAACGGGTTCGGAGCTGATCCTCCAGGCCGCGCGCAACAGCTACCAGCGGCACGCCTCCCTGGCCCTGCGCGGGCCGCTGCTGCCCTCCTTCCCCGGGGCCGGCGGAGAGCTGCGTGCGGCCTACACGGAGCAGCGCCTCGGCACGCCGCGCAGCTTTCCCTGCGAGGAGCTCGGGACGCTGCGCCCGCAGGCGCACCTGGGCAGCGCCTCGGTGGGGGCGGGCCTCTTCGTTCACTTCGGCAACCAGGGCCAGGGCATGGCCGCGCTGGACGCCGCCGTGCACAGCGCGGCGCTCCGCCAGGAGGGACAGCGCCTGACGCGCGGCGAGCGGAGCCTGCAGCTCAGCCTGGAGTGGGACGACTTCGACCGGCACACCTTTCCCCGCTCCGGGCTGCTCTTCCGGGGGCGCTTCGGCGCCGGCGAGGCGCTGCCCGGCCTGGAACCCTCGGGCACCTTCCGCTTCGCCTACCTCCGCGCCCGGGGCCTCCAGCCCCTGACGGGCGAGGAATCGGTGCGCGGTCTCGGGCTGGATCTCGACGTGGAGTGGGGCTACGGGGACCGCCTACCCCTGGACCGCTGGTGGGTGCTGGGCGGCCCCGGCGCGCTGATGGGCAGCCGGGCGGCGGACTTCCTGGCGCCGAACCTGCTGACGGGGCGCCTGGGGCTGCCCTTCCGCCTCGGCGGTCCCTTCGGCCTCACGCTCCAGGCCGTTCCGCGCCTGGACCTGGCCTTCCTGTCCGCCAGCGCCGACGACCTCTTCCGCGCCCGCCGCGCGATGGGCTACGGCCTGGCCCTGCGCACGATGCTCGACCGCTTCTACGTCGAGCTGGACTACGGATGGATGCGCGTTCAGGAACCCGGCGGCACCTGGGGCCGCAGCTCCGGCAGCTTCAACGCCCAGATCGGCACCCAGCCCTTCGACCTCTGGCGCCGGCGCTGAAGGCCTGGGCTTGGCCCGCGGACGCATGCCCCCCTTGGGGCGGGTGATGATTGGACACTTGATCCAGTCTTGGATCGTCCATGATTCGAATTTATGAATTCATATAAATTCCACCCGCTTGCTATATAGGCGCCCTGTTTGTCGGGTAGTCTGGTTGTCTGATTATGGACAAAGGGGATCCGGGATCTGGTTTTTTCGGGGACCCTGCTTTAGGCTGTCATGAGCTATCAGGGTGCCAAGATGCGAACAAAGACCCGACTGGTGTGTGTGCTGGTGGCCGGAAGTGCCGCCCTGGTCCCCCTGGGCTTTACCGGGTGTGGAGGTGGGGGTTCCAGCTCGGGCGGCGGTTCCCTTCCCCAGCAGAGTCTTCCCCCTGCGGCGACCCTGGTGGGCTGGAGTCCGGCGGATTCGGAACTCCACCAGTACCGGTCCTACACCTTCACGGCCACCGGTACGGATCCGAACATCGGCGGCGGCGTGAAGGAGTTCGTGTGGAATTTCGGCGACGGAACGCCGACGGTGACCACGGCCAGCCAGGTCGTCAATGGCAAGGCCCAGGCCACCTGCACCCACAGCTTCACGGCCGCCGGAAGCGTGTCCGTGTCCGTGGTGGCCCGGAACAACGCTGGCCTGGCTTCGCCAGCCGCCACCAAAGCGCTGACCGTCATTGCAGACGCTTCCCCCCTCCAGGCGAGCTTCACGACACCGGCGGCACCAGTGGCTCTCAATGTGGCCCTGGGGAGCACCGTGGATCTCGCCTTCGTGGTGCACGTTGCCAACAGCGGAAGCGGAACGGTGTCCGCCGCAGGGGTGAAGCTTGAGGCGGGAGACACCGGGGCGCAGGTCCAGGCCCCTCGGGATCTCGGGAACGGCAACTGGGGCATCACGGTGGCCTATCCTGCGGCGACGGCCCTCGGCACCCGGGAGATCACCCCCGCCGTGCAGGTGGTGGACTCCAACGGCGTGAGTAGCGAACGGGTGAGCGGGCCCAAGGTCACGGTTCGGACGGTTTCGGCGCAGAATGGCGCGCCCGTTGTGGGTCTGGAATCCACGCCCGCCATCGTAGCGGGGGTCAATGCCACCTACCAGGGCGTGAGCATCGCCTTCAAGGCCACGGCCAAGGATCCGGACGGGGATCCCTTGACCTACGCCTGGACCTTCGGGGATGGGGGCAAGGGCGACGTTGCGGCGACCCAGGACGCGGCCCAGCTGGCCCAGACCCATGTCTACGACAAGCCCGGCGTGTATCCGGTGGTGTTCACGGCCAACGACGGGCGCACCGGTGGCGTGAAGACGATCACGCTGAACCTGAACATCCTGGCGAACACTGCGCCATCCCTTAGCGTGGCGATGG
>CAXYVC010000106.1:0-9817 GCA_964292295.1 uncultured bacterium
TGCGACACCGCATTGGGCCGATTTTTCGGGACCAACTGCAGGATGCGGGCTGAGCGCGGTTCCGAAGCGCGGCCTCGGAAGCCTGGAACGCTTTCGGTGCGGTGGCCATCCCAGGCTTGTCCCCATTGATGGAGGTCCCATGGCCCAGGTCACGCTTCAAGGCAATCCGTTCCGCACGGTGGGCGAGCTGCCCGCCCCCGGCGCTTCCGCGCCGGACTTCACGCTGGTGAAGACGGACCTTTCCGAACTCACCCTGAAGGAGCTGCGCGGGAAGCGCGTGGTGCTGAACGTCTTCCCCAGCGTGGACACTTCGGTCTGTGCCGCCAGCGTGCGCACCTTCAACAAGCGCGCGGGCGAGGCGCCGGGCACGGTGGTGCTCTGCGTGAGCATGGACCTGCCCTTCGCCGGTGCCCGCTTCTGCGGCGCCGAGGGCCTGCAGGCGGTGCATCCGGCTTCCGCCTTCCGCTCGGACTTCGGGAAGGCCTACGGCCTCACCCTCGCCGAGGGCCCCCTGAAGGGCCTCCTGGCGCGGGCCGTGCTGGTGCTCGACGAAGGCGGGACGGTGAAGCACGTCCAGCTCGTCCCCGAGATCGCCCAGGAGCCCGACTACGACGCGGCCCTGGCGGCGCTGAAGTAGGGTTCACCCGGGTTCATTCGGATTCGGCTGGGCGGATGCGGAGGGTCCTCCTTCCGCATCCGCCCCGCGCATTCAGCCGGCGGAAGGGGGGGCGTCCCCCACGATGCGCTTCAGGGCGCGCAGCTTCGGGGCGCGGGCGGCCACGGCGCCCACGGTGAGCAGGGTCATCAGGCCGCCCAGGGCCACGCTGTTGGCCAGTCCGAAGCACTTCGCCGCCAGGCCGCTCTCGAAGGCGCCCAGCTCATTGCTGCTGCCGATGAAGAGGCTGTTCACGGCCAGCACGCGGCCCATCAGGGGCTCGGGCGTGAGGGTCTGGGTGAGGGTGCCTCGCACCACCATGCTCACGGCGTCCAGGGCGCCGCCCGCCGCCAGCAGGAACAGGCTGAGGGCGTACACGCGCGCATAGGCGAAGAGGATCCAGGTGAGGCCGAAGAGCGCCACGCTCCACAGCAGGGTGGGGCCCGCGCGGCGCAGGGGCGGGCGGTGGGCGAGGAGGAGGCTCATGGCGATGGCGCCCGCGCTGGGGGCCGCACGCAGCACGCCGAAGCCGAGGCCGTTGGTGCCGAGCACATCCTGGGCGAAGGCGGGGAGCAGGGCCACGGCGCCGCCGAAGAGGACGGCGAAGAGGTCGAGGCTCAGGGCCGCCAGGATGAGCTGGTGTCCGAAGACGAAGCGCAGGCCCTCGCCCAGGCCCTCGGTGAGGCCCTTGCCCGTGGGTTTGCGCGGGCGGGGCTTCAGGCTGAGGATGAGGACATGGGCGACCACCATCAGCGCCGCCATGACCGCGTAGGCCAGGCGCGGGGAGCCGAAGCCGAGCAGCAGGCCGCCAAGGGCGGGGCCCGCCACGGCGGAGGTGGTGAAGACCGTGGTGCGCCAGGTGGCGGCATTCTGCAGGTGTTCCCGGGGCACCAGCTCGGTGCCCAGGGCCACGGAGCAGGGGCGGAAGAAGGCGCGCCCGAGCCCCGCAAGGGCCTGCACGGCGTAGAAGGGCCACACGCTGCCCGGCTGCCCGAAGCTGAGCGCCAGAAGCCAGAAGCCCGAGGCCAGGATGGCGAGGTGGCTCAGGAGGGCGAGGGTGCGGCGGTCCATCTGGTCCGCCACCCAGCCCCCGGGCAGGGTGAGCAGCACGAAGGGGAGGAACTCCGCCAGGCCCACGTAGCCGAGGGCCATGGGGTCGCGGGTGAGCGCGTACACCTGCCAGCCCAGGACGGTGCTCTGGATCAGGGCCCCCACGAACACCGCGAACATGGCCAGCATGAAACGGCGGTATTCGGGGTGGCGCAGGGCGAGGTAGGGATCGTGGGCGGCTTCGGACACGCGGGGAACCTTGAAGAGCGAAGCCCCGGGCGGGACCGGGGCTTCCAGTGTAGGGGGTGCTGCCCGTCTACTCGTAGCGCAGGGCGTCGATCACGTCGAGCTTGGCGGCCTTCAGGGCCGGCAGGAAGCCGGCGACCACGCCCACCAGGCCGCTGAAGCCCAGCCCCAGCCCCACGGACCAGCCCTCGATCACGGCGGGGATGTCGAATTCCGTCAGGATGCCCACCGCGGCGGCGGCGAAGAGCACACCCAGGATGCCGCCCAGGAAGGCGAGCACCATGGCCTCCGTGAGGAACTGCCAGAGGATGTTGTGCTGGGTGGCGCCCAGGGCGCGGCGCACGCCGATCTCGCGGGTGCGCTCGGTGACGCTCACCAGCATGATGTTGGAGATGCCGATGCCGCCCACCACCAGGCTGATGCTGGCCGCCACGGCGAGCAGGGCCGTGAGGATGCCCGCCTGCTGGGTCTGCATCTGCATCATGTCGTCCTGCTTGCGGATCTGGAACGGGTTGTCGTCCTTGGGCGCCGTCTTCATGCGCTGGCGCAGGAGGGCGGTGATCTCCGACTCGGCGAGCTCGGCCTTGCCCTCCTGGGCGCTCACCATGATCCGCTGGATCTTGTCGCGGCCCATGATCTTGCGCATGACCGTGGTGTAGGGCCCCACGATCAGGTCGTCCTGGTCGCCGAACATGCCGGCGCCCTTCTTCTCCAGCACGCCGACGACCTGGAAGGGCAGCTTGCCCACGCGGATCGTCTGGCCGACCGGGTCCTCCCCGTTGGGGAAGAGGTTCTCCAGCACGGTCTGGCCGATGACGCAGACCTTGGCCTGCCCCTTGACCTCGCCCTCGGTGAAGAAGCGGCCCCGGGCCACCTCCCAGCCGCGGATCTGGAGGAACTCCGGCCCCGTTCCCTGGACCTGGGTGATGTAGTTGCTGTTCTGGAAGATCACGGGGCGGCTGGTGGACACCTGGGGCGTGGCGGCCACGACGCTCGAGGCTCCCAGCTCGTTCTGGATGAGCTGGCAGTCCCCGGGCTCCAGGACCTCCCCGGCGCCCAGGGCCTGGGGCCCCCCCGGGCCGTGGCCCATGGAGCCGGGGAAGATCGTCAGCATGTTGGAGCCCATGTTCTGGATGATGGCGAGGGAGGCGCGCTTGGAGCCCTCGCCGATGCCGATCATGGCGATCACCGCGCCCACGCCCACGATGATGCCGAGCATGGTGAGGAAGGCCCGCATCTTGTTGCGCGTGATGGCAAACAGGGCCAGCTTGAGGAACTCGAGAAAGGCCATGGGCGCTCCGGCCTAGCGGCGCGAGGCGCCGGAGGCGGCACCGTTGCCGGCGGTCTTGTTGCCCTCCACGCCCAGGAGGATCGTCATGCCCTCCTGCAGCTGCTCGCCGGAGATCTCGGTGAACTGGCCGTCGCTGATGCCCGCGTGGACGGGGATCGCCTTGGGCTTGCCGTTCTCCAGCACCCAGATCCGGTCCTCCCGGCGCACCACCAGGCCGGAGATCTTGTTGCCGCCCTGGTTCGAACGCTGGCCGTCCCGGCGCATGGGGCCCATCATCATCAGGCCGCCGGCGCGGGGTGCCTCTTCCTTCTTCGTTTCCTTGATGAAGGCGCTCGGGTTGAAGCGCAGGGCCGCGTTGGGCACGCGCAGCACGTTGTCGCGCCGGTTCGTCATGATGGTGACGTTGGCGGTCATGCCCGGGCGCAGGGCCAGGTTGCCCGCATAGACGGGGCCGGCCGCGAAGTTGATGCCGCCGGGAACGCGCTTCTGCTGGGTGGCGTTGCCCTGGGTCACGGCCATGGCCGTGCCGCCGGACTTGGCGCGCAGGGCGTGCATCTTCTCCCGCAGCTCCTCGCGCTTCGCGGGGTCGCGCAGGTCCTCGGGCTTGAAGCCCAGGCGCTTCAGCATGGCCTCCCGCTGGGCGGGGTCCAGGTCGCGCAGGCCGCTCCCGGGGCGGCCCGCCTCGGGGGCCTGGGCGCTGCTTCCGGAGCTCGCTTCCAGCGGCTCGTTCTCCACCTCCATCACCACCTTGTAGGTGACCACGTTGGAGGTGGTGGTGGCCTCCAGGCGCACCTGGGCGACCCGGCCGCGGAACTGCTTGTCGGGGTAGCTGTCCACCGTGAAGAAGGCGGGCTGGCCGGCCTTCACCTGGCCGATGTCGGCCTCGTCGATGGAGACCTCGAGCTTCATCTTCGAGAGGTCCTGGGCGATGGTGAAGAGGTTCGGCGTGCTGAAGCTGGCTGCCACGGTCTGGCCCACGTCCGCCAGCCGGGCCACGACCACGCCGTCCACAGGGGCGGTGATGGTGCAGTAGCCGAGGTTCGCCTTGGCGCGGGCCACGCTGGCCCGGGCGCTCTGGAGGCTCCCGAGGGCCTGCTTCATGGCGGTTTCCTTGGAGTCGCGCTCCTGCTCGCTCACGAGGCGTTCCTCGGCAAGGCGCCTGGTGCGCGCGAACTCGGCCTTGGCGTTCTCGTAGGAGGCCTGGGTGCGCAACAGCGTGGCTTCCGCGTCCCGCAGCTGCGTCTCCAGCAGCGTGGGGTCGATCTGGGCGATGACCTGGCCCTTTTTGACCAGGCTGTTGTAGTCCGCGGAGATGGAGCTGATGATGCCGGACACCTGGGTGCCCACGGGCACGGAGACCAGGGCGTTCAGGGTGCCCGTGGCGCTGATCTTCTGGGTGACGCTGCCGCGCTCCACGCGGCTCGTGCGCCACTTGATCTCCTCCTTGCCGCGGGTGGCGAGGAAGATGCCGCCGCCCACCAGCACCAGGGCGCCGGCGCCGAGCGCGATCCAGGTCTTCCGCTTCATGGCCATGCTGTCTCCCAAAGATCCTTCGGACGCTCCCTAAGCTGACACAGCCAAGGGAAGCCCGCCAGGAAGGCGGCCCAGCTGTTCCGCCGGGAGGCCGAACGTCAGTGCAGGAAGGGCAGGGCGTCCTGGATGGCGCGCAGGGCGAAGCCCTCGGACAGCAGGCCCTGCCAGAGGCCGCCCATGACCACCAGGATGGCCGCGGCCAGCACGGTGGCGCCGGCCAGGGGGGCCGAGGCCTGGGGGCGCTCCGCGTCCTCCCGCAGCCGCTCGGGGGAGGGCTCCCCGAAGAGGGCCGCCAGCACCCGCAGGTAGTAGGCCACGCTCACCAGGCTGCCCAGCACGGCCAGCACCGTGAGGCCCACGTGCCCCTGCTGCACCAGCTCCTTGAAGACCATGTACTTCCCGAAGAAGCCCGCCGTGGGGGGAATGCCCGCCAGGCTCAGCAGGCACAGGCCCATGGCCACGCCCAGCTCCGGCCGCTTCCAGCCCAGGCCCCGCAGGTCCTCCAGGTCGCCGCGGTCCCCGGGCAGCGAGAGCGCGCTGAGCAGGCCGAAGGCGCCCATGTTCATGGCCAGGTAGGCCGCCAGGTAGACCAGCATGCCCGCGTAGGCCTGGGCCGTTCCCGCCACGAAGGCCAGCAGCAGGTAGCCCGCGTGGCTCACGCTGGAGTAGGCCAGCATGCGCTTCACCTTCGTCTGGGACAGGGCCGTGAGGTTGCCCAGCACGATGGTCAGGGCCGCAAAGAGGGCCACCGCCGCCTGGGCCTTGGGGGCCAGGGGGCCCGAGAGGGCCAGCGCGCCCGGGAAGACGCGCAGCAGGGCGACCAGCGCCACCGTCTTGGTGGCCACGCTCATGAAGCCGGAGACGGGATGGGGCGCGGCCTCGTAGGCGTCCGGCGTCCACTGGTGGAAGGGCACCGCGCTCACCTTGAAGAGGAAGCCCCCCAGCATCAGGGCCGCCCCCGCCAGGAAGAGCGGGTCGGAGGCCGCCGCGGCCACCGGGGCGCTGCGCAGCTCCAGGCTGCCCGTGGTGCCGTAGACCAGGACCAGGCCCATGAGGAAGCAGCCGCTGGCGACCGCGCCGGTGAGGAAGTACTTCATGGCCCCCTCCAGCGCCCCGGCGCGGAAGCGCACCGTGGCCGTGAGGGCATACAGGGGCAGGCTCAGGAGCTCCAGCCCCAGGAAGAGCACCAGCAGGTGGGTGGTGGAGGCGAAGAGCAGCATGCCCGTCACGCTGCAGAGGAGCAGGGCGAGGGTCTCCGCCTTCACCCATCCCTCGTGGTGCAGGTGGTCCCAGAGCTGGAGCACCGCGAAGGCGGCGGCGGCCAGCACGAGGATCGCCGCGGCCTGGGCCAGACGGTCGAAGCGGAGCTGGGTCCACACGGGCTGCTGGCCCGTGCCCCAGAGCTGGGTGACGTAGAAGAAGCTGCCGAGGATGGCCAGCAGGGCGATGCCGAAGAAGGCGCCGCGCACCCACTTCACGGTCTCCTGGTCCCGGTCCAGGCTGGCGATGGGCAGCAGGCAGGCCGCCGCCGCGGGGATGGCCAGGGGCAGGATGGCCGCGGTCTCGCTGGGGGAGAAGCTCATCGTGCCACCTCCAGGACGGGGTAGGCCTGCACCCGCGGCGCGGGCGCCCCCGCCTCCGCGAGCATCCGCCGCACCGGCCCCTCGCTGGCGCGAAGGAAATGCTGCGGGTGCAGGCCCATCCAGAACACCAGCGCCACCAGGGGCAGCAGCACCGCCACCTCCCGGGCGTCCAGGTCCTGCGCCAGGGCCGCGGTGCCCCCGGCGGGATCCGGGTTCTCGGGGCCGAAGAAGACCTTCTTCACCATCCAGAGCAGGTACACCGCGCTGAGCACCACGCCGAGGCTGGCGAGGCCCGCGGCCAGGGGGCCGAAGGCGAGGCCGCTGGTCCAGGTGCCGTTCAGCACCAGGAACTCGCCCGCGAAGCCGCTGGTGAGGGGCAGGCCGATGGAGCCCAGGGTGAGCACCACGAAGAAGGTGGTGAGCACGGGCATGCGCAAGGCCACGCCGCCGAAGTCCGCGATCATGCGGGTGTGGGCGCGGTCGTACAGCATGCCCACCACCAGGAAGAGGCCGCCGGTGCACAGGCCGTGGCTGAGCATCTGGAGCATGGCGCCCTGCACGCCCACCACGGTGAAGCTGGCGGCGCCCAGCACCACGAAGCCCATGTGGCTCACGGAGCTGTAGGCCACGAGCTTCTTCATGTCCCGCTGCACCATGGCCACCAGCGCGCCGTACACGATGGCGGCCACCGCCAGGGCTGCGAGGGGCTTGGCGGCGTGCAGCGCCACGGCCGGGAAGAGGGGGATGGCGAAGCGCAGCAGGCCGTAGCCCCCCAGCTTCAGCAGCACGCCCGCCAGCAGCACCGAGCCCGCCGTGGGCGCCTCGGTGTGGGCGTCCGGCAGCCAGGTGTGCAGCGGGAAGAGGGGCACCTTGATGGCGAAGGCCAGGGCGAAGGCCGCGAAGAGCGTGGCCTGGGTGCGGAAGGGCAGGGCGGCGGCGGCCTGGGCCATGACCTGCGGCGCGAAGCTGCCGGCCCGGGCGCCGAGGTAGAGCAGCGCCACCAGCCAGAGCAGGCTGCCCGCCAGGGTGTAGAGGATGAACTTCGTGGCCGCGTAGCGGCGGTCCTGGCCGCCCCAGAGGAGGATCAGCACGTACAGGGGCGGAAGCATCGCCTCCCAGAAGAGGTAGAAGAAGAGCAGATCCTGGGCGAGCAGGGCGCCGACCATGCCCCCCTCCAGCAGCAGGATCATGGCCGCGGCGGCGCCCGGGCGCGCCTTCAGGCCCTTCCAGGTGCCCGCCAGGGCCAGGGGCACCAGGAAGAGGGCCAGAAGCACCAGCCACAGGTTCAGGCCGTCCACGCCCAGGTGGTACTCCACGGGCAGGCCCACGGCGGTGAACCACAGGAAGCGTTCGGAGGCGAGCCAGCCCGCCGCATCCGGCGTGGCGCGCAGCAGGTGGGCGAGGGCCAGGATGCAGAGGCCGGAGGAGGCCAGCAGGGCGAGCCCCTGGGCCAGGCGCGCCCTCCGCTCAGGGACGAGCAGCAGCAGGGCGCCCGCCAGCACGGGGCCGAAGACCAGGAGGCTCGGGAGGTGGGTGGGGATCCAGGCCATCGCGTTCCGCTCCTAGCGCAGGAAGATCCAGAGGGCCGCGCCGGTGCCGCAGGCCATGGCGAGCGCGTAGCCGCGCACCCGGCCGGTCTGGAGCAGCGCCACGAGGTCGCCCGCCAGGCGAGTCAGCGCGCCGGGCACGTTCACGCCCACGCCGTCGATGAGGATCACGTCGAAGAGTTTCCAGAGCACGTTGCCGAACCAGCGCAGGGGGCCGAGCAGGCAGGCCTCCAGCGCCTCGTCCACCCGGTACTTGTCCAGCAGCAGGCGGTGAAGGCGCGGCCAGCGGGCCGCCCTTGCCTCGGCCTTCGCGAGGCCATCCCGGTAGCTCCGGAAGCCGAAGGCCGCCGAGGCCAGGACCAGCGCGGTGCTCGCCGCGGCGAGGAACCACGCGAGGCCCGCGCCCGCGTGGTGCGCGTGGGCCGGGTGCAGGGCGCCGCCGTCGAGCGGGCCCTCCAGGAGCGCCCGGATGCGGTCGGACCCGCCGAAGGCTGCCGGCACGCCCAGGGCGCCGGCCAGCAGGCTGCCCGCGGCCAGCACGACCAGGGGGAGCGTCATGGTGCGCGGGGACTCGTGGGCGTGGGCGAAGGCCTCCGCGTCCCGGGGCTCGCCCCAGAAGGCGAGGGTCATCAGGCGCGCGGTGTAGAAGGCCGTGCAGGCGGCGCCCGCCAGGCCCACCGCCCACAGCCAGGGACTCTTCTGGAAGGCCAGGAGCAGGATCTCGTCCTTGCTGAAGAAGCCCGCCGTGGGGGGCAGCCCCATGAGCGCCAGGGCGCCCGCGGCCATGGCCCAGAAGGTGAGGGGCATGCGCCGGCGCAGGCCGCCCATGCGGGCGAGGTCCTGGGTGTGGAGGGCGTGGATCACGCTGCCCGCGCCCAGGAAGAGCAGGGCCTTGAACCAGGCGTGGGTGAAGAGGTGGAAGAAGCCCGCGGCGAAGCCGGAGGCGCCGAGGCCCAGGAACATGTATCCGAGCTGGCTCACGGTGGAGTAGGCCAGCACCTTCTTGATGTCCCGCTGCACCAGGGCGATGGTGGCGGCGAAGAGGGCGGTGGCGGCGCCCACCCAGGCCACCACGTCCAGCGTGAGGGGGGCCAGGCGGAACAGGGGCGCCAGGCGGCAGAGCAGGTAGACGCCGCTGGACACCATCGTGGCCGCGTGGATCAGGGCCGAGACCGGCGTCGGGCCCGCCATGGCGTCCGGCAGCCACACGTACAGGGGGATCTGGGCGCTCTTGCCGCAGGCGCCCAGGAAGAGCATCAGGGTGGCGAAGGTGAGCAGGCCGAAGCCCGCCTCCGGCGCCAGGTGTCCCGCCTGGCCGAGGATCTCCCCCAGGGTGAGGGTGCCGAAGGCGGCGAAGAGCGCCATCATGCCCACCACCATCCCCAGGTCCCCCACGCGGTTCGTGAGGAAGGCCTTCAGGCCGGCGGCGGCGGCTTCCTCCTTCTCGAAGTAGAAGCCGATGAGCAGGTAGGAGCAGAGGCCCACGCCCTCCCAGCCCACGAAGAGCAGGGGCAGGCTCGAGGCCAGCACCAGCGTGAGCATGAAGAACACGAAGAGGTTCAGGTAGGCGAAGTAGCGCGCGAAGCCCTCCTCCTCCGCCATGTAGCCCACGCTGTAGAGGTGGATCAGGGCGCCGATGCCCGTGACCACCAGGGCCATCAGGGCGGAGAGGGGGTCGATCACGAGGCCGAAGGGCACCCGCAGGCCGTCCACGGCGATCCAGTCCAGGTACGTGAAGGCCAGGCGGTGCCCGGGAGCGCGGAACAGGGAGGCCGCCAGCACGGCGGCGAGTACGAAGGCCGCGACGACGACGCCCACGCCCACGGCGGACACGGCCCCTAGGCCGGCGCGCCCGCCGCAGGGGCCCGGGGGAGCCCCCCCCCCCCCAGGGACCGGGGGGGGGAGGGGGGGG
>CAXYVC010000107.1:0-9713 GCA_964292295.1 uncultured bacterium
GGGCCCCGTGGGCGGGGGCGGCGGCCTCGCGGCGGGGCCCGCCCAGGAAGGCGATGCCGAAGGCGCGGGAGAAGGTCGCCACCGCCAGCCCGCCGATGAGCACCAGCGCCGCCACGGGCAGGAAGGCGCCCGCCCAGCCGTCATGGGCCAGGCCGCGCAGGCTCCCCAGGTAGAGCAGCCATTCCCCGGCGAAGCCGTTGAGGGGCGGCAGGCCCGCGATGGCCGCCGCGCCCAGCAGGAAGAGGGCGCCGGTCCTGGGCATGCGCTGCATCAGCCCCCCCAGGGCCTCCAGGTCGCGGGTGCCCGTGGCGTGCAGCACGCTGCCCGCGCCGAGGAAGAGCAGGGGCTTGAAGAGGGCGTGGTCCAGGATGTGGAAGAGGGCGCCGGCGCCGCCCAGCACCACGAGGTCGGCCCGGCCGAGGGTCTTGCCCGCGCAGGCCAGGCCCAGGCCCAGGGTGGCCACGCCCACGTTTTCCACGGAGCTGTAGGCCAGCAGGCGCTTGAGGTCTCGCTGGGCCAGGGCGTAGGCCAGGCCGATCACGCCGCTCAGGGCGCCGAGGGCCAGCAGGCCGGCCCCCCACCACAGGGGCGGGAGGGGCGTCCAGGACACGAGCCGGGCGAGGCCGAGCAGGCCCATCTTGATGACGAGGCCCGAGAGCAGCGCCGACACGGGGCTCGGCGCGGAGGCGTGGGCCCCGGGCAGCCAGACGTGGAAGGGCATGAGGCCCGCCTTCAGGGCGAAGCCGCCCGCCAGCAGCAGGAAGGCGGCGGTGCCCCGGGTGGAGGCGGCGAAGCCCTCGGGAAGGGGGCCCAGGTCCCAGGTGCCGCGCCCCGCGGCCAGCAGGGCGAAGCCCGCCAGGACCATCAGGGCGCCGGCGTGGCTGGCCACCAGGTAGACCCAGCCCGCCTCCCGCACCTCGGGTTTCGCGTCCTCGGCCATGACCAGGAAGTAGCCCGCCAGGCCCACGGCCTCCCAGGCCATGAGGAAGAGCACGGCGTTGGCGGCGTGGGTGAGCAGCATCATGGCGGCCGCGGCCAGGCCGAAGCAGAAGCGCACCCGCCCCTGGCTGTCCAGGCGCGGCGCGTCCCGGTCGTAGGCCACCAGATACCAGCCCAGGAGAGGGGTCGAGAGGGCCAGGGGCAGCAGGAAGGCCGCGCCGAGGGGCCCGCCCTGGATCAGGAGGCGGGCGTTGGGCAGGTTCCACGCATGGGCGATCTCCCAGGTCCTGCCCAGGAGGAGGGGGCCGAGGGCGGCGGCGAGGGCCAGGACTCCGGAGGCGGCGAGGGCGCGGCGGAAGGCGGTACCGTTGGGGTCCCGCCCGGCCAGGGCCGGGATGCCGGCGCAGAGGGCCAGGAGCACGGCGGCGACGAACGCGACGGCGATGATGAGGTTCGGAAGGTTCATGGTCCCGCTCCCGCCCCCCGGGGGGGATCCCGCCTGCGGCCCACGACGCGGCGAAGCGCTGCCGCCGGACCATGACGCACTGGGAAGGAGGACCCCGGAAGGGAAGCCAAAGCCTAGCACTCCCTTCCGGTGAGGGGGGTCACGGGGGGATCATGGGCCCATGTCCGCCTTCCCCTCCACCGCCGCCGTCCGCCTGCTGCGCGCCTCCCGGGCGAACTTCACGGCACACCTGTACCGCTACGAGGCGCACGGCGGCACCGCCACGGCCGCCCGGGAACTGGGCCTCCCCGAGCACGCCGTGGTGAAGACCCTGGTGATGGAGGACGAGGCGGGCCGGCCCCTGGTGGTGCTCATGCACGGGGACCGGGAGGTGAGCACCAAGGCCCTGGCCCGCCAGATCGGCGCCCGTTCGGTGGAGATCTGCCGGCCCGAGGTGGCGAGCCGGCACAGCGGCTACCTGGTGGGCGGCACGAGCCCCTTCGGCACCCGCAAGCGCATGCCGGTGTACCTGGAGCGCAGCATCCTGGAGCTTCCCCTTGCCTACGTGAACGGCGGATCCCGGGGTTTCCTGGTGGGGATCGCGCCGGGCGAGCTGTGCCGCGTCCTGGAGCCGACCGTTGTGGACGTGGCCCTCGAGGCCTGAGCTCAAAACCTGCAAGGGCGGCGCTTGGACCGCGGGCTTTCTCGCCGGCGCACTTCTGCTAGCATGACTCGGTAGCGCCTCGAAACCGTCGAGGCGCCACTTTTTTTGTCCCCCGGATTCCCCCTGGCGGTCCGGCCCCCGAAAGAGGAAGCGCCATGCCCAAGCACGTTCTCGCCAAGCTGGAGGTCGAGCTCAAGGAGCTCCGCAACGCCCTCCTGAACGACATCCCGAAGGAGATCGCCGCGGCGGCCAGCCAGGGCGACCTCTCCGAGAACGCCGAGTACGAGCAGGCCCTGGCCAAGCGCGACATGTTCCAGAACAAGGTCGTGGCCATGGAGAAGCGCATCAGCGAGATCGCCAGCCTGGACGTGGGGCGCCTTCCCAAGGACCGCGTGGCCTACGGGTCCCGCGTGACCCTGCTGGATCTGGACACGGACGAGGAGCGCACCTACAAGCTGGTGCTGCCCGAGGAGCTGGTGGCCGACGGGGGGCTGCTCAGCATCAGCAGCCCCATCGGGTCGGCGCTGGTGGGGCTGCGCGAGGGGGATGAGGTGAAGATCAAGATCCCGGCGGGCACGAAGCGCTACGAGGTTCTGTCCCTCGCCACCATCCACCAGCAGTAGGACCGACCGTCCGGAGGGCATCCATGAGCAAGACCAAGCAGGATCAGCGCTGCTCCTTCTGCGGGAAGGGGCCCCACGAGGTGGAGCAGCTCCTGGCGGGTCCCGAGGCCTTCATCTGCAGCGAGTGCGTGGAGGCGGGACAGCTCCAGCTCCGCATGAGCCGCCAGGGCAAGGCCTCCAGCGGGAAGAGCGAAGCGAAGCTGGTGAAGCCCAAGGAGATCAAGGCCTACCTGGACGAGTACGTCATCGGGCAGGAGGCGGCCAAGACGCGCCTGGCCGTGGCGGTCTACAACCACTACAAGCGGATCCAGGCGCCCCCGAAGGCCCTGGGCGCGGCCAGCGGCGAGGTGGAGCTGGCCAAGAGCAACATCCTGCTCATCGGCCCCACGGGCACGGGCAAGACGCTCTTGGCCCAGACCCTGGCGCGGGTGCTGGACGTGCCCCTGGCCATGGCGGACGCCACCACGCTGACCGAAGCCGGCTACGTGGGCGAGGACGTGGAGAACATCCTCACCAAGCTCCTCCAGGTGGCCAACTACGACGTGGAGCGGGCCCAGCGGGGCATCGTCTTCATCGACGAGATCGACAAGGTGGGTCGCAAGAGCGAGAACCCGAGCATCACCCGGGACGTCTCCGGCGAAGGCGTGCAGCAGGCCCTCCTCAAGCTGATCGAGGGCACCGTGGCCAACGTGCCGCCCCAGGGCGGCCGCAAGCACCCCCACCAGGAGTTCATCCAGGTGGACACCACGAACATCCTCTTCATCTGCGGCGGGGCTTTCGTGGGCATCGACGAGATCATCAAGCAGCGGGTGCGGGCCAAGGCCGTGGGCTTCGGGGCCAAGGTGAGCTCCAAGGCCGGCCGGGAGGACTACCTGAAGCTGGTGGAGCCCGAGGACATCATCAGGTTCGGCCTGATCCCCGAGCTGGTGGGCCGCCTGCCCGTGGCCGCCACCCTGGACCCCCTGGACCGGGACGCCCTGGTGCGCATCCTCACCCAGCCGAAGAACGCCGTCACGAAGCAGTTCCAGAAGCTCTTCGAGATGGACGGCATCGAGCTGGTCTTCGAGGAGGGAGCCCTGCAGGCCATCGCGGACCAGGCCACCAACCGCAAGCTGGGCGCCCGCGGGCTGCGCTCCATGCTGGAGCAGATCCTCCTCGAGCCCATGTTCGAGATGCCCGGCCAGGAGCGGAAGGGCAAGGCCGCCGTGCTGCGCGTGACCCGTGCCATGGTGGAAAAGGAGCTGGGGCTCCCCGTCCTGCCCATGGACACGGCCGTCTAGCCCGAAGGATGCGCTTGCGGCCAGCCTTTCGCGGCAGCGAAAGGCGTGGAGCGGGCTTGGGCCAGGCTCGGGCTGGACCGACCTGGACCAAGCCGCGAGCCGCAGGCGCTCGAAGCGCAGCATCCCGTGAACCGATGCGTCAGGCCCAAAGGCAAAACCTGGGTTTTGCGGAAGCTTTGGAGGATCTGCCGAGGGGCCGGGCTTTCCGCCCGGCCCCTTTGCCGGAGCCTGTCAGTCCAGGGCCAGGAAGGCGGGGCCCACGCCCGTGATGGTGCCGGCGCCGAAGGTCATCAGCAGGTCGCCGGGCTGGCAGAGGGCGTCCAGGACGGCGGGGAGCTCCTCCACCTTCGGCACGTAGCGCACGTCGCGCTGTCCGTGGGCTTGGATGGCCTCCACCAGGCTGCGCCCCGTGAGGCCGGGGACGGGGGCCTCGCTGGCGGCGTAGATGTCCGTGACCGCCACGAGGTCCGCATCGAAGAAGCAGCGGCCGAACTCGTCCAGCAGGGCCCGAGTGCGGCTGTAGCGGTGGGGCTGGAAGGCCACCACGATGCGCTTGTCCGGGAAGGCGGCCCGGGCCGCGGCCAGGGTGTTGGCGATCTCCGTGGGGTGGTGGCCGTAGTCGTCCACCACCAGCACGCCCTTGCGCTCGCCCTTGCGCTGGAAGCGTCGGTCCGCCCCCGTGAAGCTGGCGAGGCTCGCCCGCAGGGCCTCCTGTTCCACGCCCATCTCCAGCGCCACGCCGATGGCCGCCAGGGCGTTGAGCACCATGTGGTGGCCCGGAACGCCCAGGGAGAAGGTGCCCAGGTCCTCCCCGTAGGCCCTCACGCGGAAGTGGCTGCGCCAGCCCTCCTGGCGGATCTCGTGGGCGCGGATGTCCACCTGGGGGTTGGTCCCGTAGGTGCGCACCTGGCGCTTCAGGCGGGGGCGGATGGCGGCAACGTTCGGGTCGTCCAGGCAGGCGAAGATGCTGCCGTAGAAGGGGATCTTGTTGCCGAAGGCCACGAAGGCCTCCTGGATCTCCTCCAGGTTCCGGTAGTGGTCCAGATGCTCCCGGTCGATGTTGGTGATCACGGCGAGGGTGGGGCTGAGCAGCAGGAAGCTGCCGTCGCTCTCGTCCGCCTCCGCCACCAGGTAGGGGCCCTTGCCCAGCTTGGCGTTGCTGCCGATGGTGCCGAGCTTGCCGCCGATCACGATGGTGGGGTCGATGCCGCCCTGGCTGAGCACCTGGGCGATCATGCCCGTGGTGGTCGTCTTGCCGTGGGAGCCCGCCACGGCGATGCCGTACTTCATGCGCATCAGCTCCGCCAGCATCTCGCCCCGGGGAATCACGGGGACCTTGGCGGCGTGGGCGGCCAGCACCTCCGGGTTGTCCCCCTTGACCGCCGAGGAGATCACCACCACCTGGGCATCCTTGATGCACGATGCATCGTGCCCGTGGTGGATCCGCACCCCCATGCCTGCCAGGCGCTGGGTGACGGGCCCCTCCTTCAGGTCCGAGCCGCTCACCTCGTAGCCCAGGTTCACCAGCACCTCGGCGATGCCGCTCATGCCGATGCCGCCGATGCCCACGAAATGGATGCGCTGGATCTTGCCGAACATGGATGCTCCGCTCTAGGGGACACCAGTGTAGCGCCGGAGCCCCGCGGCGCCTTGCCCGCGCCGGGCCTTGCTGCATGCTTGGAGGGCGGGTGGCACGACTTCTGCTGGACTACGTCCATCTCATCCACCCCCCTTGGAGGCTCTATGCATCCAGTCCGTCTTCCCCTCATCATGCTCACCCTGGCTGCTTTTGGCGGGGACCTGCCCGCCCAGGGGCGTCCCGGGCGTCCCTCGGAGCGCATGCCGGGTCCGCGCACGGAGCGCCCCGTGGTGGTCCAGCCCAGTACCCCGAGACCGGGGGCCGATCGGCCGGTTCGCACACCAAGCTTCGCGCCGCGGACGGACCCCTCCCGCCCCATGCCCACCCGGGGTGCCGACACGCCCATCGTGCCCCGCACCCGGGATATCCAGATCCCGCGCCCCTTGCCCCGCTGCACCGTCCGCCCGGACCGCGCCTTCTGGCGCCACCGCGACATCCTGGAGGAGATCCAGTTCATGGCCCGCCAGGGCGTCATCCGGGTGAAGCCCGTGCAGGATGACCAGAACGAAGTGCTCGGTTCGGCCGACTACCCCGCGGGCTGGATCGCCTACGGTTTCCGGGTTCCTCCGGGCGCCAAGCTGCACGTGCGGCTCCACCACACCAACGAGGGGTGGTTCCGCCTGATGATGGTGAACAAGTGGGGGCGCCTGGAGGAGGGCATGCTCCAGAACCTGATCCCCACGGGCAACCCCGAGGTGAAGTACACCAACCCCACCAAGGAGGCGCGCAACGTCTACGTGATCGTGGACGATCCCGGCTGGATGAGCACCGAGGCCAACCCCTTCAAGCTGGTGGTCACCCGCAGCTGGGATCCCGCGAAGGTGCCCATGGACCAGCCCCTGGTGCAGGGCATCTGGGCCGAGAAGAAGGAGAACCCCGCCGCCCCGAAGACCGAGGTGCCGAAGGAGCCGGTTCCCGAAACCGCCAAGGGCTGAAGCGGTCGAGGGCCCGACAAGGGAAGGGCCGGCAGATGCCGGCGGCTTCCTTGTGGGGGGCGGGGCTCCGAGGGAGCCGGTCCCCAAACCCCCAAGGGGCGAAGGCGGAGGGGGCCCCGACAGGGAAGCGCCGGCCAAATGCCGTCCCTTTCCTTGTGTGGTGCGGGCCTCAGCTGTGGCCGCCCATGAGCTTGTGGATGACGCGGCTCACCACGAACCAGAGCAGGGCGCTCATGCCAAGGGCGATGAGCGCGGCGTAGAGGAAGACCTGGTAGAGGGGCACAGCATCCATGAAGCCCGCGGCCTTCCCCGCAAGGTAGGCGCCGATGCCCAGGGAGAAGAACCAGGCGCCCATGAGCTGGCTGGTGAGGTGCTTCGGGGCCAGCTTGGAGACGTAGCTGAGGCCCACGGGGCTCAGGCACAGCTCGCCGATGGTGTGGAAGAGATAGACGCCCAGCAGCCAGCCCATGCTGACCTTGGCGATGGGGTCGGTGGGCATGGGGCGGGCCAGCTTGGCCGCGGGCACCAGCACCAGGAAGCCCAGGGCGGCGAAGAGCAGGCCGAGGGCGAATTTCACGGGGCTGCTGGGGAAGCGCCCCGCGCGCTTGCCCCAGATCCACACGAAGACGGGGCCCAGGGCCACGATCAGGATGGCGTTGATGGTCTGGAACCAGCTCGCGGGGATCTCGAAGCCGCCCACCACGCGGTTCGTGTATTCCTTGGCGAAGAGGCTCAGGGTGCTGCCAGCCTGCTGGAACACGAACCAGAAGGAGATGCTGAAGAGCAGCATCACGCCCACCACCATCAGGCGGTTGCGGTCCTCCTTCGTGAGCTCGTGGTGTTCCGCCGGGGCGCCGGCCGCCGGGGCGGGCGCCGTCTCGCGGGTGGGCACCAGGCCGCGGTTCACGAGCATCTGGCTCACGACCATGATGGCGGCGGCGCCGGCGGCCCCCAGCCGGAGCTGGATGTACCAGGCCTTCGGCCCCCCCCCGATCCAGGCCATGCCCAGGGGCACGACGATCATGAGCGCCACGAAGCCGAGGCCCTTGGGCTCCGCTTCCTTGGTGCCCTCGGGCAGGCTCACGTCGTGGACCAGCTTGCGCCGCAGCACGAAGTTCAAGAGACCCAGCAGCATGCCCACGCCGGAGACCCCGAAGGCCCAGGACCAGCCCGCGGAGGAGTTCAGGCCGATGCGGTTCAGGAAGGCGTGGAAGGAGGGGTTCTCCGCCATGAAGCCGCAGATGATGGGGGCCACCGTGGCGCCGATGTTGATGCCCATGTATTCGAAGGTGAAGGCGCCGTCCCGGCGGGGGTCTTCCTTGGTGTAGAGGCGTCCCACGGAGGCCGAGATGTTCGGCTTCAGCAGGCAGGTGCCGATGGCGATGAGCACGAGGCTGGCGATGAGGCCGTTCAGGCTCTTCACCTGCAGCAGCAGCTGGCCCGCGGCGATGAAGAGGCCGCCCAGCACGATGGTGCGCTTGGTGCCCAGGAAGCGGTCGGCGATCTGGCCGCCGTTCAGGCTGAAGAGGTAGATGGAGAGGAGGTAGCCGCCGAAGATGGCCGCGGCCCGGGGCTTGTCCAGCCCGAGGCCGCCCATGGCGAGGGGCGTGGTGAGGTAGATGATCAGCAGGGCCCGCATGCCGTAGTGGCTGAAGCGCTCCCAGGTCTCGGTGAAGATGAGCACCCACAGGCCCGCCGGCTGTCCGGTGGGCGTTTTCGTGTCGAGGGCCGCGTCGTGGCTCATGCCTGCTCCAGGTTGCCTGCCCCCATCCTCCAGGATTCACGGGGGCATGGCAATTCGGCGCCCCCTTTTATCCCAGACCGGCGGGCATGCCGCGCCTCCGCACCTCTCCTGATCGGAGGTGCGCGGCGCACCAGGGGGTGGTGGCCCCACAGGGATTCGAACCCTGGACCAAGCGGTTATGAGCCGCCAGCTCTGACCGCTGAGCTATAGGGCCGGGGCCAGTGTAGCGTGTCTGGCCGGCCCTGCGGAGCGGGGGCATAATCGGGGCACCTATCCTTCGGAGTCTGCCGTGCGCGCCCTTCTCACCGCCCTCCTGCTCGTGCTTCCCCTCGCCGCGGCGGGGCCGAAGGTGAAGTTCACCACCAGCCTCGGCGCCTTCACGGTGCAGCTGGAGCCCGACGCGGCGCCGAAGACGGTGGAGAATTTCCTGGCCTACGTGCGGAAGGGCCACTACAACGGTCTCGTCTTCCACCGGGTGGCCAAGGGCGGCAGCGTGATCCAGGGCGGGGGCTACACCGTGGACATGCGCCAGCGGGCCACGGGGCCGAGCATCACGAACGAGGCGGACCTCGCCAAGGCCAAGGGGCTCCGCAACCGCCGGGGCGTCCTGGCCATGGCCTACGCCGCCGGGAACCCCCTGGGCGCCAAGGCCCAGTTCTTCGTGAACGTGAAGGACAACCCCTCCCTGGACTTCAAGAGCAAGACCATGACGGGCTACGGGCACTGTCCCTTCGGCAAGGTGGTGGAGGGCATGGCCGTGGTGGACAAGATCGCGAAGGTGAAGACCCGCACCGACGAGCGGCCCGAGCAGCCGGTGCTCATCCAGCGCGTCGAGGAGCTCCGGTAGCGGGAGCACCCAGGTTGCGGGCGGCCTGGGCTACACTGTCCCCTTTCTGATTGCCGGAGTATCCGATGTCCACAGCTCCCATTCGTGTCGTGATCGCCAAGCCCGGCCTGGATGGCCACGACCGCGGCGCCAAGGTGATCGCCCGTGCCCTGCGGGACGCGGGCATGGAGGTGATCTACACGGGCCTGCGCCAGACGCCCCAGCAGATCGTCAACGCGGTGGTCCAGGAGGACGCCCAGGTGCTGGGCATGTCGATCCTGAGCGGCGCCCACAACCAGCTCTTCCCGGAGGTGATGCGCCTCCTCAAGGAGCAGGGCGCGGGAGACGTGCTGGTCTTCGGGGGCGGCATCATCCCCGACGAGGACATCCCCGGCCTGAAGGCCGTGGGCATCCGGGAGGTCTTCCAGCCCGGCACCTCCACGGACGCGGTGGTGGCCATGATCCAGCAGGCCTTCGCGAAGGCCTGAGGGCGCCACGCACCACGGGAAAGGGGCCGCAACCGCGGCCCCTTTCCCGTGGTACGGATTCTTCAGCCCAGATGATGCGTTTGGGCTCGACAGAAGGGCTCTGCCAGAGCCGTCCTTCGAGCGCTTGCGG
>CAXYVC010000108.1:0-9697 GCA_964292295.1 uncultured bacterium
GGGGGGGGGGGGGGAGCTGGGGGCCCACGTCGGGCACCCAGCGGTGGGTGTTGTTAAAAACGCCCGGGGGGGGGGGGGGGGCGGCGACCCCCCCCCCCCACCTAGGGGCTAAAGTCGGAAACGAGGAAAGCCGAGGACGGGAAATCCCGTGGCTCGGCTACGGCTCAAGTATATCGGTCTTGCGGTGGGAATTCTCAGAATCCCATCGCGGAGGCCACTTTGTCTTGAGCCTCCGTGGCATCTTGCTCCCGCTGGACAATGTAGCGCCTCGTTGTTGCCTCGTGACTGTGACCCATCATTTGCATGAGGGTGCTGATCTTGGTCTCGGCCTCCGCGTGCGAAGTAGCAAATGAGGCTCGCAAACGGTGGGGATGAAGTCCGTGGAGGCCGAGCTTGTTTCCGGCAGAAACTGTGGCGTTCCTGGTGAAGCCTCGATAGACGGGCCGGGATCCCTCTTTGTAGCGGAGAATGAGACCGTGGCTGGGTTTCCCCTGACGCAGCCATTCGTTGCGCAGTTCTTCAAAAAGCCACTCTGGGACGGGGATTGACCGGGTCTTCTTGTTTTTGGTAAGGCCTGGGCTATAGGTTTTGTTTCTCTGGATGAACCACTTCCAATCGGCAGTGCTGGTCTCTGTTTCGCGGAGGCCCAGGCCTAGCTGCATCTTGATCGAAAGGCGGATGATTGGTTTGGATGTTGATTTGTCCACTGCTGGCAGGAATTCTTGAACTCGCTCCGAAAAAACCACAGGTTTGGTGGTCTTTTGGGTCTTGAGCAGCTTTTTCCGCCAGGGCATGCACTCGATCCATTCAAGGTCGTCAAGGATCCAGGTATACAGGGCGCTCAGAAGGCTGAGGAGCCTGTTTGCTCCTCCCTCGGAGTGCTTAACGGAGTACGTTTTTCCCTTCAGTGTCTTGCTGCCATCCGTAGTGAGGTACTTCTGGATTGCGGCTGAAATGATGCTCGTGTTGATTGAGCCTACGTGAAGGTGGTTGTACTCCTTCATGTGAATTTCGATGGCTTCAAGCATCTGCTCTTTATATCTGGCAGCTACGCCCTGGATGCTTCCATGCCAGATGCGACCAGCCTTGAGGAGACTCTTGTCTTCCTTTGCAATAGGAATGGAGGGTTCAGTATTAGCTTCGTCCGGTGGAGAAAGTGATTTTCTTAGTTCGGCCAGAAAAGCAGTCGCTTCCTCCATTGTTGTCTTTTTGGTGCTGCGCTCAATCTTCTTGCCGTTGATTTTGATGCAAATCCACCAAAATTTCCCGTATTTACAAAATCCATTTGTATAAATGCGCTTTTTTGGCTGTTTGTTTTTTTTCTCTGATTTTGGCATTTGGCAAGTTCCTTTGAAAGGATGAAAAATAAAATCAGAGTATTAAAAATTTGTGTGTGAGTTATCTGGATGATGCAGTGATTAATGCTGATATCAAATCTGAATTCATTTGAATTTCGAGTGGTTTATCTTGTTCAATCAAATAATTGTAAATAACCTGAAGCGCCATTGGAGCGGAGAATGTGAAGGTCGATTTTCGTATGGCGAGTGGATCTTGATGAATACCCATTTCAAGGGTGTGTATTGCACGAGATACAATTGCCCAATCAATCGGGCCTTCGGTGATCCATCGACCTAAGTCGTTTGTGTTTTCGAGGCAGGCTGTGGGCAAGTCCTTCCAGAACACGCGTGGCTGGATATTTCCATGACGAAGGTTTTCTGGTGGAGTAATTCCTTCCGCCCAAATTTCACCTTCTCCAGTGAGAAGCCACTGCTCTCGACAGCCGAAAATTTTGGCGAGGCTGGAAATGGTGCTTTTGTAGGCGTTCTCGGGGTCCGATTTGCCCTGCTCTAGCCGGATAAGGGTAATCCGGCTAGGTCCACCTAGGCGTTGGAGGTCACCTTGGCGGAGGCACCACTGTTGTCGTGCCCATCGAATTCGGCTTCCAAGGCCCGTTGGAATTGAAGGTAGTGGGAGCACCATTTGGCTGTTCCTCTGCTTTGCTTGAATGTTGACACGAATGTATCGTTTGGTCAACATGATACCCAGAAAGTATCTTCATGGAGCTTGGATGGTGAAATTTCTCTTTCGTGAGGTCGCAGCTTCCGCCAGAGAGGCGGCAGTCGGATGTCTTGCTTCGCGGGTTTTGCCCCCGCTTGAGGAATACCTGACACTGCGTGAGTTGCGACGTCGGTTGGCACTGGTTCTCGGACGTACACCCCACCAGAAGACGATTTATCAAGCGCTGGTCGACGGGTTTCCTTGTGAGCGAGACCCGCTTCTGCCTTCAAGGAGGGTGTATCCGTGGCTGAGAGTGCTTGCCTGGATAGAGGCCCGCAGGGAGGTTCTCTCCTTGTTGGACAGGGGGCAGAGCAGGCCGCTTGGGGCACCTGGGCGGCACAAGAAGCGCGGCTGACTGGGAATGATGTGACTGAAGATTTTGAATGGGTCAGGGTACCTGATGAGTTCTCCCCATCCGGGTTGGAGGGGGGGCCTTCGTTTCGGCTGGAGGAATACTGGTTGCACCTCATTGCCTTGGGGTGTGTGCCAATCCGGTTGGCGAAAAAGAGTGGCAAGTACCCCGTAGGCAAGTGGGCGGAATTTGAATCGATGCGTATCCGAGTCGGAGATGCCTTCTCGTTGATGAATATTGTGTTTGGTTGGTTGGTTGATGGTTACGGCGCAGGTTTTCTTGTCCGTGGTGATTTTTGGGTTCTTGACTGTGATTGCCCTGGAGCGGTTGAGTGGGTCGAGCAGTTTTTGAAAATTTATGAAATATCATGTCCAAAAGTGAAAACCAACAAGGGTATGCATTATTACTTTCGTTTTCCAAAAGATTTTAAAGTGGAATCATTGAAAAATCACTATCACTGGCATCTCGGTTGTGATGATGAGCTAGTAGCTGATTTTAAATTTGGGCCTCAAACACTGGTTGTCGGACCAGGAGTTACCCGCAATTTGGATGATGGAAATATCGTAACATACATGCCTTGTGTTGATTGGATTGATTTGCCTGAAGTTAATCCATTAGAATTTTCTGCTGATGCTAAAATATATAGTAATGATACTGAAAATTACTGTGTTGATGGGCGTGATCTGAGGTCAAGAATAATACGTGCAAAGATATTTTTGGCTAAATATGCTAAAGTGTCAGTAGCTGGCAGCGGTGGGAGGAGTGCTTTACTTTCTGTTCTATCTCACTTGATTAATTATCTTAGAATTCCAGAAATGCTTGCGTTAAAATATTTAAATGATGATCTTGAATTCGAAACCGGTCGCGCAATAAAAAGTTGGAACTCAAGATGTAAAGATAATCACGGCAATTCATATCCGTGGAGTAGTAGTGAATTGTGTTCTATGATTCAATCCGTAAAATCAATTCCTCCGTATTATGGAATTAAACAATATAAAGAAAAACAAAAACTGAAAAAAATTGAGAAACAAATTCATGATTTTATTAGAATAATTCAGTTTTCACAAAATGGAGAAATTGAGAATATCTCAACAAAAAAATTGCGAAAATTGTTTCTTGAGTGGTCACATATCGATGAGTGCGATTGCTCAGAAACAAGATTTGGTCGAACGGTATCAAAAATGATTACTGACGGTGCGGCGAGAATTAAAAAAATCAAAAGCAATGGGAAAATGTATTATATTTGTGCGCCGTTTCCAAAAATTTAGCATCATATTTCGTGAATTTGTATGAGTTATGATAGAATTTGTAGTCATTCATAATTCTTCGATTTGGTTCTGTTTCAATAGAAAAGATTGTTGGTGCAATCTCTTTTAATCATCCACATCCGCCAATCTTTCACATAAAAACTGACCCTCCCAGGATTGACGACTCACACCCCGCCGGAGCTAATTGGGTGTTTTGAGTCGAATGCGGCTCCAAAGCGAAGACTTGGAGGTGTTCATGCTCTCCCGGCTGTTCCAGGGTCAGGGAGGGTTGATGCTATTTCTTTTACTTCTCATCACCCACCAACGCCCACTCACTTAAGCCTCAACCCTCCCTGGATTGGCGATCCACACGTAGTCGGTGCGAACTGGGGCTTTGGGTCGGAGCGGACTCAAATCAAAACCGAAGGCATGGCGGTGTGCATGCTCTTTTGGCTGTTCCAGAGGCAGGGAGGGTTGTTGCTATTTCTTTCCTGCCTCACCTACCACCAACCTCTCACTTAAGCGCCAACCCTCCCTGATAAAACGGTCCTGCCAGGAATGGGGGGTCGCCGTTGTCGGAGGGCATTCCAAAAATTGGGTGGCAAGGGCTCTCGCCGCAGAGTTTGGGTAGAGACGTACGTACTCACCTGAGAAGGCCCTAACCGCAGAGCAAGGAATGCTAGGCCCTCGTCAGTAGCTGTCCAATGCGTGACCGTAGAGTCGGAACTGCAAGGTTTTCACCAGGATGGGCCTTCAGGGGTGAATAATGGTTAGTGCCCCCAGCGCCTCAGCGTTGTTCTCGCCTTGTCAGCTTGGGCTCTTGGGCGCTATTTCAACAATTGCCAGAACTTCCGGTTGCCTATGATCCGCCTCGAAGACATCAAACCCGGCCTGGCCTTGGAGGGCCTGGAGCCCTCCCGCGTGGTGACGGTGGTGGCGGTGGTGCCACTGTCTCCAGACTCCATCCAGGTGATCTACCGCCCGCCCGAAGGCGGGGTGAAGGAATGCAACCTCACCACCATGAACGAGGCCGGGCTTAACCTGGCTACGGTGGAACGCCCCTGGTCCTTCGACGGAGACGGGGAGTCCTTCAAATTGACCGTGGAAGCCAAGCGCATCGATCTGGCCTTCCTCTTCGACCCTATGATGGCGGTCCACACCTCGAACGTGGATCCCCTGCCGCACCAGATCACGGCGGTCTACGAATCCATGCTGCCCCGTCAGCCCCTGCGATTCGTCCTGGCCGACGATCCTGGCGCGGGCAAGACCATCATGGCGGGCCTCTACATCCGGGAACTGCTGATGCGAGCCGATGCCAAGCGCATCCTCATCGTGGCCCCCGGAAGCCTCGTGGAACAGTGGCGGGACGAACTGTTCGAGAAGTTCGGCCTGGAGTTCCGGGTCTACTCCGGGGAACTGGAACTAGCCTCGCCCAGCGCCAATGCCTTCGAGGACCACCACCAAATGATCGTGCGTCTCGACCAGATGTCGCGGAACGAGGAGCTTCAGGAGCGGCTTTGTGTCGCGGGCTGGGATTTAGTGGTGTTCGATGAGGCCCACAAGCTCTCGGCCCATTTCGCCGGTCAAAAGCTCGCCAAGACGCAGCGATTCACCCTCGCAGAGAAACTCGGCGAGAGGACGCGCCACCTCCTGCTGATGACGGCCACACCGCACAACGGCAAGGAAGAGGACTTCCAGCTTTTCATGTCATTGCTGGATTCCGACCGTTTCTACGGCAAGTTCCGCGATGGCGTTCACAAGGTGGATGTCACGGACCTCATGCGACGCATGGTGAAGGAGGAACTGGTCAAGTTCGACGGGACGCCGCTGTTCCCCGAGCGTCGCGCCTACACGGTGAACTACGCGCTTTCAGATCCCGAAGCCGCCCTCTATGCCGCCGTCACCGAATACGTGAAAACGGAAATGGGCAAGGCGGATGAACTGGACGGCAAACGCAAGGGTTCCGTCGGCTTCGCCCTGACAGCCCTCCAACGACGACTAGCATCGAGCCCCGAAGCCATTTGCACCAGCCTTGGACGCCGCAAGGACCGCCTGGAGAGCCGTCTCCGGGACGCCAAGCTGGAACAGCGAGGCCAGACTCTTGGGCTCAATTACTTGGCTGAGGTTGCCCTGCCTCTGGACGAAGACGATCTCGACGCCAACGAGCAGGAGAACCTCGAAGAGACGTTGGTGGACGAAGCCACCGCCGCCCGCACCATCCAGGAACTGGAGGCGGAAATCGAGATCCTCAAGGCCTTGGAGCGCCAGGCCAAGGCCCTGGTCGCTTCCGGCGAAGACCGGAAGTGGGACGAGCTTTCGCGGATCCTTCAGAACGACCCGTCCATGCGCGGACCCGATGGCCACATCAGGAAGCTCATCATCTTCACGGAGCATCGGGACACACTGAATTACCTGCACCGCAAGATCGGCGGCGTGCTGGGATCCCACAATGCCATCGTGACCATTCACGGCGGCACGCACCGGGATGAACGAAAGAAGGCACAGGCGCTTTTCCGCTCGGACAAGGATGTGCGTGTGCTGGTCGCCACCGACGCCGCAGGCGAGGGCGTGAACCTCCAGAACGCCAGCTTGATGGTGAACTACGACCTGCCGTGGAACCCGAATCGCCTGGAACAGCGGTTCGGACGCATCCACCGCATTGGCCAGATGGAGGTCTGCCACCTGTGGAACCTGGTGGCCAAAGAGACGCGAGAGGGCGATGTGTACCACCGCCTCTTGCAGAAGCTCCAGGTGGAGAACGAGGCCCTTCAGGGCCGCGTGTTCGACATCCTGGGCGAGGTCTTCGAGGAGACCAGCCTGAAGGATCTGCTGCTTAGGGCCATCCGCTACGGCGACCAGCCCGAGGTGCGCGAGCGACTCTTCAAGCAGATCGATGGCGCGCTCGACCGCGACCACATCCAGCGCATCCTGGAGCGCAACGCGCTGGCCCAGGAAACGCTTGGTCCCGAGCGGCTCTTCCATGTGAAGGAGGAAATGGAGAAGGCTGAGGCCCGACGCTTGCAGCCCTACTTCGTGCGCTCCTTCTTCACGAAGGCCTTCGAGACGCTGGGCGGCTCCATGCAGAAGAAGGAGGCCAACCGCTTCGAGATCAACTGGGTGCCCGAGCGCATCCGGGACCGCGACCGGGTTATCACGGGGCGGAATCGGCGGGACCAGTCGCCCGTGCTCAAGCGCTACGAGCGGGTGTGCTTCACCAAGGAAGCCGTGCGCCCAGCAGATCGGCCCGGCCTGGCGCTGGCGAGCCTCATCCATCCCGGCCATCCGTTGATGCTCGCCTGCACCGATGTGATGTTGGAGCAGAACGCCAACCTGCTTCGCCAGGGCACCATTCTGGTGGATCGCTCCGATGAGAGCGACCAGCCCTGGCTGCTCTTCCTGCTCACCCACGAGGTGAAAGCAGGTGACGGAACCACCATTTCGAAGCGGCTCCAGTTCGTCCGGGTCACCCAGGATGGCAAGGCCAGCTTCGCCGGATGGGCACCCCACCTCGATTTGGAAGCCCTACCGACTTCCGAGCGCGGCCTCATCCAGGATCTCCTCCAGGCCACCTGGCTCGGCAGCGGGCTGGAGCAGCAGGCACTTGGCCTGGCGACTTCCTCCCTGGTTCCCGAGCACTTTAAGGAGGTCTCAGAGCGGCGCATCGCCCATGTGGACAAGACCCTGAACGCCGTCCACGAGCGCCTCACGAAGGAGATCACCTTCTGGACGGACCGCTTCCAGAAGCTCACGGAGGACCGCGCCGCAGGCAAGGATGTGCGTTTGAACCTGGAGAACACGCGGAGGACCCTGGAGGATCTTCAGGACCGCCTGGACAACCGGAAGCGCGAGTTGATGGCCCAGCGGATGGTAGTCTCCAGCACGCCCGTGGTGCTAAGCGGGGCCTTGGTGGTGCCCGAAGGTCTCCTGAAGCAGCGGCGAGGCGAAGCCCCCGCCGGTGAGCAGTTCAGCGCCGATGCCGCCGCTCGCGCCAAGATCGAGGCAATCGCGATGAAGGCGGTCACTCTGGCCGAAGAAGCCAAGGGCTGCACGGTGGTGGATGTCTCCAAGGACAAGTGCGGATGGGATCTCACGGCCTATCCACCAGCGGTCAACGGAAAGCAGCCCGCGCCTCGCCACATCGAGGTCAAGGGGCGGGTGAAGGGATCCACCACCATCACCGTCACCCGGAATGAGATCCTCTATGCCATGAACCAGGCCGACAAGTTCCGTCTAGCCATTGTCATTGTGGGCGAGGATGACCAACCCGAAGGCCCTTTTTATGTAAGTGAGCCATTCGACAGTGAGCCAGGTTGGGGAGTCGCATCAATCAACTACGATCTTTCATCTTTGCTCAGTCGCAAAACTGAATGGTGAATGAAACTCTTTTCTGGATGGAAATATGGCATCCCCAAAAACATCAAAAAAACCCAAAAAAAATTCAATTGCTTCAGGGATGCTAAAATCCCTGGTTGAAAATGCATTTGATTTTTTAGACCGAGCTATTGCCGATTTTGATCGCTCTCCTAAATATTCTGTGATCAATTATTATTCCGCTATCGAATTATTCCTAAAAGCAAGGTTATTGGCTGAACATTGGACCCTTGTTGTTGCTCCAAATTCATCACTTGATGTGGATAAATTTAAAAGTGGTGAATTTCAATCGATAACATTGGCACAGGCTGCTGAAAGGCTTTCTGGTGTTTTGAAATCGCCATTGACTTCTGATGAAATATCGCTTTTCAAAAAACTTGGTTCACACCGAAATCGAATGGTTCACTTTTTTCATGAAGCTACTACGCCCGGTGGATCTAAGAAAGTTAGAGAGGAAATAGCAAGAGAACAGCTTAGGTCATGGCACCTCCTTCATTGCCTTTTGAAGGAAAAGTGGTGTCCTATTTTCGAAGCGTGGTATTCGAGGATTGATGGATATTTCCCGAAGCTAAAAAAACACAAGGAATTTTTGAATGCTGTTTTTGAAGGTTTGGAACAAGAAATAAAGATTAAATCGGCAAAAGGAATCGTTTTTGATGAGTGTCCATCATGTGGTCACAAGGCTGCGGAAGTAATTCCGGTTCTTGGAGGCCTAGTCAGGCGAACTTGCCTTGTGTGCCAGCATCGAGATTCATTGCTTAATGTTTCATGCCCTTCTTGTGGGGAGCCCATGACCTTCGAGAACGAAGGCTTTGGCTCATGTCCAAATTGCGAGGAAGAGTTCGACCCGGAAATGCTTGTCAAAGCCTTGGATGAGGGCGAAGCCTCGCTTCCTGGTGACCCTGATTCCGACAGGATTGCCCACTGCACATCATGCGAGCGAGTCAGGTCGGTTATCGAATATGAGGGTCGCTACCTTTGCTTGGGATGTTTGGAACTATTTGACGAAATAGGGACTTGTGGCTGGTGTGGTGACTGGAATGCCGGTGACATGGAGAACAGCTATCTGGAAGGTTGCGTTCTCTGTGAAGGTCGATTTGGCCACGAACGGGATGATGACTAAATGACCATCCGAATCAAGTCCCCCCGCAAGCTCATAGAAGTCGCGTTGCCTCTCGACAAAATCAACGAGGCGGCGGCTCGCGAGAAGTCCATTCGCCATGGCCACCCGAGCACATTGCACCTGTGGTGGGCCCGGCGACCGCTGGCTGCGGCGCGGGCGGTGATCTTCGCGCAGATGGTGAACGACCCCGGCTACCAGCAAGGAGGCGGCTTCAAGTATGGCAAAAAGAAGAAGGAAGCTGCTGAGGAACGAAAGCGGCTCTTCCGGATCCTGGAAGAACTGGTGCAGTGGGAGAACACCACCAACGAGCGCGTCCTGGAGGAGGCCCGAGCAGAGATCCGACGATCCTGGCGGGAGGTCTGCGAACTGAATCGGGATCACCCAGAGGCCGCGATCCTTTTCAATCCGGAGAAACTGCCAGGCCTTCACGATCCCTTCGCGGGTGGCGGAGCCATTCCTCTGGAGGCCCAGCGGCTAGGACTGGAGGCTTTCGCCAGTGACCTGAATCCCGTGGCCATCACGATCAACAAGGCCATGATCGAGATC
>CAXYVC010000109.1:0-9636 GCA_964292295.1 uncultured bacterium
CTTCTTCCTCAAGATCCGAGCCGCTTTCCCCGGAGTTTCACGTTGAACCAAAAAAAGCCGGCCCGAAGGCCGGCGAGAAGCAAGGGAGCAGCCCCGGTCAGACCTGGAGGTGCGCCAGATGCTGGGCGGTGGTGATGGGCTCGTTGGGCTGGTCGTGCAGGATCTTGCCGTCCAGGAGCTTCACGATGCGGTGGGCGTGGCGGGCGATGTCCTCCTCGTGGGTAACGAGGATGATGGTGTTGCCGCGCTGATAGAGCTCCTCGAAAAGCGCCATGATCTCCACGCTGGTACGGGTGTCCAGGGCGCCGGTGGGCTCGTCCGCCAGCAGGATGCTGGGGTTGTTCACCAGGGCCCGCGCGATGGCCACGCGCTGGCGCTGGCCGCCGCTCAGCTGGTTGGGCATGTGGTCCGCCCGGGCGGCGAGCCCCACGGCCTGGAGGGCGTCCATGGCCTTCTGGTGGCGCTCCGCGGGGGACTTGCCCGCGTAGATGAGGGGCAGCTCCACGTTCTGGAGCGAGGTGGTCCGCGCCAGGAGGTTGAAGGTCTGGAAGACGAAGCCGATCTCCTGGTTCCGGATGCCCGCGAGCTCGTCGTCGCTCATGCCCGAGACCATCTTGCCGTTCAGGTCGTACTCGCCGGAGCTGGGGCTGTCCAGGCATCCGATGACGTTCATCATGGTGGACTTGCCGCTGCCGCTGGGGCCCATGATGGCCACGTATTCCCCGCGCTGGATGGTGAGGTCCACGCCGTCCAGCGCCCGGACCTCCATGTCGCCCATCTGGTAGACCTTCGTGATGTTCGTGAGCCGGATCAGGGGGGCTTCGGACATGCAGACCTCGAAAAGAGCCTTCGTCAGCGGACATCATGCGCCGGGGAGTGCGATCCTGGCCAGCCGAGGTCCCGGGAGGGGGCTGGACGGCGCGAGGGGAGGGGCCAGCGGCACGGGGGAACGGGGCGGATAGAATCCCAGCCGGAGGGCCCATGGTGCCGCAACCCGATGACCGGATCCGCAAGGCCCGCGGCAGCTTCGCCGCCATGGCGGGCGCCTACGCCCTGGGCACCTTCAACGACAACTTCTTCAAGCAGGCGGTGATGCTCCTGGCGGTGACCCTGGGACGCAAGGACCTGCAGGGGCATGCGGGCATCGCCTTCACCCTTCCCTTCGTGCTCTTCGCGGCGCCCGCGGGCTGGGTGGCGGACCGCTTCCCGAAGCGGGGGGTCGTGCTCGGCGCCAAGCTCCTGGAGCTGGCCGCGGCGCTGGTGGGGGCCTTCGGTCTGCTCACGGGACACCTGGGCCTGATGGTGGGCATGGTGGGTCTCATGGGCCTGCAGGCGACCTTCTTCAGCCCGGCCCTGAACGGCAGCATCCCCGGGCTCTTCCCCGCCGGATACGTGACGCGGGCCAACGCCCTGCTCCGGGTGGTGGTGACCGCCGGCATCCTGGTGGGCATCTCCCTCTCGGGCTTCATCCTGGACCTCCCCGGCACGCCGCTCCTCGGGGCCAGCCGGGGGCGGGCGGTGCTCGCCCTCTGCGTGGTGGGGGTGGCCCTGCTGGGACTCGTGGTGAGCCTCGGCATCCCGCGGCGTCCCGCGGCGGATCCGGCGCGCCCCTTCCCCCGGCGGGGCCCCCTCGACACCCTGGCGGAGCTCGGGCGGATCTGGAGGGACCGCCAGCTGGGACGCGTGCTGGCGGCGGACGTCTTCGTGTGGTCCGCGGGGGTCTTCCAGCTCCTGGTGATCAACACCCTCGGGAAGGAGCAGTTCCGCCTCACGGACACTGGCACCAGCCTGCTGGTGGCCTCCCAGCTGGTGGGCATGGCCCTGGGCGGCCTCCTGGCGGGGCGTCTTGCCTCGGGGCCCCGCTGGCAGCGGGTGCTGCCGCCCGCGGGGTTCGGCATGGCCCTGTCCATGGGAGCGGTGGCCGGAGCGCCCTTCCTGCCGCCCCCGGCGCAGGTGCCCTCCCTCTACCTGCTGGTGGGCCTGGGCGGCCTCTTCGGAGGGCTCTTCCTGATCCCCTGCGAAAGCTTCCTGCAGATCCGTCCGGCGCCCGAGCGCAAGGGCGCCGTGTGGGCGGCGGCCAACTGCGCGGCCTTCCTCGGCATGGCCGCCGCGAGCCTCCTCTACATCCCCCTCAAGGGGCTCAAGCCCAGCCTGGCGTACGGAGGCCTGGGCGCCGCGGCGCTGGCCTTCACCCTCTGGCTCGCCCTGGAACTGCGCCGGGAGGCCGGGCACGCGCTCAGCGCCCCGCCTCCGGGTGCCTGAGCCAGTCCTCGGGCGTGGGTTCCCGGGGCCCCAGGAGGGTGTCGGGGGGATACAGCGTGTCCAGGAAGGCCTTGTGGCGGGCCATGTACTCCCGAACCCAGAAGGCGGCCCGGCGGTGCCAGGGGCTCGCCTCGGTGCTGGCGGGAACGCCCCAGGCCTCCAGCCCCATGGACTGGGCCAGATAGAGGGCCCTGGGCAGGTGGAAGTCCGAGGTGACGATCACCACCCGGCGCAGCCCGAAGACCATCTGGGCGCGCTTCAGGCTGTCGTAGGTGCGGCGCCCCGCGTAGTCGCTCACCACCAGCATCTGGGGCACGCCCTCCCGGACGAGCCAGCGGCGCATGGCCTCGGGCTCGTTGTAGTACACGGAGCGGTTGTCGCCGCTCACCAGGAACCAGCGGGCCTTGCCGGACTGGTACAGGGCGCTGCAGGTCTCCAGGCGCCCCTGGAGCACCAGGGTGGGCTCTTTCCCGGGCAGGACGCCGGCTCCCAGCACGAGCACCGGGGCATCCACCTTCGGAAGCTCCGGGGCGGTGAAGACCCGATCCCGGGTGAGCATGGGGAACCTCAGGAGGGTCCACAGCAGATCAGCCGTGAGGACCAACCCCAGCACCAGCCGGACCCGGTGCCATGGGCCACCCGTGAGAGATCGCAAGGACGTCCACCGCATCGTGGGTTAGCATAGACCGTTACCCGCGCCGGGTCCCACCACTGTGAGCATCGCCTGATGAAGCCGCGCCCCCGCATGACCGCCGCCCGCCCCACCGTCCGCCTGACCGCCCTCGCCCTCGCCCTGGCCTCCCTGGCCGGCCTGGGCTGCTACCGCGCCACGGGCCAGCAGCGGGAAAACATCACCGCCCTCCGCATCCCCGCCACGGGCGGCGACCGGCCCGCGGGACTGAAGGCCGCCGCCGCGCCCGGGGACTACTACCTCGGCAACGACTACGTGGAAGTCGCCGTGGATGGAACCCCCTTCGGGGACGGTGGCGCCGTGGGCGGTGCCGCCTCGGGCGGCAGCCTCATCGACGCGGGGAAGATCGGTCTGGACACGAGCTACCGCCGCTTCAGCCTGCCCACCGACATGCTGGAGCGCCTCACCCCCGTGGTGAACCAGGACCCCCGCATTCCCCTGGTCTTCGACACCTTCCTGCCGGGGGCGTCCAGCAAGAGCGCCTCCCTGGAAATGACGGGGCGGGTCTACGACCCCGAGAACCTCCTGGCAGGCGCCCCCCACGATGCCGACGGCTGCGTCCAGGGCCTGAAGGCCACCCACCGCCTCAGCCTCGGCAGTTCGGATTCCTTCCTCCTCCTGGAGACGACCCTCGCGAACACGGGCAGCCAGCCCCTTCCCATCCGGAACCTCGCCGACGCCCTGCACCAGAGCGGGGGCGGCTTCCGCTTCAACATCCCCGCCCTGTCCGGGGGCTGGGGCGTGGAGATCCCCCAGTCGGACTGGAGCCAGCCGCTGGCCTCGGGCACCCAGGCCTCCATGGTGGCCCTCATGGGCGCCGAACCCTCCGGCGTGGCGGAGGACGCCCACGGCAGTCTGGGCCTGCTCCCCATGGACGCGGACCGCTTCGTGGTCACCTCGGACGCCCAGCACGCCCTCACCGACATCCGCCCCGCGGCGCCCGAGCGCCTGGCGGTGGGCAGCCTGCCCGCCACGGGCGACCTGGCGCCGGGCAGCAGCCTGAGCTACACGCGGCGCCTCTACATCGTCGGAGGCGTCAGCAGCGCCGGGACCACCCCCGCCGAGGCCACCGCCCTCTTCAACCTCATGACCTACGCCCTGGCCGAGCGCCAGGACGTGGCCCGGGGCACCCTGAGCTATACCCTCATGGGTTCGGCCGTCCGCCAGGGCGCCGCCCCCACCGAGGTGCAGATCGAGCGCCAGGTGGACGCCGCCACCAACACCTGGCAGGTGCAGCGGGTGGACTGGCTGGAGCCCAACAACCAGACCACGGATGTCTCGGGCAGCGGAAATCTGCTCATCACTCTGCCTGTGGGCACCTACCGCATGACGCTGCGGAACCGCTTCAAGAGCCCCTCCCCCTTCACCCTCTTCGTGAACAGCAACAGCGAGGACCGCCCGGACCTCAAGAGCCCCCTGGTCATCGTGTCGGATAAAGCCTTCGTCTCCAGCTCGGGACATGACTACCTCTGCCCCGAACGGGATGACGTGATCTCCCCCGGCGGAACCGTCATGGACATGCTGTACACCGCGCACAGCTTCACCACGCGCAGCCAGGACAGCGGTGACGTGGCCGTGTTCCAGCCCGCCCGCGTCACTGTGGCGGGCCAGGGAACCACGCCGGACCCCGAGAACAAGCGCACCCTGACCCTCGGCGGCTACGCGGACGCCCTGACCCGGGAGAAGGCCATCTCCTCCGCCGCCTACGGCACCTACCACGTGCGCGGCGGCAACCAGATCTTCGGCACCGCCATGCCCGCCCTGGCGCCCGCCTACCTCTGGCTGCCCAAGGGCGAGTACGTGGCCTACGCCTCTCGGGGGCCCCTCTCCGACCTCGACCGGGACACGCTCACGGCCTACATGGGCCAGACCAGCAACAGCCACGCCTTCACCTTCTTCAAGGCGTCCCTCCCCACGGGCTGGACCAGCTTCGACATGCCCGGCCCCAGCCAGGTCACCACGGGGGGCATGCTGCCCTACGAGCAGCTCAGCAGCGCCCTCGCCGAGGGCGTGCAGGTGGTCGCCCGCACCGAGGTGGACCGCCTGATGGACGCCGCCACCCTGCGGGACGCCTTCCGCATGGACTTCACGCTGCATGGCCTCGACGACGACATGCGCAACGTGGTGGGCGAGGATCCCTACGTGGTGCAGGCCCGCAGCTCCGTGCTCGCCAGCGACGGCACCGCCACGGCCCTCTTCGTGCCCGCGCCCCGCAACGAGCGCAACGGCGGCGCCCGCGCCTCCGAGACCTGGAACCTGGCGGACTTCCTCGGCCAGGCCGAAGGCGGCTACACCGTGGTGCACCGCCCCCGCGGCCCCAAGGGCCTCTTCACCCTCCGCAGCGGCCAGACCGACCTCTCCCAGCCCGCCATCGCCCCCGGCGTGGCCCTGGGCAGCGGCGCCAACGGCTGGTGGTCGCTCGGCGGCCCCCTGGCCAACGGCCAGACCCTGGGCCAGTTCGATGCCATCGAACTGCTCCGCGGCGAGGGCTGCAACGCGGCGGATCCCAGCGCGTGGTTCACGGAGTTCAAGGCGCTGCGCACCGACTGGCTGACCCTCCTGTCCCTGCAGACGCCTTCCGCCTTCACCAAGGCACTGGGCCTATCCAGCGGCGTCTACAGCCTGGACACCCCCGTGGGCCTCGCCCGCACCTACCTGAAGGCCACGGGCTTCACCCAGAAGGACCAGTCCCCGCTGCTGAACGCCCTGAAGAGCGGTGCCGCCGTGGCCAGCACCGGCCCCATGCTGGACGTCGCCGTGAACGGCGCGGGCCCCGGGCGCCTCGTGGACGGCCCCGTCTCCAGCGCCACGCTGGCCCTCACGGTCTACGCCCCCTCCTGGGTGCCCGTGGACGAGGTGCGCGTGGTGGTGAACGGCGTGGTCACGGCCACCATCCCCTTCGACGCCACCCACTTCACCCGGGACAGTGCGGACCTGCGCAAGTGGACGCTGAACGCCGCCTACGCGGGCATCACCCTTCCTGCGAAGGACGCCTTCGTGGTGGTGGAGGCGGGCGTGCCCCTCGCCACCAGCGGGGCCTACCGCGCCGGCACCCCCTGGAACAAGATCATGAAGGGCATCTACCCCATCGCCGTGGCCAACCCGGTCTTCGTGGACGTGGACGGCGGCGGCTACAAGGCCCCGGGCCTCTAGGCCCATGGCCGAGGCCTGGGTACCCGAGCGCCTGCCGGAGGACGTCGACGCGGAACGCGCCCTCCTGGCGACGCTCTGTGCGCCCGGCAACGAGACCAAAGCCGCGGAGATCGCCTTCCAGCTCACCGAGGAGGACTTCGTCCCCCTCGGGCACAAGGCGGTCTTCCGCGCCCTGCGCACCCTGCTGGAGGCCCAGGTCGAGGTCAACAGCCTCACCCTGAAGGACGCCCTGGACCAGGCGGGCGACCTGAACAAGGTGAACGGCTACACGGGCCTCACCGAGCTGCTGCTCGCCGAGGAGGTGGGCCGCCCCGAGGTGCTCGCCGAGCTGCTCGCGCGCAAGCGCAAGCACCGCCAGCTCGTGAAGCTGGGCGCCGCCCTGGTGCGCCGGGCGGCGGAGGAGGAGGAGGCCCCGGACGCCCTGGTGGAACAGGCCGCCGTGGAGCTCATGCACCTGGCCCAGGGCACCCAGAAGAAGGCGCTGGAGCACGTGCGGGACGTGGGCCAGGAGGCCATGGAGCGCCTCCTGGAGCGCATGACCGGCCAGGGCACCACGGGCCTCCGGGTGGGCTTCAGCCGCCTCGATGCCCTCACCCAGGGCTTCCAGCCCGGCAACCTGATCATCCTCGCCGCGCGCCCCGGCATCGGCAAGACCGCGCTGGCGCTGAACTGGCTGCTCCGCAGCGCCGAGAAGCACGGTGCCCACGCCGCCTTCTTCAGCCTCGAGATGAGCAAGGAGGAGGTCTTCAACCGCCTGCTCTCCGCCCACGCCTCGGTGAACCTGAAGGCCGCCATCGCCGGGGGCTACGACGAGCGCGTGCACGCGGACATCCTGCGCCACCGGGACCAGCTGATCTCCCTGCCCATCTTCATCAACGACCAGGCCACCATCACCGTGCGGGAGATCACGGCCATGGTGGACCGCCACCTCTCCCAGGCGAACCAGAAGCTGGACCTCCTGATCGTCGACTACCTCCAGCTCCTCAGCAGCCCCGCGGAGAGCCGCGGCGCCAAGCAGAGCGAGGCGGTGCGCATCGGAGAGATCAGCCGCGCCTTCAAGCTGCTGGCCAAGGACCGCGGCATCCCCGTGGTGGTGCTCAGCCAGCTCAACCGCGAGGTGGAACACCGCCAGGGCGGCCGCCCCCAGCTCTCCGACCTGCGCGATTCCGGCGCCATCGAGCAGGACGCCGACATGGTGATGTTCATCCACCGCAAGATGAAGCCCGTGGAGGACGGCCAGGATCCCGACCGCACCGCGGAGCTGGTCATCGCCAAGCACCGCAACGGCCCCACGGGCATCATCCCCCTGTGGTTCGAGGGGGAATACGCCCGCTACCGGGAGCTGGAGCGCACCACGGAAGGCGAACTGGTCTAGGCGGGGCAGGCGCGTGGGCATTCCCTCCCTTCCCCTCGCCTCCAGGGTGGGCGTCCTCCGGGGCGTGGGGCCCGCCATCGCCGCGGCGCTGGAGGAGGCGGGCATCGACACCCTGCGGGAGCTGCTCTGGAACCTCCCGTACCGCTACGTGAACCGGGGCAGCGTGCTGCCCATCGGCGACCTGAGCCTGACCCACCTGGGCGGCGGGGACCGGGAGACCGTGACGCTGGTCGGCACGATCCGCGACCTGCGCACGAGCACCACCCGCGTGCAGCGCATGAGCCTCACCGAGGCCCTGCTCGACGACGGGACCGGCGCCATCCGCCTCCTCTGGTTCAACCAGGCCTACCTCGCCCGGGCCCTGCGCCCCGGCGACCGCATCGTGGCCTTCGGCCCCCTGGCCCGCGGGCGCCACGGCCTGGAGCTGCGCGGCCCTGCCTGGGAACTCCTGGGGCGCGGCCCCGAGGCGGAGGCGCCCTGGGTGCGCCGCTTCCTGCCCCTGTACCGCCGCCTCGGCCCCGTGAGCGGCAAGATGCGCGGGCGCCTCGTGCAGGAGGCCCTGGAGCGCGCCCAGGCGCCGGAGGCCTTCCTGCCGCCGGAGCTGGCCTCGGGCCTGCCCGACACCCTGTCGGCCCTGCGCCTGCTGCACCAGCCCCCCGACGACCAGGACCCGCAGGCCCTGGAGGCCCGGGACACGCCCGCCCACCGGCGCCTGGCCTCCGAGGAGCTGTACGCCTTCTCCTTGGGCGTCGTGCTGCGCCGCGCGGGACGCCTGCGCCGCCGGGGCGCCGTAGTGCCCACCAGCCCCGAGCTGCGGGAGCGCCTGAGGGGCTTCCTGCCCTTCCACCTCACCGGCGCCCAGCGGCGGGCCTTCAAGGAGATCGTGGAGGACCTCACCTCGGGGCGCGTCATGCACCGCCTGCTCCAGGGGGACGTGGGCAGCGGCAAGACCCTGGTGGCCTTCCTGGCGGCGGCCATGGTGGCCGAGACGGGCGGCCAGGCGGCCCTGCTCGTGCCCACCGAGGTGCTCGCCCGCCAGCACGCCGCCACCTTCCAGCGCCTGCTGGGGGAGGAGGCGCAGCTAATGCAGCTGCTCCTGGGCCCCATGAAGGCCGCGGAGAAGCGCGCCGCCCTGGCCCGCGTGGCCTCGGGCGAGGCCCGCTACGTGGTGGGCACCCACGCCCTCTTCCAGGAGGCGGTCGACTTCGCACGCCTGCAGCTCGTGGTGGTGGACGAACAGCACCGCTTCGGCGTGAAGCAGCGGGAGGCCCTGAAGGCCAAGGGCGGCGATCCGCACTGGCTGGTGATGAGCGCCACCCCCATCCCCCGCAGCCTGGCTCTGGCCCTCTTCGGCGACCTGGACCAGTCGGTGCTGGACGAGCTGCCCCCCGGCCGCCAGCCCATCCGCACCCGCCTGCTGCACCCGGACCATGCCGAGGGCGCCTGGGACCTGGTGGAGAAGGAGCTGGCCGCCGGACGCCAGGCCTTCGTGGTGAGCCCCGCCATCGATCCCCAGGACGAAGGCAAGGTGCCCCTGCGGGACATCCAGGCCATGGAGGCCCTGCTGCGCGCCCGCTTCCCCGGCGTCGGCCTGGAGGTCGTCCACGGGCGCCTGAAGGCCGAGGCCCTCGCGGAGCGCATGGGGCGCTTCGTCTCCGGCGAGGCCCGCCTCCTGCTGGCCACCACCGTCATCGAGGTGGGCGTCGACGTGCCCAACGCCACCGTGATGGTGGTGGACCACGCGGAGCGCTTCGGCCTCAGCCAGCTCCACCAGCTCCGGGGCCGCGTGGGCCGGGGCGCCCACGCCAGCGCCTTCGTGATGATCAGCGCCGCGGACACCGAGCGCCTGCACGCCCTGGTGGAAAGCCAGGACGGCTTCCGCATCGCCCGGAAGGACCTGGAGCTGCGCGGCCCCGGCGAATTCTTCGGCACCCGCCAGAGCGGCGTGCCCCAGTTCCAGGTGGCCGATCTGCTGCGGGACGGCCCCCTGCTCCAGAAGGCCCGGGAGGCCGCCGAGCGCAGCGCCGCCCGGGGCCTGAACGAGGCCCAGCTCGCCTGGCTGCGCCAGGAGCAGGCCCGCCTCCGCCTCGCCGACGTGAGCTGAACCCGCATTGTGCATGTATGTTCTTCCCACCCCGCTGAAGGGGTCTTTGAA
>CAXYVC010000110.1:0-9487 GCA_964292295.1 uncultured bacterium
GGGATCACCCCCGTTTTCCCTTGGCTGCCCCCGGCGGGACCCCACCTTGGCGGCCACCCAGGCGGGCCGCCTGCCGGGGCGCCACCCCGGGGGCCTCCCGCCGCGGGGCGCTTGTGGGCCGGCTGCCACTCGCTGGTTCGCGTCCCGCCCGCCTTCGACCCCAGCGCCCACCGGAGGGTGGTTCCCACGCGTTGCGGTCTTGGTGCGCCCAGCTGGACTCGAACCAGCGACCCTCAGCTTAGAAGGCTGATGCTCTATCCGCCTGAGCTATGGGCGCGGAAGGGTCATTGTACCGGGGCGCGCGGGGGCGCGCTTCCTCCCCGCGGTACAATGGCCGGGCCCCGGTTGGGCCTGCCACGAGACGCCATGATCCTCCGCAAGGAATACCGCTTCGAAGCCGCGCACTTCATCCACAACCACCCGGGCAAGTGCCGGAATCTGCACGGGCACAGCTACACGCTCATCGTGGAAGTGGATGGCCCGGTGCAGCCGGAGACGGGCATGGTCATCGACTTCGACGACCTGTCCCGGGCGGTGCAGGAAAAGGTGATCAGCCGCCTGGACCACCGCTTCCTCAACGACCTGATCCCATTGTCCACCGCGGAGAACATCTCGGTGTGGATCTGGCAGCAGCTCAAGCCCGCGCTTCCGATCCTGAGCGCGGTGCAGGTCTTCGAGACCGCCGACAACTGTGTGGTGTACCGAGGGGAATGACATGAACCCGCGCTGGCTGGCCCTTCCTTCGCTGTTGCTGCTGGTGGGCTGTCCGGCCCTGGACCCCGCCCAGGCCTACCGGGACGCTGCGCGCCGCCTGGCCTTCTCGCTGGACCGGGTGGAGCCCACGCTGCGCGTGGCCTTCCCCCTGGAGCGCAGCCGGGTGGGTTTCCGCCTGACCCTGGGTGTGGACAACCCGTCGGACCTGCACCTCAAGGCGCGCAGCCTGGGGGGCGAGCTGCTGCTGGAGCAGGGCGGGCAGGTGCAGCGCGTCGGGAACGTGGCCTTCACCCAGGGGCTCGACCTTCCCGCCCGGGGGCGCGCGAGCCTGCCCGTGGAGCTGAGCTTCACGTACGAGGAACTGAAGGGCGCCTGGGGACCGCTGCAGAAGGTGCTGCGCAGCCCCCACGGCGCGGTGTGGCGCCTGGAGGGCCAGGCGGGGCTGGATGTCCTCGGCATTCCCGTGACGGTGCCCCTCCGCGCGCGCAAGACCCTCGACTAGGGATGCCGTGGTCCGCGCGGTCGTCTTCGACCTCTGGAACACCCTGGTGCACAGCCAGGGCGGTGACCCCTTCCTGCACCTGCTGGAGCTGATGACGCCCGAGCAGGCGCGGCTCTACCCGGCCTTCAAGCGGGACGCGATGGTGCAGGCGCACGCCGACGCGCGCACGCTGCTGGAGCGCTGGCGGCCGCGCATGGGGCTGGACAGCCGCCAGTTCGATGCGATGGTGGGCGTCTTCGAAGCGGCGCTGGCCGATGCGGTGTGCTTCCCGGAGACCCTTCCAGCGCTGGAGGCCGCGCGGGAGGTGGTGCGCCTGGGCCTGCTCAGCAACACCCAGGGCTTCGATCTGGAGCTGCTGGAGCGCCTGGGCGTGAACGCCCGCATCCCCAACCGCTTCCTCAGCGCGGAAACGGGCTTCCTGAAGCCCGAGCCCGGGGCCTTCGCCACCGTGCAGAAGCGCATGGGCCTCTTCCCGGGCGAGCTGGCCATGGTGGGGGACAGCTGGCACGACGACGTGGAGGGCGCGCTGGCCGCCGGGTGGACCGCCATCTGGATCAACCGCCGGGGCCTTCCGCGGCCGGCGCACGACCCGGATGCGCCCCTCGTGGAGCTGCCCGACCTTGCCCGGGTGGCCGAAGTGGTGGAGGCCCTCCAGGCGGGGGCGCGCTGCAGCACCTGTCTGGGATGACCCCGGCGGGCCTTGGGGGCTATCATGGCCCCTCAAGAAGCCCCGCGCACCTGGAGGAGACACGCCATGCCCCTCGACAGCATCCTGGCCGACGCCAAGAAGAAGATGAAGGCCTCCCTGGAGACCCTCAAGAAGGAGATGGCCACGGTGCGCACCGGGCGCGCCAACGCCGGCATCCTCGACTCGGTGAAGGTGGAGTACTACGGCTCCGAGATGCCCCTCACCCAGCTCGCGGGCGTGAGCGTGCCCGAGGCCTCCATGCTCGTGATCACCCCCTTCGACAAGAGCGCCATCAAGGCCATCGAGACCGCGATCCTGAAGAGCGACCTGGGCCTGAACCCCGCCAACGACGGCAACGTGATCCGCCTGCCCATCCCGCCCCTCACGGAGGAGCGCCGCCGCGAACTCACCAAGGTGGTGAACCGCATGGGCGAGGAGATCAAGACCGCCGTGCGCAACGTGCGGCGGGACGCCAACGAGGACGTGAAGAAGCTCGAGAAGGACAAGAACGCCCCCGTGAGCGAGGACGCCGCCAAGAAGACGCTGGAGGACATCCAGAAGCTCACCGACGCCCACGTGAAGGAGATCGACGAGATGCTCAAGCACAAGGACGCCGAGATCATGCGCATCTGAAGATCGCCTCGGTGCCGGGAAGGGCGGGCTCCCAGAGCCCGCCCCTTCCGCGTACCGGGGCCCTCGGATCCTCCCGTTACGATGGGCACGGATGCCCGCCAAGCCCTCCCCCGCCACCTTCGCCCTGCTCGTGCTCGCCGCCCTGGCGGCCGGCTTCGTGGACGCCGCCGTGGGGGGCGGTGGCCTCATCCAGTTCCCGGCCCTCATGCTGGGCCTGCCCGCGGGCACGCCCCTCACCACGCTGCTGGGCACCAACAAGGTGGTGAGCTTCACGGGCACCAGCGTGGCGGCGGGGCAGTTCCTCCAGCGCCGCGTCCTCTCCTGGCGCGAGATGCTCGTGCCGGTGCTCATGGCCATGGCGGGGGCCTCCTGCGGCGTGGCCCTCGCGTACTACCTGCACGGCCGCTTCGACACCTACCTGCGCCCGGCCATGATCGGCCTGATGCTCGCCATGCTCGCCTTCACGCTGCTGAAGCCCGAACTGGGAAGCCTGCACGCGCCCCGCTTCGGCCTGGGGCACCAGCGCCTGCTGGCCGCCCTCCTCTCGCTCGCCATCGGCTTCTACGACGGGTTCTTCGGGCCCGGCACGGGCACGCTGCTGATCTTCCTCTTCGTGGCGGTCCTCGGCTTCGACTTCCTGCGCGCCTCAGCCCTGGCCAAGAGCGTGAACTGGGCCTCCAACTTCGCCAGCGTGGTGCTCTTCGTGTCCCAGGGGAGCTGGCTCCCGGTCCTGGCCCTGGGCATGGCGGCGGGCAACGCCGCGGGCGGCTACCTGGGCGCCCGCGCCGCCATCGCCCGCGGCAGCCGCTGGGTGCGCCTCGTCTTCATCCTGGTGGTCTGCGCCCTGATCCTGCGCCTGGGATGGCAGGCCCTTCAGCCCGGATGATGCAGTTTCGGCCAGCCTTTCGCCGTGGCGAAAGGCGTGGAGTGGACGTGGGCCAGGCTCGGGCAGGCCAGAACTGGACCACGTCGCGCGCCGCAACCGCTCGAAGGCCCGCCTCGGCAGAGTCGTTCTGTCGAGCCCACGCAACATCCGCGTTCAGAGGCCGTAGGCCTCCCAGCGATCGGTGATCTGTTCCAGCAGGGCCTCGGGGAAGGCCAGATCACCGGGCCACTCCCGAGGGAAGCCGTCCAGGCGGCGGCTCTTGCGGGTGGCGTCGATGCCCACCTTGGAACCGAAGGCGAAGCGGTCCGCGGCGTGGTCCAGGGCGTCCAGGGGCCCCTCCGTGAGTACCAGGTCGCGCTTCGGATCCACGTTGGAGGTCACGCGGAAGAGCACCTCCGTCAGGTCGTGGGGATCGATGTCGGCGTCCACCACCACCACCGCCTTGGTGAACATCATCTGGCCCAGGCCCCACACGGCGTGCATCACCTTCTGGGCCTGGCCGGGGTATTCCTTGCGGATGGCGAGGATCGCCAGGTTGTGGAAGGCGCCGGCCGCGGGCAGGTGCATGTCCACCACCTCGGGGATCACCAGGCGCAGCAGGGGCAGGAAGATGCGTTCGGTGGCGAGCCCCAGGTAGGCATCCTCCATGGGCGGGCGCCCCACCAGGGTCGCGGGGAAGACCGGCTCCCGGCGGTGGGTGATCGCCTCCACGTGCAGCACCGGGTAGTCGTCCGCCAGGCTGTAGTACCCCGTGTGGTCGCCGAAGGGCCCCTCCCGGCGCAGCTCGCCCGGGTCCACCCAGCCCTCGATCACCAGCTCGGAATCGGCGGGCACCTCCAGGTCGTGCGTCACGCAGCGCACCAGCTCCACGCCCTCGCCGCGCAGGAAGCCCGTGAACATCACCTCCGACAGGAAGGGCGGCAGCGGCGCGGTGGCGGCGTAGGCCAGGGCCGGGTCGCCCCCGAAGCTCACCGCCACGGGCATGCGTTCGCCGGGGGCGTAGCCGTGCCGGGCCCGCGCGCCGTCGTGGTGGAGCTGGGTGTGGAAGCCCAGGGTGCGCTCGTCGAAGACCTGGAGCCGGTACAGGCCCATGTTGCGCCGGCCGTCCTTGTGGCGCAGGTGGCTGAGGCCCAGGGTGACGAAGGGGCCGCCGTCCTCCGGCCAGGTGGTGAGCACGGGCAGCTCGGACAGGCGCGCCTCGTCGCCGCGCTTCACCACCTCCTGGCAGAGGCCCTTCCGCACGGTCTTCGGCATCCAGCGGGACACGTCCGCCAGCAGGGGCAGCTTGGCGAGCTTCTCCAGGAAGCCCGCGCCGGGCTTCGGCATGGCCTCCTGGAGGAGCGTCTCGATGCGGTCGCCGATGGCGTCGAGGCCCCGCGCCTCGCCGTCCACGCCGAGCGCCATCTCCATGCGCCGCCGGGAGCCGTAGGCGTTCGTCACCACGGGCAGCGCGCTGCCCTTCACCCGGTCGAAGCGCAGGGCGCTCCCGCCGCCGGGGCGCTTGCAGATCCGGTCGGTGATGGCCGCGATCTCGAGACGCGGATCCACTTCCACGCCCACGCGCTTCAGCTCGCCCTCGGCCTCGAGGCGGCGCAGGAAGGTCTGGAAGTCGCGGCCCATGGGCTCCTCCGGCTTCCTGCAGTCTACGCGGGGCAGGGGATCACGTGGATCGCGGCCGCCTTCACCACGGCCGTCACGGCCACGCCCGGCGCCAGCTCCAGCTCCTCGCAGGCCCAGGCCGTGACCAGGGCGTCGAGAGGAAAGCCGCAGTCGACGGTCACCCGCACCAGGCCCCCCGAAGGCCGCAGCGCCAGGACGGTGCCCGGCAGGCGGTTGCGGGCCGTGCTCCGCCCTTCCCCGTCGCGCTCCAGGGCCACCCCTTCCGGGCGGAAGCAGGCGTAGGCCTCCCGGAAGCTCCCGCCGGGATCCGGCGCGAACACCTCCGCGGCGCCCACGCCGAGGCGCAGCAGGCCCTCCCGCTCCCCCATGAGCCGCGCGCGCACCACGCAGTCGAGGCCCAGGCGCTCCGCCGCCTCCCGGGAGGTCGGCCGCGCGAAGACCTCCGCGGGCGGGCCCTGCTGGAGCACGCAGCCCTCCCCCATGAGCAGCAGGCGGTCGCCCAGGGCCAGGGCCTCGTCCCGGTCGTGGGTCACGAGCACCGCGGGCACGCGGCTGGCGCGGAGCAGCTCCCGCAGGCCGCCGCGCAGGGCCTCGGCCGCCGGCCGGTCCAGGCTGGCGAAGGGCTCGTCCAGCAGCAGCAGGCGCGGCTCCGGTGCCAGGGCGCGGGCCAGGGCGAGACGCTGGCGCTGGCCGCCGGAGAGCTCCCCCGGGCGCCGGTGCCCGAGCCCCGCCAGGCCCACGCGGGCGAGCAGCTCCGTAGTGCGGGCTTCCCGCGCGGGCCGGGCCAGGCGGCGCAGGCCATAGGCCACGTTGGCGGCGGCATCGAGGTGGGGGAAGAGCGCGCCCTCCTGGAAGACGCAGCCCAGCCGCCGCGCCTGGGGCGGCACGAAAAGGCCCGAAGCCGCGTCCAGCCAGGTCCCCATGCCGGCCCGGATGCGGCCTTCCTCGGGCCGCGCGAGGCCCGCGAGCACCCGCAGCACGGTGGTCTTGCCGCAGCCCGAGGGGCCGAAGAGCACCGTGACCTCGGGAGCGCCCAGGTCCAGGCACAGATCCGCCGCGACGCGGGGACCGCCCGGATGGCGCAGGGCGAAGGCGGCCTTCAGCTCCATCGGCGCTCCCGTCCGCGCAGCCACGCCGTGGCCCCCAGCACCGCCAGCGCGAGCCCCAGCAGCAGAGCCGCCGTGGGTGCCGCGGCGCGGGGATCCGTGCCCTGCACCTGGTCGTAGAGCGCGATGGAGAGGGTGCGGGTGCGCCCGGGCAGGCTGCCGCCCACCATGAGCACCACGCCGAACTCGCCGATGGCGTGGGCGAAGGCCAGCACCGCGCCGGAGGCCAGCCCCCGCCAGGCCAGGGGCAGCGTCACCCGCAGGTAGGCGCGGAAGGGGCCGTCGCCCAGGGTGGCCGCCGCCTCCAGCAGGCGCCGGTCCACGGCACCCAGGGAGGCCGCCAGGGGCTGCACCAGGAAGGGCAGGTTCACCAGCAGGGAGGCCAGGAGCAGGCCGGAAAAGCTGAAGACCAGCGGGCCCCCCGTCAGGCGCTCCCAGAGGGCCCCCACGGGGCTCGCGGGGCCCAGGGCCGCGAGCAGGTAGAAGCCCAGCACCGTGGGCGGCAGCACCAGGGGCAGGCCCACCAGCGCCTCCAGCAGGGCGCGCCCCCGGAAGCGGCCGAAGGCCACCGGGTAGGCCAGCAGCACGCCCAGGGGCGCGAGCAGCAGCACCGTGCAGGCCGCCAGGCGCAGGCTCAGCCAGAGCGCCTGCCAGTCCATCAGGGTTTCCCGAAGCCGCTTGCGGCGAGGAGCGCCTGCCCCTCGGCCCCCAGCAGGAAGGCCCGGAGGGCCTGGGCTGCCCTGGGCGCCGCGCTGCGCTTCAGCACCAGCCCGCCCTGGCGCAGGGGCGCGTGGGCGCCCGCGGGCACCGTCCAGGCGAAGCCCTTGGCCTTCAGGTCCGGCTGCTCCGCCTGGGAGAGGCTGACCAGGCCCGCGTCCGCCGCACCCGTGCGCAGGTACTGTCCCGCCTGGGCCACGTTCTCCGCGAAGACCAGTCGGGGCGCGAGCGCTTCCAGCAGGCCCGCGTGGCGCAGCGCCTCCTCTGCCGCGCGGCCGTAGGGCGCCACCCGCGGATTGGCCAGAACCACCCGGCGCACCTTCGGGTTGCCCAGCGTGCCGAAGCCCAGCCGCGCCGGGTCCAGGCCCAGGTCGCCCCGCACCCAGAGGGCGAGGCGGCCCAGGGCGTAGGGGAAGACGCCCTCGGGGCTGCCGAGGCCCTCCTCGGCCAGCCTGGCCGGGAAGGCCAGATCCGCGGAAAGGAAGACGTCGAAGGGCGCGCCCTGGCGGATCTGGGCGCTCAGCGTCCCCGAGGCGGCGAAGCTCACCTGCACGCGCAGGCCCGGATGGCGCGCCTCGAAGGCGGGGCCGAGGCGCTCCCAGGCGCCGCGCAGGTCCGCCGCCGCGGCCACCGCGAGCGTCTCCTCCGCCTGTACGGGAAGCAGGGCCAGGCAGGCCAGGGCCAGGGCGCGCAGGATGGGGAGCATGGGGCCCATGGTAGCGGCCCGGGAAGGCGGGGAACCGGTCTTCTGGCGTCAGCCCCGCGCCATGCACCAGCGCAGGTAGCCGCCCGAGAGGTTGCGGGCCCGGAAACCGTGCTGGGTGAGCATGCGGCAGGCCAGGTAGCCGCGCAGGCCCGCCTGGCAGTAGACCCGCAGCTCCCGGTCCTTGGGGAGCTCGTCCAGCCAGTCGCGCAGCTCGTCCAGGGGCCGGTTCAGGGCGCCCGGCAGCGCGCCCTCGCCGAACTCCTGCGGGGTGCGCACGTCCAGCAGCAGGGCCTCCCTAAGCGCCTCGTCCGGTTCCCAGAGGGCCACGTCCCCCTTCAGGAGGTTCGAGGCGGCGTAGCCCGCCATGTTCACGGCGTCCTTCGCGCTGCCGAAGGGCGGGGCGTAGCAGAGCTCCAGCTCCTCCAGGTCGTGCACCGTGAGGCCGGCCCGCAGGGCCGTGGCCAGCACGTCGATGCGCTTGTCCACCCCCGAGGCGCCCACCGCCTGGGCACCCAGGAGGCGCCCCTCCGCGGGGTCGAAGCAGAGCTTCAGGTGCACGAGTTCCGCGCCCGGGTAGTAGGTGGCGTGGTCCGCCGGGTGCAGGTGCACGCTGCGGCAGGGGATGCCCCTGGCCTCCAGCGCCGCCTGGGAGAGGCCCGTCGAGGCGAAGGCCAATCCGAGGACCTTCACGATGGCGCTGCCCTGGCTTCCGCCGTAGCGGGCCTCGCGGCCCAGGATGGCGTCCGCCGCGAGGCGCCCCTGGCGGTTGGCGGGCCCCGCGAGGGGCACCAGGGCCGGCTGGCCGCTCACCACATCCACGACTTCCACCGCATCCCCCACGGCCCAGATGGCGGGGTCCGAGGTGCGCAGGGAGGCGTCCACGCGGATGCCGCCGGTGGGGCCGAGCTCGAGCCCCGCCTGCCGCGCCAGCCCCGTCTCGGGGCGCACGCCCACGGCCACCACCGCCAGGTCGCAGCGGAGCTCCGTGCCGTCCCCCAGGCGGGCCCTCAGGCCCTCCCCCTCGGCCTCGAAGGCCTCCAGGGCGCAGCCCAGGCGCAGGTCCACCCCCGCCGCCCGCAGCTCCCGGTGCAGGGGCTCGGCCATCTCCGGGTCGGCGGTGGCCAGCACGTGGGGCAGCCGCTCCACCAGGGCGACCTCCAGGCCCCGCCGCCGGAAGGCCTCCGCCAGCTCCAGGCCGATGAAGCCGGCGCCGAGCACCAGGGCCCGGCGGGCCCCGGAGGCGGCCGCGAGCAGGGCGTCCAGGTCCGGAAGGCTGCGCAGGGTGAAGACCCGGGGCAGCGCCATGCCCGGGATGGGCGGCCGCACCGGCTCCGCGCCGGGGCTCAGCAGCAGCGCGTCGTAGCCCAGGCGGTACTCCCGGCCGCGCTCCAGGTCGCGCACCGCGACCTCCTTGGCCGCCCGGTCGATGGCCAGCACCTCGTGCCGCACGCGCACGTCCAGGTCGTAGCGCGCGTTCAGCCGCTCGGCGGTCTGCACCAGCAGGCTCTGGCGCTCGGGGATCGCGCCGCCCAGGTGGTAGGGCAGGCCGCAGTTGGCGAAGGACACGGAGGGTCCGCGCTCCAGCACCACGATCTCGGCCTCCTCGGACAGCCGCCGCGCCCGGGCCGCCGCCGAAGCCCCCCCCCCCACGCCGCCCACGATGACGATGCGCATATTCCCCCCTCCCATGCCTTCTCCCCGGCCTGCCCCGTGCCATCATCCGGACATGGCGGAGGACCTCTGCATCCCGGGGAAGCTGCGCGTGCCCGCCGCGGCCATGCGCGTGAAGGCCGTGCGCAGCGGCGGCCCGGGCGGGCAGAACGTGAACAAGGTGGCCAGCAAGGTGGAGCTGCGCATCGAGCTCTCGCGCATCGAGGGCCTGGACGACGGCGCCCGTGCCCGCCTGCGGGAGGCC
>CAXYVC010000111.1:0-9446 GCA_964292295.1 uncultured bacterium
GCTGCTGGTGGACCCCGGCGGCGTGGTGGCCCCCCTGCTGCGGCAGGATGCCCGGAACTTCCAGCTGGTGTCCCGCCCTGAGGGCGACCTGCGCCAGGCCATCCGGGACCAGAAGCTGGAGATGGCCCTCGAGGTGGACGCGGATGCCGCCGCCAAGCTGGAGGAGGCGAAGACCTTCACCCTGCGCGCCACCTACGACCAGAGCGAGGACGCCTCCAAGCTGGCCCTGGACCGCCTGCAGAAGACCCTGAAGCAGCAGGACACGGCCTGGGTGCAGGCCCGCCTCCAGGCGCTGGGCGCGAGCCCCGAGCTGGCGGTGCCCACGAAGGTGGAAAAGGTGAACGCCGGCGACATGGGCCTGATGCTCGGCAAGATGCTCGGCAGCTTCCTGCCCTACATGCTGATGATCATGATGTTCGCGGGCGCGATGCAGCACGGCATCTACGCCACCGCGGGCGAGAAGGAGCGGGGAACCCTCCTGAGCCTGCTTTCCACGAGCCTTCCGCGGAGCCAGATCATCCTGGGCAAGCTGCTCTACGTCTTTGCCGTGGGGCTCATCAGCGCCCTCGTGAACCTGCTCGCCATGGCCCTCAGCATGGGGCGCCTGGTGGTGGGAACGGCGCCCGCCGCGTCCCAGGGGAGCGCCGCCGCCGGTGCCGCCTCCTCTGGCCTGGGCGGTCTGGCGGCCCTGGCGGACCCCATGGTGGTGGGCCTCACCTTCCTCCTGATGATTCCCTTGGGGCTCCTCTTCGCGAACGTCATCGTGCTGGGGGGGATCCAGGCCAAGAACACCGTGGAGGCCGGAACGGCCCTCACGCCGGGGATCTTCGTGGTGGTGGTGCTTGGGGTCTTCAGCCTGGGGCCTGGCATCGAGAAGATGGGCTTCCTGACCTACGTCCCGGTGCTGAACGTGAGCCTGGCCATCCGCAAGATGTTCAGCCAGCAGCCCTATGCCCTGGAATACGCGGTCTCCTTTGCCATGACGGTGCTCATGGCCGCGGGGATGACCTGGGTGAGCGCGCGCTTCCTCCGTCGGGAGTCCGTGATCTTCCGCAGCTGACGGGCTTATTCCACCCTTCGCGGCGGCGGGCATCGGCCCGCCGCTGCGGTATAGTAGTCACTCCGAGTTGACGAGGATTGAGCATGGCCACCAAAGCGAAGAACGACGCGACCTCCACGAGCCCCAAGGGGCAGCAGCCCGGCGATGCCCTGCGGGCCCAGTTCGCGCAGGCCCTGGCCCAGGTGGATGCCGGCAAGCTGAAGGAGGCTGCCGCGGCCTTCGAGGGGCTCCTGGCGGCGTGCCGCGAGCAGGGCGAGTTCGGCCTGCTGCGGTCCGCGCGCAACTACCTGGCGGCCATCCAGAAGCGCCAGGAGAAGCCCGCCGAGGCGGCGCCGGAACCCGGGGCGGAGGCCGTCCTGCTGCTCAACCGCCGGGACGCCGACGGCGCCCTCGCCGTGCTGGACAAGGCGCTGAAGACCCACCGCGCCTGCGCCTCCCTCCACTTCCTGAAGGCCACGGCCCACGCCCAGAAGGGCGAGGCGGAGGCCTCCGCGGGGGCCTTGAAGCAGGCCCTGGAACTGGATGGCGCCTTCCTCTTCCAGTACCGCTCCGAGCCCGACTTCGAGGTCATGCGCCGCAGCGCCTGCTTCGCGCCCTTCGAACAGGACTGACCCGTGGCGCACCGCGCCGACCGGCCCCTGAGGGTGGTCGCGCTCGGAGGCGGGACCGGCCTCGCGGCCCTGCTCCGGGCGCTCAAGCCCGAGGCGTGCCGCGCCCGTGATCCCTGGAGGCTCACGGGCATCGTGACGGTGTCGGACGACGGGGGCAGTTCGGGGCGCCTGCGCGCCGAGCTGGGGGGCATCCCGCCCGGGGACCTCCGCAACTGCCTGGCGGCGCTGACCCAGGAGTCCTCGCTCCTCTCCGAGCTGCTCGACTACCGCTTCAAGGGGAGCGGGGCCCTGGCGGGGCACTCCCTGGGCAACCTGATGCTGCTGGCCCTGGCGGACCTCAGCGGCGACTGGGTGCGGGCGATCCGCCAGCTCTCCGGCGTGCTGGTCACGGCCGGGCGCCTGTGGCCTTCCACCCTGGTGCCCGTGACCCTCTGCTCCGAGGACCTCTCGGGGGTGTGCCACGTGGGGGAGACCGCCGTGGGGGCCAGCCTGCCGCCCCCCGCCCGGCTGTGGCTGGAGCCGCAGGACGCCGAGGCCCTTCCGGAAGCCCTGCTGGCCATCCTCCAGGCGGACCTGGTCCTGCTCGCCCCAGGCAGCCTCTACACCAGCACCATCCCGAACCTGCTGATCCCCGAGGTGCGGGGCGCCGTCGCCCGTGCGGGCGCCCCGGTGGTGTACGTGGCGAACCTGATGACCCAGCCCGGCGAGAGCCAGGGGCTGGACCTGGAGGCCCACGTGGCCGCCGTCCAGGCCTGGGGGGCGATGCCCCTGGCACGGGTCATCGTCAACACGACGCCCCCTCCCGCAGAGCTGCTGGCGCGCTACCGCGCCCTGGGGGCCGAGCCCCTGGCCAGCCCCGGGCCCACGGTCTGCGGCGTGCCGGTCCACCCCGCGGAGCTGCTGGACGTGCGGGCCCCCGTGCTGCGCCACGACCCGGTGCGTCTGAACCGGGCCCTCCGGGACGTGATAGGAACTTTATCGCTGGCTGACCTGTAGTTCCCATGCCCGCTTCCGATGAGAATGGTGGGGCGGGGCACTTCCCGTGCGCCGGGCCTTCCGGGCGATGGCGCGGCGGCCGTGCTGGAGACGCGATGGGACTGAAGGGTGATCTCGCGACGATGGGGCTGGAGGACATCTTCCAGTGGCTCGCCGTGGGCAAGAAGACGGGCATCCTCGAGCTGAAGGGCGTGCTCTACACCAAGCGCGTCGCCCTGCACGAGGGCCGGATCACGGGGGTGTGGTCCTCGGATCCGCGGGAATACCTGGGCCAGTATCTTCTCGCCTTCAACCGCATCACCGAGGAACAGCTGCGGGAGGCCCTCGCGACCCAGGAGGACGAGAACCAGCTCCTGGGGCGCATCCTGGTGAACCGCCAGCTGGTGACGGAGGCGGAGATCCGCCGCATCGTGCAGCTCAAGGTGGAGGAGAGCATCTACGACTGCTTCCTGTGGGAGGTGGGGAACTTCGAGTTCCACGACGGGGAGCAGGTCAATCTGCACCGCAGCGTGCTGCTCAGCCTGGACGTCACGGGGATCGTCCTGGAAGGGGCCCGGCGGGTGGACGAGTGGAAGCGCATCCGGAAGGTCATCAAGGGCGGGGACGCGGTGCTCGACGCGGTGCCGGAGGCCATCGCGGAGATGCTGCCGCTGCCGGCCGAGGAGGCGGACCTGCTCGCGCGCCTGGACGGCCAGAAGAACATCGACCACCTCGCCGTGGAGATGCGCGTTCCGGAGTTCAAGCTCCACAAGCTCCTCTTCGACCTGCACGAGAAGGGCATGGTTCGCCTCCTCAAGGCGGGCGGGTGCCTCGGCGAGCAGTCCGGCCTCCAGCTCCAGCGCGCCCGGCAGCTCGTGGAGAAGCAGAAGCTCCAGGAGGCCCAGACCGAACTCCACCGCATCCTTGCGGATCAGCCGGCGCTGGACGAGGCATGCCGCATGCTGGAGGTGGTCGAACACCTGATGGACGAGAACCGCATCGACGAGAGCCAGGTGCCTGAACTGGCCATGGCCATCGAGGAGCTCATGCAGGCCCAGCTCGGGCCCAACGAGGCCTTCCTGGCCACGCGCGTGAACGGCGTGTGGAGCATCCGGGACATCATCAGCATCAGCCCCTTCCCGCGGGACGAGTGCATGGCCATCTTCTCGAAGCTGCTGAAGCGTGGGATTCTCAAGGTGCAGAAACCCCTATCCGGAGGCGTCCAGCCCGGCATGCGCCGCTTCTGAGCCCCTCCGACGCCCAGGAGGGTCCCGTGCGCCTCACTTCCATCTGCTGCTCCCTGGCTTTCGGTGGCCTCCTGACCCTCCAGGCCGCGCCGCCCAGCGCTTCCGCAGCCCAGCTGCGGGCCCAGGTGCGCCGGCTGACCGAGGAGCGGGATGGCCTGAAGCAGCGTCTGGCCGCCACCGGCGACCTGCAGGAGGAACTGGCCGCTGCCCGCAAGAGCCGCGAGCTGGCCCAGCAGGAAACGGAGGCCGCCGGCAGGGAGCTGGCCCAGCTGAAGGCCGTCGTCGGGGAGAACCAGGGCAGCGGCGACGCCATGCTCCAGGACCTCCAGAAGGCCCAGGCGGACGTGGCCGCCTGCAAGGAGCGCATGCAGGCCCTCCAGGAGAAGCTGGACGAGGCCAACGCGCGCCTGAAGGCCCCCGCCGAGGGGAACCTGGTGCTCCTCTCCCGGGAGGTGGAGCCCGCGCGGCCGATCAACCTGCGCAAGGTGACGCCCAGCGTGCGCAAGGCGAGCGGGGCCGTGGTCGTGAACGTGCTGGTGAGCGAGAACGGCGAGGTGCTGGACGTGCGGCTGATCCAGGGGGTGAACCCGGGCGTGCCCGTGGACAAGGAGGCCGACGAACACGCCCGGGCCGCCAACGCCGCCTGCCTGGAGGCCGCGAAGCGTCTCATCTTCGATCCCGCGCGCACCAGCGCCGGCACCCGCGTCCGGGTCTGGCAGGGCGTGGCCTTCTTCCTGGACTAGACCACCGCCTCGGTGTCGGACAGGCTCTCCAGGCGGGAGCGCACCCGCTTGGGCACGGCCTGGCAGGCGTCGAAGGCCTGCTGGGCCACCTCGCGGGTGGGTTCGACATGCAGGCTTTCCATGTCCATGGCCGTGTTGCGCAGCACGCGCAGGGCGTCGCGCAGCTCGTCCCACTCGGGCTCCAGCTCCAGCACCATCTCCAGGAGCACCACGATGTGGGAGGTCTCGGGGAAGGGCGTGTCCGAGAGGGCGAGCCGTGCGCGCAGGTAGCGCAGGGCGCACTGGTGCGCGTGGAAGCACACCGCCTCAGGGTTCCCGTGGGCGGGGATCGCCATCTCCCGCATGGCGGTCTGGAAGTCCTTGTTCGCCTTGCGGGCCCAGGCATGGGATTCAGGGGTCATCTCGCGTCTCCCCGGCGTGGCTCCAGCTTATCAGGCCGGGTCCCGCAGGCGCGCCAGGAGCTCCAGGTCCAGGAGGTGCGTGGGCTTCACGTTGGCCATGGCGCGCATCACGCAGTACTTCAGGTCGGGGGCACCCTTCACCAGCTCCGCCACCAGCGCCTTCATCTGGAGCCGCCGGGACTGTTCCGGGGTCGCGCTGGCGAAGGGGCATCCGCAGGAGACCTGCGGGTAGCCCTTCAGCCACGCGAAGCGCCCCAGGTCCTCTTCCTCGCAGGTGCCCAGGGGGCGGATCACCGTGTTGGCGCCGTCGTCGCTCACCACCTTGAAGGGCATGGTGGAGAGGCGTCCCTCGAAGAACTGGTTGATGAGGAGGGTCTCGACGAGGTCGTCCATGTGGTGGCCCAGGGCGATCTTGGTGAAACCCTCCCGTTTGGCGAAGCTGTAGAGCAGTCCGCGGCGCAGGCGGCTGCACATGACGCAGGGAGTGCCGTCCGGGCGCCGGCGCAGGAGGGGCTCCACGGGAGCGGGGAGGACGTGGTGCGGAATGCCGCGCTCCCGGCAGGCCTCGGCCACGAGGTCCGCCCGGAAGTCCGGGAAGCCGGGGTCCACCGTGGCGCCGTGCACCTCGAAGCGGATGGGCGCACGGCGGGCGAGGGCTCGGAGGAGCTCCAGGCAGGCCCAGCTGTCCTTGCCCCCGGAGAGGCCCACGAGCACCCGGTCGCCCTCCTCCAGGAGCCGGTGCTTCGTGACGAGGATACCGACGCGCCGGCGCAGGCGCTCCTCCAGCTTGGGGAGCAGGCGCAGATCCGCCTCCGTGGGCGGTGCGGCGAAGGGGGGAAGAGGGCCGGGGAGGGTCAAGGGGGTCAGGCCCGCTGTGCCCGCGCACTGCAGCGCCCGCGGCTGCCCTGCTTCATCTGTTCCGTGCGCTCCGCGGTGTAGTCGGCGCACGTGCAGTGGGGGCAGGCGTTGCTGGAGCTTTCCACGCAGAGGTCCGCCAGCGACACGGTGTCCAGGAAGTCCGCGATCTGGTCGCCCAGCTGCTTCCAGAGCAGCGTGTTCATGGTTTCGTCGGCCTTCAGGGCCGTGTGGGCGCCGTCCGGGTCCTCCTTGGCGACGGCGTAGAAGTTGCCATCCGTCAGGCGCAGGACATCCCCCACGGTGACCTGGTTGCAGGGGCGCGCAAGGACGTACCCGCCCTTGGGTCCCCGCACGCTGGCCACGAGGCCGGCGCGCTTCAGGCGGTTGAAGATCTGCTCCAGGAAGGGGAGGCTGAGGTTCTGGCGCTGGGCGATCAGGTGCAGCGGAACCGGCTGGCCGTGGCTGTGGTGGGCCAGGTCGAACAGCGCCTGCATGCCGTATCTTCCGCGGGCCGAGATCTTCACGGGAGGTCCTTCCGTCCGGGAGGGCCAGTCTAGCTTTCCTGATTGCGGCGGTCAAGAATCCCTGGAGACGCCGAACCCCGCTTTCGCGGGGTTCGGATGCACCGGAAGGGGGGGCTACAGGCGCTCGAGCCGGACCTCGACCCGGCCGGCCTTGGCGGGCTTGGTGTCGGATTCCTCACGCCTCGGTTCGGGTCGGCGCTCCCGCCGGGGCTCCTCGCGCCGCGGCTCGGGCTTCGGCTCCCGCCGGGCTTCGCGGCTCTCGGGCTTCGGCTCGGGCTTCGATTCGGGCCTCGGCTCCGGTCGGGCCTTGGGCTGGGAGGGCTGCGGGGCGGGCGCGGGGGCCAGCTTGGCGCCCCAGGCCACCGCCACCTGCCGCATGCGGTCCGCGAGACGCTGGGGCTCCAGCACCTGGATGCCGTCGCCGAACTGCATGCACCAGCGGGCGATGGCGCGCAGGTCCGTGCCCGTGAAGCTGACCAGGACCTTGCCCTCCTCCTGCTCCTCCATCCGGAAGGCCGGGAAGGGGGCCGGAGCTTGGCGCACGGCGAAGATCCACTGCTTCATCAGCAGGGCCTTCACGGGGATGGGCTCACCCCCCAGCCATCCGCCCAGCTGGTTGGCGGGGGTCCCCTCCGGGTACGGCCCCTGGGCGGAGCGCCCGGGCCCCTCCACGGGGTTGACCTCCTTCAGGTGGTCCAGGCGGTGGTGCCGCTCGGCGTTGTAGCGGCGGGCCCAGCCCCAGAGGAACCACTGGTCGGTGAAGAGGTCGTAGATGATCTGGCGCGCCTCGAAGGTGCGGGGGGGGTTGGCGTCCGCGTCCAGGAAGATCAGCTCGTTGGACTTGCCGGCGCAGATGGCTTTCAGCGCCACGCGGGCGAGTTCCGGGAGGCCGGGGGAGATCGTTTCCGCCTCGGCCGGGAGTGGTGCTTCGGCAGGCTTGGGGGCGCTCTTCCGGGCCCGGGGCTTGGGCGCGGCTTCGGCCGGGACGACCTTCGGCTCGGCCGGTACCTCGCAGGAGGCCTTGCGGCAGCCGCGCTTGGCGGGGGCCTTGGGGACGGCTTCCGCCTCGACCGCAGGCTCGAGAGCCTTGGTGGCGGCCTTGCCACCCTTGGCCGAAGCCGCCTTGGTCTTGGGGGCGGCCTTGGTCTTGGCGGAGGCCTTGGGGACCTTGGGCGCGATCGGCTCGGTCTCGGTCTCGGGGGAACGCGTGGGTTTGCGAGGGGCCATCGTGGGTTGATCTCCGATTTTCATCATGGACCTTCCGCGCGCCCGGCGTCCAGGAGGCATCCCTCGGTCCTGGGGCCTCAATCCTGGGGCTGTCCCAGGATCTCGATCAGGCGGGCCTGTACCTCGGCGATGGGTGTGCCGCCGGCGATGACGATCAGCAGAGAGTCCTCGCCGGCGATGGAGCCAGCCACGCCGGGGATGTGGCTGCGGTCCACGCGCACGGCGAGGGCCATGCCGAAGCCGGGCCCGGTGGTGAGCAGGATGAGGTTCGGGGGCGAAAGGTGCAGCTCGTAGGGCGGAAGGGGATGGTCCTTCGGGATCACCCGCTGGTAGTGCCCCTCGCGCTTCTGGATCGAGAGTTTGGCCAGATGTCGGGAGAGGGTCCCCTGGGTGAGGCTGAAGCCCTCCTGGGCGAGGAGGCGCAGCAGGGTGGCCTGGTCCGGCACCACGTGGGTGGACACGAGGTGGAGGATCGCCTGGTCGAGGGACATCTTGTCGGGAACGAGTCTGGCGCGCATGGGTTTCCTAGTGTGCGACAGAACGGAAGGCGGGGCCAGTCACCCGGCCCCGCCTTCCGTCATGGCCTGCGATGGGCGCTCACCGGGTGCGGGCCAGGGCCATGGCGGCGATCTCCTGCACCGCGTGGATGGCCGTGTCGATGTGGGCTTCGGTGTTGAAGACGCCGATGCCCAGGCGCACGGCGCCGTGCAGCTTGTCGGTTCCCAGGTGCTCGTGGACCATGGGCGCGCAGTGCAGGCCCGTGCGGCAGGCGATGTTGTGGTCCACGTCCAGGAGGGTGCCCACGTCGCCGGCCTCCATGCCCTCGACGTTGAAGAGGAAGACGCTCAGGTGGTTCTTCGCGCTGTCCTGGCAGTACAGCTTCACGCCCTCCACGTTGGACAGTCCCTGGCGGAGGCGTTCCCACAGCGCCATCTCGTGACGGTAGATGTTCTCCACCCCCTTCTCCATCACCCACTTCACGCCGGCGTTCAAGCCGGCGATGCCGGGAAGGTTCGGGGTGCCGTATTCCATGCGGTAGGGATACTCGTCCAGGTGGTGGCGCTGCGCCGAGCGCACGCCCGTGCCGCCGGCGCGGGTGTGGCGGATCTCCACCCCCTCGCGCACGTACATGCCGCCGATGCCCATGGGGCCCATCAGGCTCTTGTGCCCCGTGAAGGCGAGCACGTCGATGCCCATGGCCTCCATGTCGATGGGGATCATGCCCGCGGTCTGGGAGGCGTCCACCACCAAGTGGATGCCGCGGGCGCGGCACGCGCGGCCGATCTCCGCCACGGGCTGGATGGTGCCGATGACGTTGGAGCCGTGGTTCACCACGGCGACCTTGGTGTTGGGCTTGAAGCGGCTCACGAACTCCTCGGGGTCCACGAAGCCGTCCTCGCGGAAGTCGACCCAGTCCACCTCGACGCCGGTCTGCTCCAGGTGCCACAGGGGGCGAAGGGTGGCGTTGTGCTCCACGTGGGTGGTCACCGCGTGATCGCCGGGCTGCAGCAGGCCGAAGATGGCCAGGTTCAGCGCGTCGGTGGAGTTGTAGCCGAAGACCAGGCGGTTGGCGTCGGACCCGCCGTTGAAGAAGCGCGTCATCAGCTTGCGGGTGTCATCCACCAGGGTTCCCGCCTCCAGGCAGAGGTCGAAGCCGCTGCGGCCGGGGTTCACGCCGTACTGGCGGTAGAAGGTGTCCATGAAGGTGTACACCTCCGGCGGCTTCGGGAAGGAGGTGGCGCCGTTGTGCAGGTAGGTCAGGTCGCTCATGGATGCCTCAACAGGGGGGGGGGGCGGGGG
>CAXYVC010000112.1:0-9278 GCA_964292295.1 uncultured bacterium
CCGACCTGCGCCAGCATCTGGCCATGGAGGAGCAGAAGCTCTACCCCGCCCTCGTGGCCATGACCTCCGGCCATGCGCCCGAGGACGCGGAGCTGGCCCTGGACCCGGTGCGGATCCTGGAGGCGGAGCACCTGGCGGCGGAGGAGCTCATGCAGAACATCCGGCTGATCACCGGCGACTACACCCCCCCGGCGGATGCCAAGGGCGTCGTGCGGCAGCTCTACCAGGGGCTCCGGGACCTGGAGGACAACCTGCACCGCCATATCCACCTGGAAAACCACCTCCTCTTCCCCAGGGCCTTTGCCGCCGCCGGGAAGTGAGGAGCTCCAGGGCAGGCACAACCCGTCCAATCGCAAAGTTGGGTTCAACCCAGATGATGCGGTTGCGGCGAGCCTTTGGCTTGGGCTTTGCCCTTCCTCCATCGATTGCAGGCCGCACCGCGGCCTGCTCCTGCTCGCCACGGCTCGCAGCGATGGAGCCTCCCTTCGGCCCCGCAATCGACTTCGTCGATTCGGCCCTATCGGCCTTCAGCCGATGGTCACGGTAGCGAAAGGCGTGGAGCGGACGTGGGCCAGGCCCGGTCTGGACCGAACTGCGAGGGGCGATGCGGGTCGCGCAGGGCGCATGCGCCCGAAGCGGGGACCCGCACGACCCGAGCGTCGCGAGCCGCAAGCGCTCGAAGGACGGCTCTGGCAGAGCCCTTCTGTCGAGCCGCAAAATCCGGGTTCAATGGAGCCCAGGGAGGAACGCGCATGGCCACCTGGAAGCAGCATCCCCTGTGGAGCCTTTGCACCACGGCGTGGGCCCTGTTGACCGTCCCCCTCACCGCCCTGCTCATCCTGCTCACGGCCCCGGTGCTGGGCCCCCGGCGCGCGTACCGCCTCTTCACGCGGCTGTGCGTGCGCCAGCTCCTCGCCGTCTGCGGCGTGCGCTTCGAGGTGGAGGGCCTGGAGCTCCTGCCCGAGGCCATCCGGGAGGGCCGCAGCCCTGCGGTCTTCATGGCCAACCATCAGAGCAACCTGGACCCGCCCATGCTGGTGGCGGCCATCCCGGCGGGGGCGGTCTTCATCAGCAAGAAGCAGGTGCGCTGGATCCCCCTGGTGGGATGGGCCGCCTGGGCGGCCGGAACGATCTTCATCGACCGGGGGCGCCGCGAACGCGCCATCGCGAGCCTGAAGCACGCGGCGGAGCAGATCCGCGGCGGCAAGAGCGTGGTCATCTTCCCCGAGGGAACCCGCACCCGCAGCGGTGCCCTGGGCCCCTTCAAGAAGGGGGGCTTCATCCTGGCCCAGGACGCGGGCGTTCCCATCGTGCCCGTGGGGCTGCACGGCGCCTTCGCGGTGCTTCCGCCCAAGAGCCGGCGCATCCGTCCCGGCCGCATCCGCCTCCGCTTCGGCGCACCGGTGGAGAGTGCCGGGCGGTCCAGGGATGAGCTGATGGCCCAGGTACGGGAGCGCGTGGAGGCCCTGGCGTCCGAAGGCGCCCGCCCCTGATCCGCTATGATGGAACTCCCGCTCCGTCCTCCGGCCAGGGGGACGGCGCCCGCGGAAGGGTCCCCATGGAACAGCCCCGCCACAGCTCCGACTTCCAGGAGACCGATCCGGGTCTTGCGCACCCGGTCCCCTTCGAGGCGCCGGAGCGCCATCCCCGCTTCGCGGACCGCCTCCAGGCAACCTTCCGCCTGGGCTTCCGCCACCCGGCCACCTTCGCGGCACGGCTGGCCCTGCGGAAGGACGTCCTGCCCGCCTGGTTCTTCTCGGTCGTGGTGGCCCTGCCCTTCCACGCCCTGGCCTTCCTCCTGGGGCGGGCCACCTTCCGGCTGATCAGCGGCCCGGCGCACAGCCGCCTCACCCACGCCCTGCTCGCCCAGGTCCCGGTACTGCTTTTGGCAGCCTTTGCCCTGGCCCTGATCTTCCACGCCGGCCTCTGGATGGCGGGCGGAACCCGGCAGCGCCTGGGCTACCGCCAGACCTTCCGCATGACCGCCTACGCCTGGGGCTTCTACGCGCCCCTGGCCTGGCTGCCCCCCGTGAACCTGATCCTCCTGCCCCTCTGGATCGGCTACCTGGGCTTCACCCTGGCCCGCCTGCACCGTACCGAGGTCTGGCGCGGAGTGGTGGCCGTGGCCGCGCCCTTCCTCGCCTTCTGGTGCCTCGTCATGCCCACCCTCGCCGCCCTCCCCGCCTGGACCCGCTGATGGACACGAATCCCTTCGAAGCCTCCCACGCGACCCTGGCGGAACACGAGGCCGAGGCCGGAGCCCTGAGCCCGCTGCCCTTCGAGGACCTGGCCGCGGAGCCGCGCTTCTGGCCCCGGGTCTGGGCCATGTTCTCCCTGCTCTTCCGCAGCCCCCGCGCCTTCTTCCTGCGCGTCCCGGCGACCACGGGCTTCAGCGCCCCCTGGCGCTTCCAGCTCCTGCTGCTGGTGCCCTACCTGCTGCTCTCGCTGGCCATGATGCTGCTCTTCATGGGCTTCGTGCCCCTGCTGTCGAAGGGCGATCCCTCCGCCCCCCCCTCCTGGCTGCTCCACGCCATCTTCGGCGGCATGAGCGCGGCCCTCCTGGTGCTCACCCCCCTCATGGCCTTCCTGGGCATGGTGGTGGGCGGTGCCATCCTGCACGGCCTGCTCTGGCTCTGGGGCGGCGTCCGGCCCGGGGCGGGCCTTCCCGCCACCATCCGGGCCACGGGCTACGCCAGCGCCTTCCTGGCGCTGGCCTCGGCGATCCCCATGGTGGGCGCCTTCGCCGCCCTGGGCGCTCCCGTGCTGCTGGGCTACGGCCTTGCGCGCATCCACCGCTGCGACACCTGGCGCGGCATCTGTGCCTGCTACACGCCGCTCCTGCTCTGCTGCTGCTCCTACGCGGCCCTCTTCGCCCTGGCCCTGCGCCTCGGAAGCGCCTCGTGACGGCGCGACGGATCGCCCTGGCCCTCACCGGGGCCTCGGGTTCCGCCTTCGGCGTGCAGTTCCTGCGCCGTCTCCAGGCCCATCCCGGCGTCTCCCGGGTGGACCTGCTCCTCAGCGCCGCGGGCCGGCGCTGCCTCCTGGACGAGTGCGGCCTCTCCCCCGAGGCGCTGGCCGCCCTCTCCCCCAAGGCACACCTGCGGGACGCACAAGACCTGGGCGCGGATCTGGCCAGCGGCAGCTGCCTCCTGGACGGCATGGTCCTCCTGCCCTGTTCTGCGGGCGCCCTGGGGCGCATCGCCTCCGGGACCAGCACGAACCTCATCTCCCGCGCGGCGGACGTGTGCCTGAAGGAGCGGCGCCCCCTGGTGCTCTGCCTCCGCGAAACCCCCCTGAACCGCATCCACCTGGAGAACATGCTGCGGGCGCACGACGCGGGCGCCGTGGTCATGCCCTTGAGCCCCGGGTACTACGGCGGCGCGGCGACCCTGGAGGTGGTCCAGGACGCCTTCGCCACCCGCGTGCTGGACCAGCTCGGCCTGGCGGAACCCGGAGCCCCGCGCTGGAAGGGCTGAAGCTATCCTGGACAGGCCATCCCCCAAAGGAGCTCCCATGCGCACGCCGGCCCTCGCCCTGCTCGCCTTCGCCCTCGCCCTGCCCGGCCACGCCCAGGGCCGGAAGGAGGCCCCGGCGGCCAAGGCCCAGAAGGCGCCCCGCTGGGACGGGGAGTGGAGCCTGGCCCCGGAGGACAGCGACGCCCTGGAGGCCGCCATCGAGGCGCACCTGCAGGATCAGAACTTCGCCATGAAGCTGTTCTGGAAGAAGAAGCTCCAGAAGGCCTGCCAGAGCTGGCCCAGCCTCGACCTCACCGGCGGCGACGCCCCCAGCTTCCTCTACGGCCGCGAGCTCCCCGTGGAATTCGAGCCCGGCGCCACCACGACCACCTGGAAGCGGAAGGACGGTGAGCGCTTCCAGGTCCGCCGCAGCGGCGAGGGCGGCCGCCTGACGCTCGCCTTCCAGGGCGACGGCTACGCCCTGGAGCACGCCTTCACCCTGCGCAAGGACGGCGAGACCCTGGCCATCCAGGCCACCTACACCCACCCCAAGCTCGCCAACCCCTTCACCTACAAGCTGGTCTTCAAGCGCAACGGCTGACCCGCACAGAAGGCCGGACTGGGATGGACTCCGGTCGCCGGGGCAGGTCCACGCCCCTCGCTCCGGCGGAAGGGCCTTCCGGGTCCTTGTTCAGCGGGCGCCGCGCAGCGCCGCCACCAGACGCGGCAGGCATTCCGCCACCCGTGCGCATTCCGCTTCCGTGGTGCCGCGCCCCAGGCTCAGGCGCAGGTGCCCCTTGGCCCGTTCGGGATCCACCCCCATGGCCGTCAGCACGTGGGTGGGCCCCGGCCGACCGCCCGCGCAGGCGCTGCCGGTGGAGGCGCATACGCCCTCGGCATCGAGGGCCAGCAGCAGGGCCTCGCCCTCCACCCCGGCGAAGGAACAGGAGAGGGTGTTGGGCAGCCGCGGCGCACCGGCACCGTGGATCACGCAGCCGGATAAAAGGCGGAGCGCCGCCTCCAACCGGTCCCGCAGGCGGCGCACCGCCTCCATGGCCTCCAGGCCCTCCAGCGCCGGGCGGCCCCCCCCGCCGAAGCCCACGATCCCCGGCAGGTCCTCGGTCCCGCCCGGGGGCCCACCCCCCTGGCCCCCGCCCAGCAGGAGGGGCGGGAGCCGGAGCCCCCGGCGCACCCAGAGGGCGCCGACGCCCTTGGGGCCATGCAGCTTGTGGGCGCTCAGGGCCACCAGATCCGCGGCCCAGCCCCCCGGGTGCACGGGCACGCGCCCCGCGGCCTGCACCGCGTCGACCACCAGGAGCGCCCCAGCGGCGTGGGCCAGGCGGCCGGCCTCCCCCACGGGCTGGAGCACCCCCGTCTCGTTGTTGGCGGCCATCAGGGAGACGAAGGCGGTGTCGGGGCGCAGCGCGGCTTCCAGGGCCGCCAGGTCCACCCGGCCCTCGGCATCCACCCCCACCACGTCCACCGCCACGCCCTGACGGCGCGCCCAGGCGGCCAGGGCCAGCACGGCGGCGTGCTCCACCGCGGTGGTGACCACGTGGCGCTTCCCGGGAAAGGCCTCCAGAAGTCCCCGCCAGGCGTGGTTCAAGGCCTCGGTTCCGCCGGAGGTGAAGACGAGCTCAGGCGCCTCCGCACCGAACAGGGCGGCCACCTGCGTCCGGGCCGCCTCCAGGGCGCCCGCGGCCAGCAGGCCCTGGTGGTGGGCGCTGCTCGGGTTGCCCGCCCGCTCCCGGAACCAGGGCAGCATGGCCTCCAGCGCCTCCGGCGCCAGGGGCGTGGTGGCGTTGTGGTCCAGGTAGATGGACGAACCCATCAGCGCATGCGCAACAGGCGATGGGAACGGGTGGAGGCCACCACCTCCCAGGCGGCACGGCGGGCCTCAGGCTGGCGCTCCCAGAAGCGGCGGGCGGCGATGGCCCACACGGGCCGCTCCGGAGCCTCCGCACGCAGGCGCGCCGCCGCGGCCTCCAGGTCCTCCGCCTCAGGGAACCAGCGCCGCTGCTCGGCCTCGGACAGGCGGTCCCGCCCGAAGGCCAGCTCGCCGGCCCCCGCCACCACCGTCACGCGGGTGCCGGTGCGGAAGGCGATGCCCTGGTGGTAGTAGCCGATGCTCATCCACTGCGCCCCGGCCGGGGCCCGGGCCACCAGGTGATCCACGGATTTGGAGGCCCCGACCGCCCGCTGGGCCGCCACCACCAGGAGCAGCAGGGAGGCCCCGAGGGCAGCAGCCCAGCGGATGGCCGTGAGATGGCGCGGACGCAGGGCCCAGAGGCCCGTGAGCGCCAGGGCGAGCCCCGCGGCCAGGGCCAAAGGCAGGACGTGGGCCCCCTTCCCGAGGGCCGCCCCGCCGAGGACCGCCAGCAGGCCCAGGAGCAGCAGCTCCCGGCCCGCCCGGCGGAAGGGCGCCCAGCCCTCCGCTTCCTCCGCGAAGGCACAGGCCAGCACCGCCACGGGCACCACCACGGGAAGGATGTAAGGGTAGAGCTTCGAACCCGAGGCGCTGAAGAAGAGCATGGGCATGGCGAAGGCCGCCAGCAGGAGGGCCACGGTCCAGCGGTTCAGGCCACCCGCCTCCCCCGCCGGCGCCAGGCGACGGCGCAGGAAGCCCCAGGCCCGGCGCAGGCCCAGCAGGCTCGCGGCCAGCCAAGGCAGCACGCCCACCAGGAAGACGCCCGGGAAGTAGAGCTTGTCCACCACCCAGTTGGAGGAGGCCTCCCGGCGGTGCACGTGGGAGGTGAAGCGGGCGAAGTGCTCATGGATGAAGAAGAAGCGGGCGTGGCCCGGGTTCGCGCGGTCCACCGCCACGAACCAGGGCACCGTGAGCGCCAGCAGGAGCACCCAGCCCAAGGGATCGAAGAGGGTGCGCAGCACCGCGCGGCGGAGCCGGGCCTCGCCGCGGGTCCACACGAGGCTGGCCAGGGCCGCGCCGCCGAGCAGGACGGGGGCGGCGATGCCCTTGGTGAGGGTGGCCGCCGCCAGGGCGCCGAAGGCGAGCAGGGTCCAGGGCAGCGCAGGACCGCCCGCACAGCGCGCGCCCACCGCCTCCACCACGCCGCAGAGGGCCACCGCCAGGAAGGCGGCGAAGAGGGCGTCCAGCGTGAGCACCTGGCCGCAGAAGAAGCCCAGCAGCATGGTGGCGGCCATGAAGGCCGCCCAGAGAGGCCTGGGTGCGCCCAGGCGCCTGGCCAGGCGCCAGGCGGCCCAGAGGGCGAGCAGGGAGGCCAGCGCCAGGGGCAGGCGCGCGGCCCAGGGCTGCACGCCGAAGAGCTTCATGGAGGCCGCACTCAGCCAGTACTGCAGGGGCGGCTTCTCGAAGTAGGCCACCTGGTTGAGGGTGGGCGTCAGCCAATCGCCCGAGCGGAGCATCTCGCGGGGGATCTCGGCGTAGCGCGCCTCGTCCGGCTCCCACAGGGGGCGCAGGAAGAGGGGCGCGAGGCCGAGGGCGAGCCAGAGGATCCAGAACTGCCAGCGTTCCTTGCGCGTCACGGTCGCTCCCGGGAGGCCAGGGCCAGGAAAGGCGGCGCTAGGCCTCGGTCTCGACGATCTTCTCGAGCGCCTTGTGCTCCTCCACGAAGAAGTCCATGGCCTTCTTCAGGCTCTCCTCCATGCCGACCTTGGGGTTGAAGCCGAAGGTCTCCTGCATGCGGCGGATGCTGGGCGTGCGGCGCATGACGTCCTGGTAGCCCTTGCCGTAGAAGTCCCCGCTGTCGGCGTCAAGCACGGTGCCCTCAGGCATGCCGCGCTCCAGGCGGAAGGGGTGCTCCTTCCAGATGCGGATCATCATCTCGGCGATTTCGCGCACGCTGCGGTCGTTGGCGGGGTTCCCGATGTTGAAGATCTTCCCGTCCGCGCGGCCGTCCTTGTTTTCCAGGATGGCCATCAGGCCGTCCATGGCGTCCTCCACGTCGCAGAAGCAGCGGCGCGCGTGGCCGCCGTCCACCAGGTGCAGGGGTTCGCCGTTGAAGAGGTTCCAGCTGAACTGGGTCACCAGGCGGCTGGACCCCTCCTTCGCCGTGGCCAGGCTGTCCAGGCGGGCGCCCATCCAGTTGAAGGGACGGAAGAGGGTGAACTTCAGGCCCTGCTGGAGACCGTAGGCCCAGATCACCCGGTCCAGCAGCTGCTTGCTGGTGCTGTAGATCCAGCGGTGCATGGGGATGGGACCCGTCACCAGGTTGCTGGTCTCCTCGTCGAAGGCCGCGTCCGCGCACATCCCGTACACCTCGGAGGTGCTGGGGAAGATGATGCGCTTGCGGTACTTCACGCAGGAACGCACGATCCGCAGGTTCTCCTCGAAGTCCAGCTCGAAGACGCGCAGGGGGTCCGTCACGTAGATCTTGGGCGTGGCGATGGCCACCAGGGGCAGCACCACGTCGCACTTCTTCACGTGGTATTCGATCCACTCCCGGCTGATGGAGATGTCCCCCTCCACGAAGTGGAAGCGCGGGTTCCCCAGGTGTTCGGCGATCTTGTGGGCCGAGAGATCCATGCCGTAGATCTCCCAGTTCGTGTCGCGCAGGATGCGCCCCACGAGGTGGGAACCGATGAACCCGTTGACGCCAAGGATCAGAACCTTCATGCACCTCTCCACTTCTCGTTGTGTTCCAGTGTAGCAGTCCGCCTCTGAAACCCTTCAGCGGAGCAGCCTGGCCATGAGGCCCGCGAGCAGGGGAAGCAGCACCAGGGACGGAAGCATGTTGATCACCCGGATGGGCTTGATGTCCAGGATCCGGAATCCCGTCCCCACCAGGATGATGCCCCCGCAGGCGGACAGGTCCAGGATCAGGGACGGGCTCGCGTGGAGGGCCACGTGATGGGCGCCGAGCACCAGTCCCCCCTCGATGAGCAGGACGGGGAGCCCGAGCAGCGCCACCTGATAGCCCACGGTGACCGCAAAGACCAGGGCCGTGAAGAGGTCCAGGATCGCCTTGGCCACCAGCAGCGTCGTATCCCCGCCAAGCCCCTCCCGCAGCGCCCCGACGAAGCCGGTGGAGCTGGCGCAGAAGAGCACGATCAGGCTGCTGAACGTCGCAGCCATGCGGTCGATGTCCTCGTCCGAGGCTTCCCCTGCGGCGGTTCTTGGCAGCCAGCCCTGGGCCCGGTGCGCCAGCACGTGGACCCGATCCTGCAGGTCGGCCCATTCGCCCAGGAAGGTGCCCAGCACCAGGGAGAGCACGATGACCGAGAAGTGCTCGGCCTTGACCGTGAGGGCCACGCCGATCCCCATGGCCACCAGCCCGAAGACGGACGGAAGCCCGTGGCGAACCCGTTCGGGGAGGCGATGGCCCGCGAAACCGCCCGCCATGGCTCCCACGACGATGCCCCCGGCGTTGAGAAAGGGTCCGATCATGTCTGGCTCCGGAGCGCTCCTGGGGCGGGAAGCCGCGTCATTCCGCGGCCCTCACCGGGACGAAGAGCCCCCGGGACCCATCCCATGGAAGCCCTCCCGGGAAGCCCCGAGCGGTTTCCACCTTAGCGAAGGCGGTCCATCCCCCTGTCACGAGAATCCCCTTCCAGCAGCTGCGAAGCCCGCCGCCGGAAGGCCCGTTCCCGCTGCCACGGGTGCCGGAAGCCCTCGCAGGGTCGCGCCTCCCGCTGGGGGCAGGTGGCACAGGGGCCGCGCCAGGGCCCGTGGCGGCGGGAGAGCCCTACCGCGGGCCCCAGGGGCGCAGGCCCCCCTTGGCGTGCGGGAGGAACGGCACACGCGGGAGACTACTCGTCAAAGACGTCGCTGGGGTCGTTGCCGGCAAAACTGGGCCGCTGTTCCGGCGAGTAAGGGACGCGGCCCCCCCCTTTCCACCCCGCCTC
>CAXYVC010000113.1:0-8907 GCA_964292295.1 uncultured bacterium
CTCCAGCAGGACCCACAGCGGGTCGCCGGAGGGCAGCGGGGTGTCCAGGGAGCAGCAGGGCGGCGTGGCGCCAGCCCGGCGGAGCTGCTCGGCCTCCCGGCTGGAGAGGTGGACGGCCCGCTCCTGGATGGCGTGGAGCTGGGCCTGGCGCACCCACCAGCAGGCGTAGGTGAGGAAGGTGGTGCCCCGGAGCGGATCGAAGCGCCTGGCCGCCTCCAGCAGGCCCACGCAGCCGTCCTGGATCAGGTCCTCCGTGGACAGGCCCCGGCTGCGGGCCACGCCCCGCAGCCGGTTGGCCTCCCGGGCCACGAAGGGGACGCAGGCTTCCACGACCGCGGGATCCAGGCCGGTGCCCGGCGTCCAGAGGAACGACCGGCCGCCCACCTGCACGGTGACGGGGAGGATTTCGGCGGTGCTGGGTTCGGCGGCCATGGAGCTTCCTTCAGACGCGTTCGGCGATGGCGGTGCGGGCTTCGGATTCACTGCCGTAGGGGCCGTGGATCTCGGCTTTCCGGCTGCAGGTGGAGGCCCTCCAGAGGCCGTCCCGGCCCTTCCAGACGTGGGCAAGCCACGTCCCGTTCTCGAGCTGCAGGACGGATCCGATGTCGACGCGCGTCCAAGTGCGGAGGGGGGGGGAATTGCGGCGCGGCATGTCAGGCGCTCGCCACGTCGAGGGCGATGGGCTGGTAGGTGCCCGTGGCATCGCGCTCGTAGACCCGGATGTAGCTCTTGGAGCCCACGACCTGGATGCTGTCGCCGATGGCGTCCATGGCCTTCTTCCAGGTGGGGTCGTCGATGTCGAGGCGGCGCAGCTCCAGGACGCGGCGCACGTTGAGGTTCCCGGCCTTGTCCACGTCGAAGGCGCCGTTGACCAGGGCCAGCAGCTTGTCGTCTGCCCCGTCACTCCACTTCTTGATGCACTTGTCCACCAGCTCCTTGGCGGCGTGCAGGCGCTCGTCGAAGCAGATGTTGTCCTGGTTGGAGACCTGGAGCTTGAAGCGGCCGTCGAAGCTGAAGAGGGTCAGGTTGCCCTTGGTTCCGCCGATCCTGGCCTTGTATCTCGCGGCGGACTCCGCCACGAAGGCCTGGACCTCATCGAAGACCTGGCCCTTGAAGGCGGCCAGTTCGCCCGAGTGCAGACGGGCGCGCTCGGCGATGGAGACCACCAGCTCGTCGCGCTGGAGGTCGATTTCCTTGATGTTTTCGAGCTTCACCAGATCGCCGCTGGCGTTCTGGCGGTATCCCTCAGGGATGCGGGTGGTGGTCACGGATGACTCCTAGTGGTGGTGTTTGCGGAAGGCGCGGCGCTTCCACGCGTCGCGGAGGTGGAGGAGCAGGAGGACGGGCAGGCCCAGGACCAGGGCCGCCCGGCGGAGGTGGGGATTCATGCGCCCGGGGCCAGGCAGGCCTGGTCCATGACCCGCTGCCCAGCGGCCTGGTAGGCCCGGAAGACGTCCACGAGGGTCGGCACGGGGCGGCCGCGGGGGTCACGGCTGGCCATGGCGAGACGCTGCTCGTCCACCGGGGTGCGGGCGATGGCCTCGGCGAAGGCGAGGAATGCTTCTCCGGCCTGGCGCAGGGCGTCGGGGCTGTGGGTGCTCTCGCAGGCCTCGCGGGCGGCGAGGGCTGAGGCGATGAGGCTGGCGGCGTTCATGGCTTTCTCCGCGTTGTGGGTGCAGGCCTGGCAGGCGGCCCATTCCTTCAGGGCCCGGGCGCTGCTGGTGGGGGATGGACGGTTGCGGTGCGTGCGGCAGTCTTCGGCGGTGAGCTGGCGCCCCAGGACGGGGCAGGCCACGCGGCCGTAGCGGGCCAGGACGGCGGCCTCGATGCGCGCCGTGGAGCCGACGTAGCGGCCGTGGAGGGCCAGGGAGAGGCTGGAGCGGGCATAGCCCAGCTCGGTGGCCACTTTCGTGAGCCCTCCCGGGTTCCGAACGGCGATCTCGGCCTGCAGGAGGTCACGCCAGCTCATAGGTCGTTCCGGTGTTGGCGTCGTGGACCCGGGCGCGGCGCTTGTCCCACTGGGGGGCCTTCGGGCCGGTGTCCCGGATCAGGAGGTAGCGGGTCTCCCGGTGTTCGCCCCGCACTTGCAGGCGGCGCAGGTAGCCCGCCTTGGTGAGGGCGCCCAGGTATTTCTTGGTGTCCTCCCGGTCCAGGGCCTCCCCCCGGCTGGCCAGGGTGAGCAGGTCGCGGATGGAGCCCTTCTGCTGCAGCCGCAGGGCACGCCACACGCGGGTGCGGATGCCGGTCTGGGGCAGCTCGTGGCGCGGCCCGCGGGGACCGGGCCGGAGGTCCAGTTCGCCCACGAGGGCCTCGAAGCCGTTGGGTGTGAGACGGTAGGTGCCACGGTCCACCCAACTGAGCAGCCCCCGCGATACAAGGGTCTGGACGGCGAACCGGGTTCGCGTCGTCGTGAAGCCTGTCTGTTCCACCAGATCTTGGAGGCGGATTCGGCCCAGGAAGTGGCGGCAGGCATCCAGCACCTGAGCGGCGGTGCTTCCGTTGGCGGCGGTGCTCATGCGCGCCTCAGGCGGATGGCGGCCTTGGCGGTGGCCGGGCGGCGCTGCCAGTCGTGGATCAGTTCCTGGCCATCGACGTCGGCCAGCCCCAACTGCCCCGCCCGGCGCGCCTTGGCGATGCGCTCGCAGTTGGCCAGGGCGTTCAGGACCAGGCGCATCCGGCCCTCGCAGCGGCGCAGGATCTCGGCCACCAGGTCATCGGAGAGGGTGAGGCCCTCCAGCAGGTGGGCGGCCGCGGTGCGGATGTCCTGCTCCGTGACGGGCTGGAAGTGGACGATGGTGGCGATGCGGCTGGTGATCTGGGGGTAGCGGGCGCGGATCTTGTCCTTCACCTGGTCCATGCCCACCAGCACCACGGGGATCTCGGTGAGGTCGCTGAGGTCGCGGATGGCCTCCATGACGCGGATGTCCGCCAGGGCGTGCTCGATCTCGTCGATCACCAGGATGTAGGGGAGGCTGCCGAGGGCTTCCTTGGCCTGCCGGAACATGTCCTCGGTGAGGCGGGCGGGCTGGATGCCCAGCTCGTGCAGCAGGTCCTTCAGGAACCAGTGGCGCGTGTAGCCGCTCTTGCACCGCAGGTAGACCGCGTGGGGCTGCTGGGTGACATACCACTGCAGGGTTTCGGTTTTGCCGAAGCCGGGCTCGCTGGTGACCAGCATCATGCTGGCCTCGGCGGCACCTCGCTTCTGGACCAGGGCCATTCCCGCGAGGAAACGGTCCACGTTGCTGACTGGGGCAAAGACGGCTTTCATCAAGCCTCCTTGGGAAGGGGGATGGGTGAGGGAGCTGCGCCGAGGGCCTGGGTGAGCCGGAGGCGCAGGGTGGGATCGGAGTCCGAACGCAGGGCGGCGTTGAGCTCCCGGATTTCCTCCGGATCCGCCTGCTCGGGGTGGTTGAGGACGAAGAGAGCCCAGTCGAGGTCGTCCTGGATGTGCCTCCGCTCGGCGGGTGCCGGGCGGCCCAGGGCGGGGTCGAGCTGGGGGATGGCCTGGAGGCCCAGCTGGGCCTCAATCTGGGCGGCGAGGGCCTGCTGCTCCTGGGTGAGGTCCCGCCCGAGCTCCCGGGGGGGCTCGACCGGGGCGGCGGCCAGGGCCTGGTGGCCCGTGAGCATGCCCGCCTCGCGGCGGTTGCGCTCCTGCAGCAGGGTGGCCTGGCGGATGATGCCCTTCTGGCGCCGCTCGATGTTCTTGGCGATGCGCAGGGCCACCACGTCGGTGCTGCCGGCGCCCAGCTCGGGCCCATCGGGCACGTAGGTGAGGGCGTCAAGCAGCTCGTTGCCCCGGCACAGCCAGGCCTGGGTGATGTCCCAGGGGTTGATGCGCACGGTGAGGCCGTCGACGTCGAGGCCGTCGAGCACGGGGGTGTGGAAGCGCAGATCCTGGCCCTCGATGCGGGCGCACACGAAGCCGCGCACCAGGCGGGCGCGGAGCCCCGGCAGCACGCGCCACTCCTGGCCGGGGCGCACGAAGCGGGGGTGGTCGGCCCCCAGCTCCTGCACCAGGCGGTCCCGCATCTCCTGGAGGGCCAGGCAAGGGGTGATGCGGCGGCGCTGGACGATGCGCTCCTGCTGGATCTTCTCGCCCAGCCAGGCGTTCAGGCGGGCCTTGAGGCTGGCCACGGTCTCGAAGTGCCCGCCGGCCTTGGCGGCGGCCAGGGGGGCGCCGGGGCGGGCGCTGGGGCTGCCGCCCACGTAGGCGGGCAGACGGGCGCTGAAGCCTTCGGTGAGGGTGCGGAAGTCGCGCTCGACCGGCTTGGAACGGGAGTTGTAAGGCAGCGCGTGGTGGACCAGGGCCTGGCCGTCCTTCCAGTCCATGCCCAGCTGGGCCCAGTAGCCCACCAGGTCTTCATCCCCCTCGAAGAGGACGTTGCGGACCTCGGAGCCGTTGTCGGGCTGGATGGCCTCGGGGATCACGCCGAAGTGCAGGATGGCGTCCGCGATGGCCATGAGCGGCAGGTAGCGGTTGAGCCCGTGCCCGATCTGGCAGGCCAGGATGGCGCCGGAGCCCACGTCCCGGACCACGTAGAGCTGGGGCCGGAAGGGGTCGAGCTTCTCGCCCGGGAGGGGGTCATCCCACAGCACCAGGGCGTCGAGCGTGTGGCCGTCGATGCTCCAGCACTGGAAGGGCAGGCTGGGGCGGCGGCGGACGTAGGGCCCCAGGTCGGTGAGCGCCTTCCGCTCGCCCTTGCGCAGGGCAAGGAGGATGGCGGGGTCCAGCTCCGAGAGGCGCCGGCGCACGGTGGCCTCGGACAGGCTGTAACCCTTCTGCTGCAGGACCTCGGCGGCGCCGCGGAAGCTGCCGGTGTAGGCGTAGGCGCCGCGGATCTCGTCTTCCAGGCCGGGGGTGAGGTCGGTGGCGCGGGGACGGCCGCAGGCGGAGTGGCGGGGCTTCAGGGCATCGCCGCTCGGATCGGCCACCAGGGCCCGCCACCAGCGGTTCAGGGTGGAGGCGGAGGGGGCGCCGCCCAGGAGGGGCAGCAGCTGCTGGCCTTCGACGCTGCCGAGCAGCCAGGAGAGGGCGTCGGTGCGCACCCAGCCGGGCAGGCCGGCCTTGGCGCGGCGGCGCTGGCCCTCGGGAAGGCTGGCCACGGCGGGGCGCACGGCCTTCTCCAGCAGGGCCAGGCGGGCCCGCTGGATGACCTGGGCGCGCTCCAGGCTGGCGGGGTTGGCCCGCAGCACCACCTGGAGGGGATCGCGCTTGAGGGCCGGGCGGGCCTGGCGCGTGGCGACCGGCATGACCTGGCGGGCGGCGAGGTCGGCCTGGGCCTGCTCCCAGGCCGCGCGGGCGGCGGGGGCGTAGGCGAAGAGATCGGCCAGGGCTACGGAGTAGCGGATGCGCCCCTTGTGGCGCCCCTCCTGGACGGTTTCCTCGGTCGCGGGGAGCTTGCCGGAGGAGATGGCCTTTCTGATTCTCCGCTCATCGAGCCCAGTGAGATCTGCAGCCGCTTTGACGGTGATCAGCGGCCCCGACGCCGTGGTGTCCGTGACAGCACCAACGGTGGCATCTTGTCTCATTGCGGGGCATGCGCGGTGGCCCCCTGTCCTCCCCCCGGGGGCCGCTGTCCCGCTGTCGGACAGCGCCCCCCCGGCGATGATCTGGGCCGCTGTTCCATCGGCGGGTTGGGTCGTCGTCAGGGCGGACCCACGAATCGTGGATTGCGCTGATCCGACTGTCGAGGATCGAGACATCGCATCACCTACGCGATGTCTTCCCTACGCCTGGCCCAGATACGGTCGGCGTCGAGCCCCATGGCAGCAGCCAGGATGTTTTCAACAACCACGTCGTGACGTTCGCGGTTGATAACCTGGTGGATATAGGGGTCTGCGTAACCGTTCGTCTCTGCCAGAGCCCTCAGGTTGACGTTTCTCAGCTTCAGCAGGGCACGGATCGCTTCGGGGCGAAGACTGCCGTCCAGGTTGATTCCATTCGCCATCAGGGATTGCACGTCCGAGGCGGTCTGGAGGATGGCCTGGGGGCTCGGGGGCAGGCCGTAGGCCGCCCTCTTGCGCTGGGAGGGTTCAGGGCTCATTCTGGGCTCCGGTTGCTTAGTCCACGAAGCGTGGATGCACTCAGAGTATTCCACGGTTCGTGGAAGTCAACCCACCAAATCCACCTTTCGTGAAATGGCCTCAGAGACAGTTGGCAAGCGGTTCCACAAGCTGCGCTCGGCCCTGGAGCTGAGCCAGGAGGCGTTCGGCGCACCTCTTGGAGTCAGCTATGCAGCCATCTCACGCTGGGAGAAGGACCTGGCTGAGCCTCCAGACATGGCCGCTGTCGCGGCAGAGTATCTCTACGGCGTGTCCGCACAATGGCTGCTCACGGGGGAAGGCCCCATGTGGGCCTCGAAGCCAGGGGCCAGCGTCGACCAGGTGTGGAGACCCGTCCTTCCCGGCTTAGCATCCTGCGGGCCGGGTGGGGAGATTGCAGATCCAGGCCCCCAGGCCCCGCGCTATCCCTTCACGCCGGCATTCATCCAGGATCTTCTGGCGGACTGCGGGGCGGGAACTCCGGAAGACCTCTACCTGGTGCGCTGCGAGGGGGACTCGATGCGGCCCACGGTCTTCCCGGGCGACCTGGCGCTGGTCAACACGGCGGAGGAACTCAGGGTGCGCCCGAAGCGCGATGCGCTGCACTTGGTGCGCCCGGACGCCAGCAGCACGGATGCCCGCGTGAAGCGCGTCCGCATCGAAGGCCAGGAGATGGTGCTGCTCTCGGACGCCCAGCACTTCGCGCCGGTGCGGGTCAGCCTGGAGGAAGTCCCCATCCAGAGCCTCGTGCTGGGGCGGGTCTGCTGGCTCTCCCGCGCCGTGACCAACGACTTCGGCGGCAACACCAGCTGGTAGCGAAGCGGCCCGCAGGGAACGAAGCCGCCGCGCAGTGAACTTCCATTCTTTTTGACGGATGGACGCTTCGCGATGCCGCGTTTCGTTCAAACATTTTGACGCACCCGGAACCCCGCGCCCGCCGCCCAAACCCGCGCCGCCATTGGCATCCGGCCCCGTCTCCCGATCCGCCCAATCTGCGAATCATTTCGACGGATCACAACCGCGCGCGTCTGCTTGAGGCCCTCGCTGCCCTGCTGGGTTGAGGGCCTGGGGCCATAGAGGAAAGGACCGCAGGCTGCCAGCAGCTTGCGGTCCCTTTTGGCGGAGAGAGGGGGATTCGAACCCCCGGTACTGGTTGACCCAGTACACTCGCTTAGCAGGCGAGCCCGATCGGCCACTCCGGCATCTCTCCCGGAAGCATCGATCGTACCGCGAAGCCGCCGGCGGGGCAAGGCTTCTTGCCGTCCAGGGCGCCCGCCGCCCATGATGGGAGCCAGGGAAGGTTGGCCGAGTGGTTTAAGGCAGCGGTCTTGAAAACCGTCGTGGGGCAACCCACCGGGGGTTCGAATCCCTCACCTTCCGCCAAGATCCGGGCGCCGCAAGGCGCCCGGATGAAGTGTTGTGATCCGTCGTGTGATCCGTCGAAATGGTTCGCTGTGATCCGTCGAAATGATTCGCAGGTTGGACGGATCGGGCGGAAGGGCTTGAACCCAACGGGGGCGCGGGTTTGGGCGGCGGGCGCGGGGTTCCGGGTGCGTCAAAATGTTTGAACAGAACGCGGCACCGCGAAGCGTCCATCCGTCAAAAAGAATGGAAGTTCGCTGCGCGCCGGCTTCGTTCCCTGCGGGCCGCTTTCAGCTTCCCAGAATTCGGGTGAACAACCTGATTGGCAGGTACACCTAGTGTGGTGTCCCTGTAATACAGGGATCAATTTCCAGCTTTCCTGCACTCGATACTGGAGGTCGTCGAGTGTGGGAGCCCGTGAAGATCGAACTGTCGGAAGCTGAGCGTGAGCGGCTGGAGGGGATGACCCGCAGCCGCACGCTTCCGGCGCGGCTGGTGCTGAGGGCTCGGATCGTTCTGCTGGCAGCGGATGGGCTCTCGAATCGCGCCATCGGTGCGGACCTGGGCATCGATTTCAAGTCGGCCATGCGATGGCGGAATCGCTTCCTGGCCGAGCGTTTCGAAGGGATCGAACGGGAGCGTCCGGGGCGCGGGCGCAAGCCCGTGCTCAAAGCCGAGACGGTGCAGGAGGTCGTCCAGGCGACCCTTCAGGCGAAGCCCGAGAACGCGACACACTGGAGCGTTCGGAGCATGGCCAAAGCCTCCGGCCTGGGCAAATCCACCATCCACCGGATCTGGGTAGCCCACGGGCTGAAGCCGCACCGGGTCGAGACCTTCAAGCTGAGCACGGACCCGAACTTCGAGGCCAAGCTCGTGGACATCGTCGGTCTCTACCTGAACCCGCCTGAGCACGCGATCGTGCTGTGCGCGGATGAGAAGAGCCAGATCCAGGCCCTGGACCGCACGCAGCCTGGACTTCCGATGAAACCGTGGCGATGCGGCACGATGACCCACGATTACAAGCGCAACGGCACCACTACGCTGTTCGCGGCGATGAGCACGCTGGACGGACAGGTCATCGGCGAGTGCATGCCCCGCCATCGCCATCAGGAATGGCTGAAGTTCCTCAAGCTCATCAATCGTAAAACCCCGAAGGGATTGGATCTCCACATCATCTGCGACAACTACCGGACCCATAAGCACGAGGAGGTTCGGAAGTGGCTGGAGAAGCATCCCCGCTTCCACATCCACTTCACGCCCACCGGATCCTCCTGGCTGAACATGGTCGAGCGGTACTTCCGCGACATCACCGAGAACCAGATTCGGCGTGGGGTGTTCCGCAGCGTCGAAGAACTGGAGCGCACCATCGCGACCGCCATCGATCAGCACAACAAGGCCCCGAGGCCCTATATCTGGACCGCCGAGGCCAAGGACATCCTTGCCAAGGTCATTCGCGCTCGCGCAGCTTCGAATGATCCCCGTTTTTCTGGGACACCACACTAG
>CAXYVC010000114.1:0-8743 GCA_964292295.1 uncultured bacterium
TTGGACCCCGAGGCCACCCAGGCGCGAAAGCGGGGAGGCCGGGGGGCCCTCCAGCTGGGCTCCGGAGGCCAGGCGATGGCCGCCGCCCCCGAAGGTCCGGCAGATGGCGTTCACGTCCACCTGCCCCCGGGATCGTAGGCTGGGGGGGACCCCACGAGCGTTGCCCATGCCCCCGCTGCCCGCCGACCTCTTGGAAGCGGCCTGCGCGTCCAGCCCCCAGGGGCTGGCGGGCCTGGATGCGGAAGGCCGGGTGCGGGCCGTCAACGCCCGGGCCCTGGAGCTCTGCGGCGCCACGCGGGAGCAGATGCTGGAGCGCCCCCTCTGGGAGGGGCTCCAGGGCCCCCGCCAGGGTCCCCTGCGCCAAGTCATCCAGGAGGGCCTCCGCCGCGCCGTGGCCGGAGAGCCCTTCCGCTGCACCCTGGACACCGGGATGCACGCATTGGGGCTGGTCCTCACCCCCCTCCATGGGCAGACCGGCCACCACGTCCTCGCCTCCCTGCGGGAACCGGAGCTGCGCGCCCACGTGGAGGACTTCCTGCGGGTGGCCCCCATCGGCGTCTTCCAGTCCACGCCGCAGGGCCAGTACCGCTTCGCGAACCCGGCCCTGGCAGCCCTGCTCGGCTACGACAGCCCCGAAGAGCTGATGGCCACCACCGGGAACAACCGGATCGCCACCCTGCTCTACCCGGATCCCGCGGTGCGGGAGCGCCTCGTGCAGCAGGCCTGCGCCCATCCGGGCTCCTGGCAGAGCCTCGAGCTGCCCTTCCGCCGCAAGGACGGCAGCCTCGTGGAGACCCTCTTCACGCTTTCCGGCCAGCGGGATCCCGACAGCGGGGAGATCCTCCTGTACGGCTACGTGGTGGACCTGAGCCCGCGCAGGCGCATGGAGGCGAGCCTCCAGGCCAGCCACGACCAGTTCGAACGCCTCTTCCGGATCGCCCCCATCGGGGTCTTCCAATCCAGCCCCGCGGGGCGCTTCCGCTTCGTGAACCCCGCCATCGCGCAGATCCTCGGCTACGACAGCCCCGAGGACCTCCTGGCGCGCACGGAGCAGATCGGCATCGCCACCGCGCTGTACCCGGATCCGGCCGTGCGCGCGCAGATCGTGACGTGGCTCACCGGGCACCCGGGATCCTCCCAGACCCTGGACCACACCTTCCTGCGCAAGGACGGCTCCACGGTGGACACGCTCTTCACCATGACCAGCCAGGTGGATCCCGCCAGCGGAGATATGCAGCTCTACGGCTACGTGCTGGACGTGAGCGAACGCAAGCGCATGGAAGAGGCGCTGCGCACCAGCCACCTCCAGCTCCAGAGCCTCTTCGAGAACGCCCCGGTGGGCATGCTGCAGTCCACCCTCGACGGCCAGTTCCGCTTCGTGAACCCCTTCCTGGCCCACCTTCTGGGCTACGCCGACGCGACGGAACTCACCGAGGCGGTGCGCCGCAAGTCCATCCCGGAGGTGGTCTACGCCCAGCCCGGCGCACGCGCGGAGATTCTGGAAGCGGCCCGGAGCAGCCCCGGCGCCTGGCAGACCCGCGAGCTCCAGTTCCGGCGCAAGGACGGAGAGATCCTGGAGGTCTTCTCCACCCTCACCCAGCAGCAGGACCCCTTGAGCGGCGAACCCGCGCTCTACGCCTTCGTCGTCGACTTCACCGCCTACAAGCGCATGGAGCGGGCGCTGCGCCTCAGCCAGGCCCGTCTCCAGGCCGCCTTCGAACACGCTCCCTTCGAAAGCTGGACCGGCGATGCGGAGGGCCGCTGCCTGATCGCCAACGCCCTCGCCACCGCCCGCTGGGGCATCGCGCCGGGGCTGCTACCCAAGGACCTGGACCTGCCGACCCCCCTGAAGGAGGTCTGGATGCGCCAGACCCGCCAGGCACTGGCAGGGGAATTCCTTCAGGAGGAGTGCACCTACGGGGAGGGCAGCGACGAACGCACCTGCCGGATCACCCAGGTGCCGATCCTCGTGGACGGGCGGGTGCAGGGCTTCGTGGGCGCCAGCGTGGACCTCACGGGACTCCGGAAGGCGGAGCGCGAGCGCCTGGAGCTGGAGCGCCGGGTCCTGCACGCCCAGAAGCTCGAAAGCCTGGGCCTCCTCGCCGGCGGCATCGCCCACGACTTCAACAACCTCCTCACCGCCATGGTGGGCAACGTGAACCTCGCCCAGGCCAATGCGACGGCGGGACGCCCGGTGGAGAAGCACCTCCAGGCGGTGGAGCGGGCGGTGGCCAAGGCCACCGAGCTCACCCGGCAGATGCTCGCCTACTCCGGGAGGGGCAGCTTCGTGGTGCGCCTCCAGGACCTCAACACCGTGATCCGGGAGATGACGGACCTCCTTCGCGCCTCCATCTCCAAGAAGATCCGCCTCGAGATGGAGCTGGGGGAGGGCCTCCCCCCGCTGGAGGCGGACGCCGCCCAGGTGCAGCAGGTGGTGCTGAACCTCGTCACCAACGCCTCAGATGCCATCGGTTCCGGCGAGGGCACGATCCACATGGCCACCCGGGCGCTGGACATGGACGCGGGAGAGCTCCAGGGCCTGCTTCCGGACGCCACCCTACCCCCCGGGCGCTATTTGGAACTGGAGGTGTCCGACACGGGCTGCGGCATTCCGGCCGAGCTGCGGGCGCGCATCTTCGACCCCTTCTTCACCACCAAGCACACCGGACACGGCCTGGGCCTGGCCGCCATGCTGGGCATCCTGCGGGGGCACCAGGGCGGCCTGCGCCTGGAGAGCGAAGTGGGCCGCGGCACGACCTTTCACCTGTACCTCCCCGCGGCCAGCGGCCAGGTGGAGTCCCGGGAGGAGCGGGAGGCCACCCGCACGCTGCCGGAGGGCAGCCTGGTGCTCCTGGTGGACGACGAGCCCGCGGTACGCGAGACCGCGGCGGAGGCGCTGCGCGCCATGAAGCTGCAGGTCCTCGAGGCCCAGGACGGCCAGGAGGCGGTGGAGCGGTTCCAGGCCGAGGCGGACCGCATCGCCCTCGTGGTGATGGACCTCACCATGCCGCGCATGAACGGGCGCGAGGCCTTCCTCGCCATCCACGCCCGGCGCCCGGAGCTGCCCGTGCTCCTGTGCTCGGGCTTCGACAGCGGCGACTGCGCCCAGGACGTGCTGGGCGAAGGCCGGGCGCACTTCCTCCAGAAACCCTACACCCTGAAGGAACTGCGCCGCGCCATGGCGGAGGCCCTGGGGAGCTGACCCCGGTTGCCGCCCGCGGCAGGGGCTTCCGCCAGGAAGGCCCGTCGAGGAGCCCGGGCCGGGCCCAGCCGGGAGGCCGGACAGGAACGGGCTTCGACCGTGGCGGCACGACGCCCCGGTTGCCGCCCGCGGCAGGGGCTTCCGCCAGGGCGGGCTACTCCTCGCGCCGCGGCAGCAGCAGGGCGCGCTGGACGCGCTCCAGGCTTCCCTGGAGGCGCACCAGCTTCCAGGCGATCACCATGGCGTAGCCAAGCCAGACCCAAAGCAGGCGCGGGTCCACGGGGGTGCGCGTGAGGGGCTCCAGGCCCAGGTCGATGCGCAGACCATAGAGGAACCACACGACCACGCCGAAGGCGATGAGCAGGTGCCCCCAGCGGATCCAGTAGGGGCGCAGCCCCTCCTTGGCCTTCATGCGCATCAGAAGCCACCGCGCGAAGAGCTCGCTCCGGGCCTCGGCGAAGTGCAGGGCCACGAGGCGGTCCACCAGGGGCGCATAGGCGTGGACCTTCAGCTCCTCCTGCTCCTCCGCGCCGTTCACGGCCCGCAGGAGGGCGCTCCGGATCTTGCCCACGCACTCGTCCCAGGGGGCCTCCTCCCGCTGGAGCGCCAGGTGCAGGCGCAGCAGGCCCACCCACAGGAGCGCCTGGGCCAGCAGCACCCCCCACAGGGCCACCCCCTGCCACCCGCTGTGGCTCACCAGGTCAAGGAAACGCCGCAGGACCACCATCACGCCTCTCTCCTCAGCCCGCGCATCAGCCGCTCCACCTCGGGGTCGCCTCCGGAGAGCCGGGCGGCCTCCAGGAGGTCCAGGAGCGCGTCATCCCGTTCCCCGCGGTGCAGGCGGACCAGGGCCCGCTCCCGGTAGCCCTCCGCCTCCTCCGGCGCCAGCAGGATGAGGTGAAGCGAGGTCCAGAGCGCCTCCTCCAGTTCCCCTCCGCGGAGAAAGCGCACATGCAGGTTGCGCACGAGGCGCCGCAGGATGGCGCGGTGCGGCACGGGGTCCAGCATCCGGGGCTCGAAGGCCACGCGCCCGCCCGTGGCACGGCGCACGAGGCGCGCGGCCTCCTCCTCGCCCACGGCCCGCCCTTCCGCGAAGGGATCGAAGAGCAGGACGCCCAGCTCGTGGCGCAGGCCCGTGATGAAGTGCCCCGGCAGGGCCACGCCCACCGCGTCCAGCCCCAGGCGCCGCGCCACGTCGATCCAGAGGATGGAGAGGGCCACCGGAAGTCCCGTGCGACGGGCCAGCACCCGGGGCAGCAGCGCCCCCCCGGGGTCCCCGAAGACCGTGCGGTCCCCATGGAGGCCCTGTTCGTGGAACAGGAAGTGGTTCAGGGCATCCAGGGCGCCGTGGAGGCTCCAGGGCAGCGGCATGCGCGCCGCCAGCTCGAGGGCCCAGGCGTCCAGGGTCTGCAGCAGGGGCTCCGGATCGGGCTCTTCCAGCAGGGGTGCCACGGCGTGGACGGCCCCCTCCGCCAGGCTCCGGCATTCCGGATCCCGCTGGAGGTAGTCCAGGAGGCTCATCAGCCCCGGCGCCTCAACCAGCTGCGCACGAGGATGGCCAGCAGGCCGACGGCGAGGCCTCCCACCAGGAGGGGTGTCCAGTCCCGCTCGGCGGCCCGGCGCTTCCGCGCCTCCTCCGCCTTCCGGGCGTTCTCCTCCCAGCTGAGCTTCTGCTGGGTGTCCCGGGCCTGCTCCACGGCCTTCTGGGCGGAGTCCCGGGAGGCCTCCAGCTCCTTCCGGGTGGCGTCATCCTCCTGGATGCGCAGGACGGGACGCAAACGCGGGGCGCGGTGCCGGGCGGGTGCCAGGCTCTCCTCCTCCCCGTATTCCTGCCCGCTCCCGCTCTGCCCCTGGTCCAGGCTCTCCCCGATGGCCTGGAGCTCCTCCCGGATGGCACGCAGCTCCTGGGACTGCCCGTGCAGCATGCGCCCTTGTAGGTAGCTCAGGCCCAGCTGCAGCCCCAGGAGGCCGACGAGGGCGGGCGCGAGCCAGGAAGGCAGGGGGGACGAGGACGGTGCGCCGTTCATGCGCCCTCCCTCCCGAGGATGAACAGGGTGCGGTCGTCGCGGTTCTGGGCGTTGAAGGCACTCACGTCCCGGAAGACGGCCTCGCAGGCGGCGCGCACGGAGCCCGTGGGCCAGTAGTGCAGGAGCTGCTCCTTCAGGCGCTCCGGCCCGTAGAGTTCGCCCTTCCGGCTGATGGCTTCGGTGAGGCCGTCGCTGTACATCACCAGCCACTCCCGGGGGCCCAGCACCCCCTCGAGGACCTCCCAGCCGCCGGCCCCCTGGGGGCGGAGCCCCAGGCCGCGGCCCCGGGGACAGAGTTCCTCCACGTCCCCGGGTTGGCTCCCGTGCACCAGGAAGGCAGGCGGATGCCCGGCGCGGGCCAGGCGGAAGGCACCGCTCTCATCCCAGGCGAGCAGGCTCAGGGTCAGGAAGTCGCGGGGCCCCATCAGGTTCCGCATGGTCGTGTCCAGGGCGGGCAGGAGGCGTTCCAGGTCGAGCAGGCCGTCCTGGGAGGCGAACTTCAACAGGGCCGTGGCCTGGCTCATGTAGAGGGCCGCCGCGAGGCCCTTTCCGCTCACGTCGCCCACCGCCGCCACCCAGGCACCCTGGGGACGGCGCTTCACCCACAGGAGATCCCCGCCCGTCTCAAGGGCCGGAGCCAGACGCAGAGCTACCTGGTAGCCGGGGATGACGGGAGCCTCGGAAGAGATCAGCCCCTCATGGATGCGCCGGGCGGTCTGGAATTCCTGCTCGATGCGGCCCTGGTCCATGATGCGCTGGTGCAGGAGGGCGGTTTCCAGGAGGATGCCCGCAGCCTGGGAGACCTCCCGCAGGAGCTCCCGGTCGTCCCGGCCGTAGTTCAGCTCGGCGTACTTCCCGCCCAGGAGGAGCACCGTGTGCGGCTCCTCGTTGACCAGGATCAGCACCATCACCTGGGCCTCGAGGGCGTCCACGTGGGCCCGCAGCTCGCCCCCCTGCTCGCGGATCCAGTCCGCCTCGTCGCTGCCGAGGCCCAGCACCAGCTCGTGGTTCTCCCGGGCGTGGCGCAGCAGGTTCATGGGGATCGTCAGGCGCCTCGGCCGCGCGAAGGCCTCATCCACCTCCCCGTCCTCCGTTTCCTTCACCGGGGGCAGCTGAATGGAGCGGTCCTTCACGGGGAGCACCAGCAGCAGCTGGGGACGGAAGGCCTCCTTCAGGCAGTGCTCCAGGCCCTGGAGCATCGCCGGAACGCTGAGGCGCTTGCGGCTCTCCCGCAGGCTTCCCAGCAGCAGGTCCCGGGCGCTGGCCAGGTCCCGGCGGAACTTGCGGCGCAGGAAGAGCAGGAGCGCCCGGAGCAGCCACCCCATGGGCAGCGCCCCCAGGCCGATGAGGACGCCCGTCCACACCGCGGGCAGCATCTGCAGGCCCTGCACCACGGCCCACACCACGGCCCCCAGGTAGAGCGCCACGGTGAGGCCCAGGACCACGAAGTAGGTCACCCAGCGGAGAATGGCCCGGCGCACGTCGAAGAGCCCGTGGCGCAGGATCGCGTAGGCGAAGGCGAGGGTCAGCAGAGGCAGGGGCGAGAAGAAGACCCAGCTCTGGCGGTGGAAGACGAGGCTGGTGCCCTGGGCGGCGCGGCTCAGCAGCGTGTAGGCCACCAGGTCCACCAGGATGGCCGTGGAGAAGACCAGGGCCGGGAACAGCGCCCGCCGGCGCTTCGAAGGCAGTTTCAGCGTTCCCGCCCAGAACAGGCCGATGCCCGCGGCGGCGGCCAGCCCTCCCATGATGTCCGTGGCCCGGACGACCACCAGGCTCGCGTCCCGCAGCAACAGGTCGCCCAGGAAAAGGTCCTGGCTCAGGAAGGCGGCCACCCGCACCAGGGTGGCCAAGCTCCCGAAGAGCAGGAAGAAGCCGTACAGCGCCGAGAGGAAGGGGCGGTTCCGCCGGAGCGGGAAGGGATAGGGGAAGCGCAGGAAGAAGTGCAGCCACAGCGGCCCCGCCAAGGCCAGCGCCAGGTTGCCCACAAGGAGGAAAAGCACCATGAAGGGCGCCGGCACGTTCCCCACCACGGTGCTCTGGGTTCCCAGGGGCACCAGCAGGGTGAGCACCCCCAGGTAGAAGAAATGCCGGGAGATTTTCCGCTGGGGACTCGAAACCACCACCAGGAGGCCCAGCCCCCAGGCGGCAAGCCCCGTGACCAGTAGGCTGAGCCCCGTCCAGTCGAAGGGCTTCACGAGGCGCAGGGGCAGCGAGAGCAGGCGGCCCTCCCGGCGCACGGTGTAGAGCAGCACCCGACCTTCGGGCTGCTCGTTGATCTGGCGCTGGGAGGCCTGCAGGTCCCGTGGATTCACCCGGCGCCCCTGGATGGCCACCAGCTCGTCCCCCTCCAGAAGCAGGGCCTTCTCGGCCTGGCCCTCCGGCAGGACCTCCTGGATGAGCACCCGCTTGCCTTCCTGCTTCCAGAAGCACTGGTCGTCCGAGGAGGCGTAGATCCACTTGGCGACCACGAAGTAGCCCGCCGCCAGGAGCAGCGCGAGCAGGCTCGCCCAGAGGAGCCGGCCACGGATGCACTTGAGAGAGGGAGACACGATAGCCTTGGGAACGAAAGAGGAGGTCGAGCGGTGTTGCAGAAGAGGACGGCCTGGATCCTAGTGGGAGGCCGACGCCGCCTGGGGCGGGCCCTGGCGGAAGGCTTGGCGGTGGACCACGACCTCGTGCTCACCAGCTCTCGCGCCTGGGAGGAAGAGGCATGGCTGGCGGCGCTGTCAAAGCACACCCAGGTGCGGACCCTGTGCTGGGATGCGGAGGATCCCCGCCTGGTTCCCTCGATGATGGCAGATTTGGCCAAGCTCCGCGCTGACGGGATCGCCCTTTCCGGAGCCCTCCTCGTGGGAGGCACCTTCCCGGAGGCGCCCCTTGGAACCTGGACTCCGGAAGCGCTCGCGGACACCTGGCGCCTGAACCTCTCCTTCCCGCTCCTGGCCTCCCAGGCCCTGGCCCCCCACCTGGAGGAGGGCGCCTGCCTGCAGCTCCTGCTGGACACCGCCATCCACCGCCCCCTGGCCCGGCATCTGCCCTACAGCGCCGCCAAGGCCGGACTCGCGGCCCTGGTGCCGGCCCTCGCCCGCCTCCTGGCCCCGCGGGTCCGCGTGGTGGGGCACGCCCTGGGCGTGCTGCTCCCCGCCGAGGGCTGCGACGCTGACGACCTCGCCCGCCGGAACCTCCTCCAGCGCAACGGGAACCCCGAGGACCTCCTCCGCGCCGTGCGCTACGCCGCCGAAAGCCCCTACCTCAGCGGCGAAGTGCTCACCCTGGACGGAGGCCGCCGATGGGCCTGAACCCTCTCGCCGTCAGCGAGGTTTTCCAGAGCATCCAGGGCGAAGGACGGGGCCCCCTCCGCGCATCCGGGCCGAAGGCGCGGGATGCGCGGGAGTTGTGCGGCGAGGGGGGGGGCACTCGGGGGGGGGGGGGGGGGGCCGGGGGGGGGGGGCGGGGAGTTGGGCAGCCGGCCCCCCCCGCGTCGGCCGCGGCCAGCCTGGCGATCGGTCAGGCT
>CAXYVC010000115.1:0-8716 GCA_964292295.1 uncultured bacterium
GGTCTCCCGCCCCAGCGGTGACGTGACGGCCGCAGCTCCCCTGTTCGAAGCCGCGGTGGCAGCGGCCGACCAGGGCCTGGAGGGTCTCGCCATCGACGCCATGCACATGGTCGCGCTGACCCTAAAGGGCGACGACCAGATCGCCTACACCCGCGGCATTCTCGACCCGGCGCGGGCGTCGCCCGTGCCGTCCGCCCCTCCAGCAAGCCCCTGCAGGTGAGCCTCACCCTGCCGCGTACCCTGAGCGCGGGCGAGGAGGCCCGGGCCATCGCCCTGGTGCGCAACCTCAGCGGGCGTCCCTTCTCGGGCACGGTGAGGCTCGAGGTGCAGCACGGGCGCTTCGGGCCCGGCGCCGAGGCGAGCTTCCAGCTCCAGGACCAGCAGGAGCACCGCCTCAGCGTGCCGCTGCATGCGGATGCCGCGGGCCAGCTCACGGTCACGGCCCGGGTGGAGGGCGGTGGCCTGAAGGACGCCGAGCGCCGCAGCGTGAAGGTGCTGGATCCCACCGTGCCGGCCTCCCTCAGCGGCTCGGTGCTCCTGACGGGAGAGGCGCGCACCGTGGAGATCCCCCCGCCTCCCGGCGCCCGGGGCGGCGCCGCCTTCAGCGTGGTGCCCGTGGCGGGGCTGGAGCAGCAGATCGTGCCCTCCTTGCCCTACCTCGTGCAGTACCCGTACGGCTGTGTGGAGCAGACCCTCAGCAGCTTCGTGCCCAACCTCCTGGTGGCCGACCTGGTGAAGCGCGGCCTGATGCCGCCGCTGGACTGGAAGCAGCTGGTGGACCTGGACCGCAACATCCGCGAGGGGGTCTTCAAGGTCTACGGCTACCAGCAGCCGGGCGGAGGCTGGGGCTGGTACGCGCCCAACGACTTCGGCATGGAGGCCAACCCGCACACCACGGGCTACGCCATCGCCTCCTTCGCGGACATGAAACGCCTGGGCTACGCGGTGGATGAAGGCGTCGACCGGCGGGGCCGCCAGGCGGCGCTGCGGCTCTTCCAGGACGTGGCGCGCCAGGCGGACGCCCGCCAGGGCCGTCCCCGGTCCGCGGGGGAGCGCGGCGCCCTGGACCCGGCGGCGGACGCGGCCTTCCTGCTCGCCAGCCTCGCCCACGCGGGGGACCCCATCGGGGGCCTCCTGGACAGCAGCGCCGACAAGGTGCTGAACGGAAGCTGGCCGGGCAGCCACGTGCTGGCGCTCGTGGCGCTCGCCGCCGCCGGGGCGCAGCACCCCAAGGCCGCCGCCCTCGCGGCGCGGCTGGAGCAGGTCGCCCAGCACCGGGGAGGTCTCGTGAGCTGGGAAAGCGGGGCCGAGGGCTGGCACGGCTACGCCGGGGGGGACCTGGCGCCCACCCTGAATGCCCTGAAGGCCCTGTGCCTGGCCCGTCCGAAGAGTGCCCTGATCCCCGCGGCGGAGGCCTTCGTCGCCAGCCGCCACCAGGGCTACGGATGGTGCTCCACCTGGGCCACCTCCCAGGCGGTGGGCCTGCTGCCGGCCCTGGCGAAGGTGCGGCCCCTGCAGTGGAAGGGGGCGGACGTCTCCGTGGCCCTGGCGGGGGGCCCCAGCTGGGACTTCAAGGGCATGGACGCGCGCCCCGGCTTCCGCCGGGAGGCGCGGCTGGGCCACCTGTCCCTGCCGTCGCCCCAGGCCCTGCGCTTCACGGCCCAGGGGCGGGGCCTCCTGGTATGGACCTACGCCTACCAGGTGCCCGGCAGCGCAAAGCCCCCCATGAAGGCCGAAGCCAGCGCCCTGGGGGCTCTCCGCCTGGGGCTGCAGCGTCATCTGTGGCGCCTGCGCACGCCCCAGGAGACCGGCAACAGCGCCCGGGGCTGGGTCCGGTCTCCCTGGACCGGGCAGATGAAGGTGGGCGACGAGGCCTGGATGGAGCTCACGGTGCAGACGGATCAGCCGGTGGACTACGCCGTGCTGGAGATCCCCGTCCCCGCCGGGCTGGATCCCCGGGTGAAGCTCGAGGGCTTCGTGCTGGAGGGCCACCCCTTCAGCGACGGGGACGCCGCGGACCGCTGGGACAAGCCCCGCATCGAGGTGCATCCCGATCGGGTGGCCGTCTTCTTCGAACGCCTGTGGGGCGCTTCCACCGTGCGCCTGCACCTGCGGGCCGGCATGGCGGGGAGCTACCGCCTGCGGCCCGCGCGCCTGAGCCTCATGGGGGACGAGACCCGCTGGGTCACCTGCGAGGGCGTGGACCTGAAGGTGGGCGAAGGGGGTGCGCGATGAGGGGCCTGGCGCTCCTCCTGGCCGGCCCCGTCCTGGTGGTCCAGGCGGCACCGGGCGCGCCGGAATACCGTCCGGAACTCCGCCTGTGGCGCCTGGAGATCTCGCCCGACCCCGGCGGGTGGACCACGGGCGGCCGGATGGAGCTGCGCCTTCGCCTGGTGGATCCCAGGGATCCCGATCCCTCCTTCGGGCGGGAGGAGGCTGTTCCGGACTGGGAGGGGGATGAGGGCGACGGCGACGGGGAGGCCGCGGATGCTCCGGCCCCCGGTCCCGAGCAGCTCCGCCAGGCTCGCCTGGCCCGGGAGGCCGCCCAGAAGCGCCACGCCTGGCGGGAGCGCCGCCTGCTCCTGTGGTTCAACGGGGAGCTTCGGGAGCTGCAGGTCCAGGTGGGGCGCGTCTGCACCACCGAGGTCGTGTGCCGCAGCGGCGAGAACCGCCTGGAACTCCTGGAACCCGATTCCGGGGTCCGCCTGGCGCGCAGCTGGTGGACGCCCGCAGCCAGCGCCCGCCTACGCATCACCCGCGTGGGAGAGGCTGGCGGGGGGAGCCTGGAGGTGCTGGAACCCGGCGGCGAGCTGGCCGTGCAGGGGCGCCGCACCGCCGGGGGCGGGCTGATGGACTGGGACAGCGGCTACACCCATGCCTCCCCCCAGCCCGGCACCTACACCCTGCGGTGGAGCGGCGGCTGGCGGGGCAGCCCGCCCCATGCCGTGGTGGTGGAGGCCGTGCTGGACGGCGGCACCGACCGGGAGCGCCGCTGGCGCTTCGAGCAGCTCGTCCTTCCCGGTGCGGGCACGGTGACCCTGGGCACCCTGGACGTGGAGGATTGATGCGCTGCCTCCTGGCCGCCGCGCTGCTGCTGGCTTCGCGGCTCCTGGGCGCCCAGGACGATGCCTGGCTGTGGAAGCCGGAGCCCTCCCGCCTGCGCCTGGAGCTGCGCGCGCCCGCCGGAGGCTGGTGCGGGGCTTCCGAGGCTCTGCGGATCCGTCTGGTCGAGGCCTCCGATCCCCGCCAGGCTCCGCCCCCCGGGGAAGGCTGGGCCTGGCGCCTGCGCGAGGAGCGCGCCTTCGTGCAGCGCCGCGCGGCGTCCCTGCTGGGCCTGCCCCCGGCGGCCCTGGCCCGCTGTCCCGCGCTGCCCTGGGCGCCCAGGGAGGATGAAGAACACGCCCGCGAGGAGGACGAGACCCCCGTTCCCGATCCCGCCCACCTCGTGGCGGTGCGCCGTGTCCGCGCGGAGCTGGAGGCAGCGGAGGCCTCCCGGCGCTTCACCCTGCTCCTGTGGCTCAACGGGGAGCTGCGGCGGGAGACGCTGGAGGTCAACCGGATCCAGACCTTCATGCTGGAAGGTCTCCAGGGAGAAAACCGCCTGGAATGCCGGGTGGAGGGGACGGAACTTCGCGAGCTGCGCAGCTGGTGGCAGGGGGCCGGGAGCCCCCGCCTGCGGGTGCGGGTCAGCTCGGAGCAGGACCGCTGGGGCAGCCCCTTCCTTCTGCTGGAGCCCGGCGGGCGCCAACAGGAGGCCTGGAGCAGCTGCGACCGCAGCCATCCTTCCGCGGGCACCTACACCCTCCGCTACCGGGCGGGGCACGGTCCCGGGGACGCATGGGAGGATCGCGGCCCCCGCCGGGTGCGCGGGGAGGTCATCCTGGATCCGGGCACCGACCGTGCCCGCACCTGGGTTTTCGAGGCGCTGGCCCTGCCCGGGGCCGGGGACGTGCTGCTGGGGAGTTTCGATGTGGAAAGCTAGCCTCGGGTTCTTCATGGCCGCGGCGCTGGGTCTCGCCCAGCAGTCCGGTCCGGCTCTGCTGCCGGGTGAGGGCCTGGCCATCGCCTCCACGGTGGACGGCTCCTGCCATGCCTGGGGGGAGGCGGCGAAGGAGGGGCCCATGGGCAGCCTCGCCAAGCTGGCCTGGCTGCGCCTGGAGGGGGACGAGTGGGAACTCCGGGAGGTGCGCTTCACCTGCACGGGCACCTGGAAGGGGCACCGCTGCTGGAAGCCCGAGGGGCACGGCAAGAAGCTGACCCTGGGCAAGGCCCTGGACCAGAGCTGCAACCTGGCCTTCCTGGCCTGGATCCAGGACAGCTCCGCCCGCTGGCAGCAGCTGCTGGGGGACGGTGCGGCCCGCGCGCGGCTGGAGGAGGCCTTCGCGCCCTTCCTGGGGCGGCGCATGCCGCCGGGCGAGGGCCTGCCGGACTTCGGCCCCGCCTGGATCGGGGACGGCGAGCTGCTGCAGACGAGCCCCGAGGCCTTCGCGCGCTGGCTGGCCGACCCGGCCCAGGACGACCTGATCTCCCGCTGGCGCCGTCTCTCCTTCGGCTTCACCTGGGGCAAGAACACCCGGGGGCGCTGGTGCATGAAGAGCGGCACGGCGCCGGTGCCGGGGGACGCGAGCGCCAGCTCCGCCTGGGTGGCGGGCACGGACGGCGACGTGGTCGTGGTGCTGCACCTGCCCCGGGGCAAGGGCCGTTCGGACGGTTTCGCCCGCTTCCGCGAGATCATGGGCATCCGGGAGCCATGAGCCTGCTCCTTCCGCCGCTCTGCCTCCTGCTCGCCGCTGCCCCGCCGCCCCGCTTCGAGGGCGATCCGGAGGCGGAAGCCTGCCTGGGGGAGGCCCTGCGGGCGGCGCTGCGGGCCACGGAGGCCTTCGGGCCGCTGCCCGGGCGACCCTGGACGCTCTGCCTGCACACGGAGGCTGCGGCCTTCGAAGCGGCCACCGGCGCCCCCCCGGGCCGCGCCGCCGCCTGGGTGGGGGACCGGCTGCACCTGCGGCCTGTCCTCCAGCTTCGGCGGCGGGACCTGGGGGCGCTGCTGCGCCACGAGCTGGTCCACCGCCGCCTGGCGGGCCGGGGGCTCCGCCGCTGGGACGAGGAGGCCCGCTGCTTGTGGGCGGAAGGCCGCACCGCGCCCCTGCCGCCCCGCCTCCCGCCGGCCCCGGGCCTGCAGGCCCGCCTGGACCGAGCCCTGGCGGGCGGCAGCACGCGGGAGCAGGCCTGGGCGTACCGCGCGCTGCGGGCCTGGATCGCCGGGGCTCCGTTGCCGGCGCCGCCCCCTCCGCGAACGCGGGAGGAGGAGATCTGGCGGCGGGAGGCTCTGCGGGCGGAGGAACGCCTCACGGTGCGCTGGCCCGCGGCCCGCCTGCCGCGGCACCTGGAGGTGAACGGCGCGGTGCTGGCCCGGGACGGCCGGGAGCACTCCTTTGCCGGTCCCGTGCGCTTCGGGCCGGGGACGCCCGTGACGGCGCTGCCGGGGCCCGTGGTGCTCCGGAGCGTGCCGGGGGGGTGGTCGCTGGTGTGGCGCCCCACGGAACGGGAGTGGCGCGCCGCCGCCGCCGAGGGGGAGCTGGGGCCGGGTTCACCCCGGGAAGCCCTGCGGGCGCTGGCGGCGCTGCTGGGCGCCTGGAGGGCGGACCACGCCCTCCGCCATCCGGACGGCAGCCTGTGTCCCCTCACCCATTGCGCGGTGCTGAAGGGGGGGCCTTCGCCGGAGGCCCTGGCCGCCGCAGCCGATCCGCCGCGCCTCGCGCTGGCGGGGGAGCGCGCGGTCTTCTGCGCCTCCACGGGCGGGCGGGCCCTGAGCCCCCGGGAGGTCTGGGGCCGGGGGCCGGAGGACGCACACGCGCTTCCCGCGGTGCCGGGGGATCCCTGGGCCTCCTGGACGCGGGTCCTCACGCCCGGGCAGGTGGCCTTCCTCAAGCGCACCGTGCCGCCGGGCCTGCGCCCGGGGCAGCGGGGCCTGCGCCTGGGCGCCTCGGGTCCCTACGCCGTGGAGGCGCTGCGCCTCGCCGCGGGCCGGGCCTTCGGCTGGACCGCCTGGCCCGGCAACGCCTGCGAAGGCACGCTGGCGCCGGACGGCGCGCTGCACCTGGAGGGCCGAGGCTGGGGGCACAACGCGGGGCTGGACCTGGCCCTGGCCCTCCACCGCGCGCGCCAGGGCTGGCGCGCGGAAGCCATCCTGGCGGAGGCCTTCGGTCCCGAGGCACTGCCGTGAGCGCCCGAGGCACTGCCGTGAGCGGCGGCCGAGTCTGGCACGTCTACCTGCTGCGCTGCGGCGACGGCACGCTGTACTGCGGCATCGCCCTGGACGTGGAGGCCCGCCTCGCCGCCCATCGGGCAGGGAAGGGGGCCCGCTACACCCGGGGGCGGGGGCCCCTGGAGCTGGTCTGGCGGGAGGCCTGCGGCAGCAAGGGCGAGGCCCTGCGCCGGGAGCGGGCGGTGAAGGCCCTGGATCGCTCCGCGAAGCTGGCGCTCTGCCGCTGAGTCCGCATCGTGGGTTTGGAGCTGCGCTACCGGGCCCTTCCCTCGGCCATGGCGGCCTGAAGGGCGTGGATGGCCCCCACGGGATCCGGGGCCTTGAAGACGGCGTTGCCCGCCACCAGCACGTCCGCGCCCGCGGCCACCAGGTCCGCGGCGTTGGCGGGGCCCACGCCGCCGTCCACCTGGATCAGGAAGGGCGTGGCCCGGTCGCGGCGCAGGGCATCCAGGCGCGCCACCTTGTCCAGGGTGCGGGGGATGAAGGCCTGCCCGCCGAAGCCGGGGTTCACGCTCATGAGCAGGGCGAAATCGAAGGCGCCGACCAGGTCCACCAGGCTTTCCACGGGGGTGGCGGGGTTCAGCACCACGCCCGCCTTGGCGCCCGCGGTGCGGAGGGCCGACAGGGTGCGGTGCAGGTGGGGGTCGGCCTCCTGGTGCACGCTCACCCAGTCCGCGCCCGCCTTGACGAAGGCCTCGGCGTAGGTGGCGGGCTCCACGATCATCAGGTGGCTGTCCAGGGGAAGAGCGGTCTCGCGGCGCAGGGCCTCCACCACGGGCAGGCCGATGGTGAGGTTCGGCACGAAGCGGCCGTCCATCACGTCCACGTGCACCACGCAGTTCCCGGCCCGCTCCAGCAGGCGCAGGGCCTCGGCCAGGCGCGTGAAGTCGGCGCTCAGGAGGGAGGGCGCGAGGATCGGCGTGTCGGGGCGGAGGGGCGTCGGGCTCATGGGCCCATTGTCCCAGCTTTTCAGGAACGTCCGTTCAGCCAGGTGCGGCCCGCGCGCAGGCGCCGCAGCTCCGGCACGGAGCAGCGGGCCAGGTCCGCCTCCACCCAGCAGAGGTCGGCCTTCGCGCCCGGCGCCAGGCGGCCCAGGTCCTTCCGCCCCAGCAGCTCCGCGTTGGCGCGGGTGTAGCCGTCCACCGCCTCCGCGCGGCTGAGGGCGTGCTCGGGCAGGTAGCCGCCCTGTGGAAGCTCCCGCGCGTCCCGGCGGCTCTCGGCGGATGCCAGGGTGCCGAAGGGCTCCGCCTCGGCGATGGGTGCGTCGCTGCCCAGGCCCAGGAGGGCGCCGCCCGCCCGGATGGGCTGCCAGGGGTAGGCTTCCGAGGCCCGTTCAGGCCCCAGGCGCAAAGGGGTCCAGCTCCACTCGTCCGTGCAGTGGCGGGGCTGCACCGCGGCGGCCACGCCCAGGGCGCCGAAGCGGGGCCAGTCGGCCGGGGCCACCACCTGGGCGTGCTCCAGGCGGGGGGGCAGGCCCGGGAAGGGGCCAAGGGCTTCGTAGAGGTCGAGCACCGCCCGCACGGCCGCGTCCCCGATGGCGTGGATGGAGGGCTGGTAGCCCGCGCGCAGCACCTCCGCCACGCTGCCCCGCAGGGCCTCGAAGTCCGTGGTCCAGAGCCCGAGGCTTTCCGGCGCGTCCGCGTACGGGGCCAGGAGCCGCGCTCCGCGGCTTCCCAGGGCGCCGTCGGCGAAGTACTTCACGCCCTGCACCTGGAAGAGGCCGGTGTCCGTGGCGCGGCGGCGGGACAGCTCGGCCCTCGGCAGCTCGGGTTCGCCCAGGAGGTAGGCGAAGACCCGGGCGGGCAGGGCCTCCGCAAGGGCCAGGCGGCGGTAGAGCTCCAGGCCCTCCGCGTCCAGGCCGAGGCCCATGTCGCACACGGACGTGAAGCCCAGGGCGCGCAGCGCCGAGAGGCCGGCCAGGATGCAGGCCTCCCGTTCACGCGCGGGCGCGGGCGGGATCACCCGCTGCACGAGGGCCTGGGCGTGGTCCACCAGGATGCCGCTGGGGGCGCCGGAGGCGTCCCGCAGGAGGGAACCCCCTTCGGGATCCGGCGTGGTGGCGTCGATGCCCGCCTGGCGCAGGGCGGCGCCGTTCACCCAGAGGCTGTGGCAGTCGATGCGGCGCAGGCAGGCCGGACGCCCGGCCGTGACCCGGTCCAGCTCCGCGGCGGTGGGGAAGGCGCCCCAGCCGTTCTGGTCCCAGCCCAGGCCGAGGATCCACCCTTCCGGGTTCCGGGCGGCCCAGGCGCCGATGCGGTCCAGCGCTTCCGCGAGGCTGGCCGCTCCTGTGAGGTCTACCTGGCGCTGGCGCTGGCCGAGCAGCTCCACGTGGGCGTGGCCTTCGAGGAGGCCCGGCAGCAGGGTGCCGCCCGGCAGGCGCTCCTCCCGGGCGTGGGGAAAGGCATGCCTGAGCTCGGCTTCCGGTCCAAGGGCCGCGATGCTGTCCCCGGA
>CAXYVC010000116.1:0-8654 GCA_964292295.1 uncultured bacterium
GACGATGGGGGGGGGGGCGGGGGAGCCGGGCCGGGGAGCACGACCATGAGCGCAACCGATACCCTCGCCGTCAGCGAGATTTTCCAGAGCATCCAGGGCGAAGGCTCCCGCGCCGGGCGCCCCTGTCTCTTCATCCGCCTCGCGGGCTGCCCCCTGCGCTGCCGCTACTGCGACACCCGCTACGCCTTCGCCGGGGGCACGCCCTGGAGCCGGGAGGCCCTCCTGGAGGAGACCCGACGCCACCTGGGACCGCCCCGGAAGGGCCCCAACGCCCCCTTCGTGGAGCTCACGGGCGGGGAGCCCCTGGATCAGGCGGGCACGCCCGCCCTGCTGGAGGGCCTGCTGGGACTCGGCTACGAGGTGGCGCTGGAGACGGCGGGCAGCCACGACCTGGGCCCCGTGCCCCCGGCCGTGGTGAAGATCGTGGACCGCAAGACCCCGGGCAGCGGAGAGGCCCATCGATGGCGGGAGACGAACCTGGAGCTCCTGGTCCCCGGCCAGGACGAGCTGAAGTTCGTGCTCCTGGACGAGGCGGACTACCGGTGGGCCGCGGACTGGTGCGCCGAGCGGGACGTGTGGGAGCGGGTGGAGGTGCTCTTCAGCCCCGTGTGGGGCTCCCTGGACCCGCGCTGGCTGGCGGAGCGCATCATCGCCGACGGCCTGCCCGTGCGCTTCCAGCTGCAGCTCCACAAGCTGGTGTGGGGACCCGAAACGAAGGGCGTCTGATCCCGGACGAGGCCGTGCGTCCGCTCAGCCCCGGCGCCGCACGTAGGGGTTGCCCTCCGCCTCCTCGCCCAGGATCGTGGAAGGGCCGTGGCCGGGGTAGACGCGCGTGGCGTCCGGCAGGACGTAGAGCTTCTCCAGGATGCTGCGTTCCAGGGCCTCCCAGTGCCCGCCCCAGAGATCCGTGCGGCCCACGCCGCCCTGGAAGAGGGTACCGCCCGCCAGAAGCCCAGGACCCCGCTCGGAGTCCCCCAACAGGCACCACCCGCCGGGCGTGTGCCCCGGCGTGTGAATCACCGTGAGCCCGTACAGGGTCTGGCCTTCCACCATGGGGCTCGTGCAGGGCGCGGGCACCACGGGAAGCCCCAGCAGGCCCGTCTGCAGCTCCAGCTTCTCCAGCAGGAAGGCGTCCTCGGGGTGCAGGTGGACCGGCACGTCCCAGAGCGCCTGCAGTTCGTGCGCCGCGCCGAGGTGATCGAAGTGGCCGTGGGTGAGCAGGATGGCTTCCACCTGAAAGCCCTTGGCCGCCACCCGCTTGAGGATGAGGTCCGCCTCGCCGCCGGGATCCACCACCACGCCGCGGCCTTCCGCCGCGTCCCAGGCCAGGATGCAGGTGCACGCCAGGGGGCCCACCGGGAAGGTTTCGAACTGGAGCATGGCGCCTCCGGGAGCTCCCGATCATAGCCGCTTTCGCCGCGGACCTTCCCCCGCGGGGGTCCGTACGAGCGAAGGCACCCGGCGCGCCAAGGCCTCCGAAGAGCGCCTGGACCGCCGGGTGCCCGCACCGGCCAGGGGCCTGCGGCTACTTCATGGAACCGCCGTAGTAGGCAGCGGTGTAGATCGCCTTCACGTCCGCCACGGTGGGCTTGCCGGGGTTCGTGAGGGTGCAGGGATCCCCATGGGCGTTCGCGCTCATGCGGTCGAGCACCTCCCTGAACTTCGCCTCGCTGAAGTCCACCTCCGTGCAGGCCTGGAAGGTGGCGGGGATGGCGAGCTTCCGGTTGAGGAGGCGGATCTCCTCCGCCAGATCCCCGATGCCCAGGGCCTTCTCGATGGCTTCGTATTTCCGCGTGAACTTGCGGTTGAAGTCGATGATGGTGGGCAGGAGGATGGCGTTGGCGAGACCGTGGGTCACGCCGAACTCGCCGCCGATCTTGTGGGCGAGAGCGTGCACGAGTCCGAGGGAGGCGTTCGTGAAGGCCATGCCCGCCAGGGCCGAGGCGTTGTGCATGTTGAAGCGGGCCTCCATGTCCTTGCCGTTGGCGTAGGCCCGGGGCAGGTTGGCGAAGACGAGCCGGATCGCCTCGAAGGCGTAGGGATCCGTGAAGGAGGTCGCCGCGATGGACGCCGCCGCCTCGACGGCGTGGCACAGGACGTCCATGCCGGTGTTGGCGGTCACGGTGGGGGGCATGGCCGCCGGGAGCGCGGGATCGAGGATGGCGAGGTCCGGCACCATGTCCGCGGCCACGATGGGGTACTTGATGTGCTTCTTCGTGTCCGTGATGACGGAGAAGGCCGTGATTTCGCTGGCGGTGCCGCTGGTGGAGGGCACGGCCACGAAGCGGGCCTTGGTGCGCAGGCCGGGCATGGATCCGGGCGTGAGGATGTCCTCGAAGCGGAGCTCCGGGTGTTCGTAGAAGCACCACATCACCTTGGCCGCGTCGATGGCCGAGCCACCGCCGATGGCGACGATCCAGTCCGGGTTGAAGGCGGCCATGGCCTTCGCGCCGCGGAGGACCGTCTCCACCGAGGGATTGGGCTCCACGCCGTCGATGACGATGCTTTCCATGCCGGCGGCCTTGAGGTGCGCCGCGGCCTGGTCGAGGAAGCCCAGCTTCCGCATCGAACTGCCGCCGGTGACAAGGGCCGCCTTCCGGCCCCGAAGGGTCGCGAGCCGCGCCAAGGCGCCATCGCCGTAGACGATGTCGCGGGGAATGGAGAACGAGAAGAGCGCCATGCAAACCTCCTTGCCGGCCCCGCGGGGATCGTCGGGGGCTCCGGAAGAACCATTCGAGAAAATTATATCGAATAACCCACCTTCGATAAAAACAAATTCTTTATATTTGCTTCATTATTTTAACCTGAGCAGAAATATTTAACACCATTGTGACATTCATGTTCACATCAGGCGAAAGCCCCCAGAGCGAGGGAGTGCGTTCGCCCCTCGGACCGTCGCTTCGGCCCGGAGGCCGGGCCCCTGCGGGCATGGGGTGGTACGATGCGCCGCATGATGAAGCGGCTGAAGGAGTGGCGCCTCTACTGGCTGGCCTGGGGCCTCCTGGCCCTCTACTTCGCCAGCATGGACGCCCTGCTCCTGCGACGTTCCTTCTGGTCCTACCTGCCCTTGAACCTCACCCAGATGGCGTGCTGGGGGCTCCTGGGCCTGGTGATCGTGCACCTGGCGCGGCGCTACCCCATCGAGGGCCTGCGCCTGCGCCCCCTGAAGCCCTGGCTGATCCACGTTCCCGCCAGCGCCGTGCTGGCGGGTGTCGGCACCACGCTGGCCTTCCTGCTGTCCCTCACCATGACGGAAGGGGTCTCCCGCTGGGACCACCTCCGCCTCCTGAAGCACTTCGAGCGCTTCGTGGCGAGCTACTACCACACGAGCCTCTTCAACCTGTGGGTGGTGCTGGGGGCATACCAGATGGTCCTGGCCCACCGCCGCTACCGCCAGCGGGAGCTGGACACGGCCCAGCTGGAGGGGCGCCTCGCGCAGGCCCAGAACCAGGCCCTGCGCATGCAGCTCCAGCCCCACTTCCTCTTCAACACGCTGAACGGCATCAGCACGCTCATCCAGTCGGACCCGGAGACCGCCGACCGCATGGTGACCCGCCTGGCGGACCTGCTGCGCATGAGCCTCGACCTGGGTTCCCGCCACGAGGTGAGCCTGCGCCAGGAGCTGGCCTTCATCGAGGCCTACCTCGCCATCGAATCCCTGCGTTTCCGGGAGCGCCTCCAGGTCCGCCTGGATGCTCCGGTCGCCCTGCTGGAGGCCCGGGTGCCCACCTTCCTCCTGCAGCCCCTGGTCGAGAACGCCATCCAGCACGGCCTGGCGCGCCGGGCCCGGGGCGGCACGCTGAGGGTCGCCGCGAGCCGGGAGGAGGACTGGCTGGTGCTGGATGTGGTGGATGACGGCGTGGGCTTCCAGGTGGCCTACGACCACATCGGCCTGAAGAACACCCGGGAACGCCTTCAGGTGCTCTACGGCGCCCGACACGCCCTGGACATCTCCAGCCGCCCTGGCGAAGGCACCTGGGTGCACATCCGCATCCCCTTTTCCGCGGATAGGATCGAGGCATGACCCTCCGGGCGCTCATCGTGGACGACGAGGACCTGGCCCGCCAGCGGGTCCGAAGCTTCCTGGCCCAGGAGGCGGACGTGCTGATCGTGGGCGAATGCGCCAACGGCCTGGAGGCGGTGCAGGCCATCGAGACCAAGGCCCCCGACCTGGTCTTCCTGGACATCCAGATGCCGGAGCTGGATGGCTTCGGCGTGCTGGAGGCCGTGGGCGCCTCCCGCATGCCCGCCACCCTCTTCGTCACCGCCTACGACCAGTACGCCCTGAAGGCCTTCGAGGCCAGCGCCATCGACTACCTCCTGAAGCCCTTCGACCGGGAGCGCTTCCAGCGGGCCCTGGAGCGGGCACGCCGCTGGATCGCCGCGCCGAGGGAGGCGGGCGCGCCGTCCCAGCTGGAGCCCCTCGCCCAGCACCTGCGCCAGGCGCAGCCCCACCCCGACCGCTTCCTGGTGCGCTGCGGCGAGCGCCAGGTGCTCGTGCCCACGGCCACCATCCAGTGGATCGAGGCGGAGGACAACTACGTGAGGCTGCACGTGGAGGGCGGCGACCACCTGCTGCGCCAGACCATGGCGGGCATGATCGAGCGCCTGGACCCGCGGCGCTTCCGGCGCATCCACCGCAGCGCCATCGTGAACCTCGACTGCATCCAGGAACTCCAGCCCTGGACCGGCGGCGACATGCTGGTGCTCATGAAGGACGGTACCCGCCTCACCCTCAGCCGCACCTACCGCGACGGCTTCGCCCAGGCCCACGGATAGGCGTTCAGCCTGGAGGATGCGTTGCGGCCAGCCGCACCTCCGCAGCGGAAGGCGTGGAGCGAGCTTCAGGGGTAGACGGTCACCCGGTCCACGGCCACGTGGGTGGCGCGGGTGTCCACCACCAGCTCCGCCAGGCGGGCGCGCTCCAGCCGGTAGGTATGGTCATCCGCCGTGGGCACCGGCGCGCCGGTGGGGTCGAACACGTGGTTGCCCGCTCCGGCGAAGCGCTCGCCCTCCGCCTCGCAGGCGGCGATGCAGCAGCCCGCGGCGAAGCAGCCGTTCTCGATGGCCCGGGCCCGCAGCAGGGCGCCGAAGACCTCGTCCCGACGCCAGGGCCACCAGGCCACGCAGAGCAGCAGGTCGGCGCCCGCCAGGGCCAGGGCGCGCGCCTGCTCGGGGAAGCGCAGGTCGTTGCAGGTGAGGAGCCCCAGGGTCCACGCCCCGAGCCGCAGGGCGGCGTAGGCGTCGCCTCGGCTCCAGAGCAGGTCCTCCCCGTTGGGCTGGAAGAGGTGCACCTTGTCGTAGCGCGCCCGCTCGCGGCCCTCCTGCCAGACCGTCAGGCGGTTGCGGCCCTCCTCGGTGAGGGTGCCGAAGAGGAAGGCCGTGCTGGGGTGCGCGGCGCTGAGGGCGCGGAAGCGCTCCCGCGCCAGGGCCGGGTCCAGACCTTGGGTATAGCCCGTCAGGAAGCCCTCCGGAAAGACCACGAGCTCGGCGCCGCCCTCCGCCGCCTGGGTGGCCTCCGCCTCCATGCGCCGCAGGTTGGACGCCAGGTCCAGACAGGTGAAGCGGGAGAGATGGAGCTTCATGGTTGCGGTCCCTCCAGCACGGCCAGGGGCCCCTGGCCGCGGCCCAGCAGCGCGGCGCGGCCGGAAGGCGCGTCGATCACCATCAGTTGCGGCCCCGCCTGAACCAGCAGCTTCGCGCCGGGCAGCCAGGTCCCGCAGCGGAAGCTCCAGGCCGCGCCGGGCAACTCCAGGGCCACGCGGCGCACCCCCCCGAGGTCCCGGCTGTCCAGCGTGAGCCCTTCAGAAGGGAAGGCGCCGAGGCGGGCCTCCCAGGCCGGCTTCCCCGCCCCTTCCAGGGATGCAGGCGTCCCCCAGGCCTCCCGCAGCCCCCGGGGCTCCAGCCGCCAGCGGCCGGCCTCCCAGCGTGCCGCCGGTGGCTGACTGGGGGCGTGGGCCCCTTCGGGCAGCTCCAGGTCCAGGGGCTCCAGGTTCCCCTGCCGGGCCAGGGCCAGCCGGCGCGTTCCGGGCACGCAGGCCACCCGGGTGTCCCCATCCACCGCGAGGCCCCGGGCCAGGACCCGCATGCCCCGGAGCTCCCGGCGCAACAGGACATCCCCGTCCAGGGCGTAGACGGCCACCCCTTCGGGCAGCGCGCCGCCCTCCCGGAGCCCCAGCAGACTGCTGCGCCCCAGGAGCAGGAAGGCCGCCACCAGCGGCACGAGCCCCCCCACCCAGGCCAGGAAGGCCAGAGCCAGGCCCTCCCGCCAGGGGCGGACCCGCCCCCCCCGGCACAGCGGCCGTGCGAGGAAGGGCCAGGTTCCGAGGGCCCCGGCCAGCACCACGGCAGCCAGGGCCAGCCCCAGCAGCCAGGGCAGGCGCCGCAGGGGTTCCGGTCCCAGCCAGCCTTCCAGGTTCAGAAGCAGGACCCCGCCGAGGGGCAGCGCCAGGAACAACCAGGCGGCCAGGGCCCCCAGGAGGGGAAGGAGGCGCGCCCCCGACCGGAAGGACCGGAGCCGCCCCCTCAGCAGCAGCACGGCCAGCAGGCCCGCAGGCAGGCCGCCGAGGGGCAGGACCAGGGCCTGGAGCCACCAGAGGACCGGAAGGGAGGAGGGCATGGTCCCCAGCCTACCCGAGCCCCGGGAAGGGCTCTGCGCTAACATCACGTTGCGATGCAACGACGCGTCGTGCCGCCCGTCACCGCAGCGGCACGGCCCCCTGTTCCAGAATGGCTCCCTTGACGAGGTGATCCTTGAAGCTCCGCAGCACAGCCCTCATCTTCTGCCTCGCGGCGGGTCTCGCGGCCGAGACGCCCCACGGCGTCAACCCGGCCCACCTCGACCGCTCCGTGGCCCCCAGCCAGGACTTCTTCCAGTTCTCGAACGGCGGCTGGGTGAAGGCGAACCCCATCCCCGGCGACCAGAGCGCCTGGGGCGCCTTCAACGAGCTGCGCGAGGCCAACCGCCGCACCCTGCGCGACCTCATGGAGGAGGCCGCGAAGACCCAGGCGCCCAAGGGAAGCGCCCTCCAGAAGGTGGGCGACTTCTACGCCAGCGGCATGGACGAGGCCGCCATCGAGAAGGCCGGCCTCAAGCCCCTGCAGCCCATGCTTGCCCGCATCGCCGCCATCCGGGACACCAGGGCCCTGGCCCGGGAGATCGGCCGCCTGCACCTGGAGGTGGGCAGCCCCGCCTTCAGCTTCTTCGTGGGGCAGGACGACAAGGACAGCACCAGCTACATCGCCCAGTTCATGCAGGGGGGCCTGGGCCTGCCCGACCGCGACTACTACACCCTGACCGACGCGCGTTCCCAGGAGATCCGGGCGAAGTATCTGGCCCACGTGGCCCGCATGTTCGAGCTGCTGGGCGAGAAGCCGGCCCTGGCCAAGGCCCACGCGGGCGTGGTGATGGACCTGGAGACGCGCCTGGCCAAGGCCTCCATGACCCAGGTGGAGCAGCGGGATCCCCACGCGATCTACCACAAGATGAGCCCCACGGAGCTGGCGAAGCTGGCCCCCGGCTTCCCCTGGGACGCCTTCTTCAAGACCATCGGCCTGCCCGAGCAGAAGGCCCTGCTGGTGCGCCAGCCGAAGTTCTTTGAGGAGCTGGGCCGCATGGCGAAGGAGCTGCCCATGGCCCAGTGGCAGACCTACCTGCGCTGGAACCTGGTGCGCGCCACCGCGGGCGAGCTGCCCGACGCCTTCGGCAAGGAGAGCTTCGCCTTCTATGGCCAGGTGCTTTCCGGTGCCAAGGAGCGCCAGGCGCGCTGGAAGCGCGTGCAGTCTTCCACGGACGGCGCGCTCGGCGAGCTCGTCGGCCAGCTCTACGTCAAGAAGGCCTTCAGCCCCGAGGCGAAGCAGAAGATGCTCGCGCTGGTCTCGAACCTGCGCGCCGCCCTCAAGGACCGCATCGCCCAGCTCACCTGGATGAGCGCGCCCACCAAGCAGAAGGCCCAGGAGAAGCTGGCCGCCTTCAACGTGAAGATCGGCTACCCCGACACCTGGCGCGACTACAGCAGGCTCGAGGTGAAGAAGGGTGCCTTCCTGGCCAACAACCTGGCCGCAGCCCGCTTCGAGTTCCAGCGCAACCTCGGCAAGCTCGGCAAGCCCATCGACCGCACCGAGTGGGGCATGACGCCCCAGACCGTGAACGCGTACTACGATCCCAGCATGAACGAGATCGTGTTCCCCGCGGGCATCCTGCAGCCGCCCTTCTTCGACCCGAAGGCGGACGACGCCGTGAACTACGGCGGCATCGGCATGGTGATCGGCCACGAGATGACCCACGGCTTCGACGACCAGGGCTGCCAGTACGACGCCAAGGGCAACCTGAACAACTGGTGGACGGAGGCGGACACCAAGGCGTACCAGGCCAGCACGGACCTGGTGAAGCAGCAGGCCGCAGCCTTCGAGGTGATGCCCGGCCTGAAGCTCAACGGCGAGCTGACCCTCGGCGAGAACATCGCCGACCTGGGCGGCCTGAAGATCGCCTTCGAGGCCCTCAAGATGCAGTGGGCCAAGACCGGCAAGCCCGCCGCCATCGACGGCTTCACTCCGGAGCAGCGCTTCTTCCTGGGCTACGCCCAGGCCTGGCGCTCCAACAGCCGCCCCGAGGCCCTGCGCATGCAGGTGATGCCCGACCCCCACAGCCCCGC
>CAXYVC010000117.1:0-8616 GCA_964292295.1 uncultured bacterium
GCATCGCCGGGGCGAGGCGGTGGAGCTGTGGGAGGCCGCGCCCGGCGCGGGCGGATGGGTGCGCACGGAGCCCTGGCCGGACACGGAAGGCCGTCCCGGCCACCTGGAGATCGGGCCCCAGGGGGTGCTGGTGGCCCCCGACACCCCGGCGGACCGTCTCTTCAAGGCGCTGGAGCTGCCCCTGCGCTGCCCCGGCCACGGCGCCCGGTGGCTGGGGCGGGGGGGGCGCCTGCGGCCGGTGCCCCTGGCGCCCGCCGCCCTGCTGTTCTCCGACCTGCTGCCCCTCCCGGGCCGCCTGCGCCTGATGCTGGAGCCCTTCCAGAAGGTCAGGTCCGCGGAGCCCGAGGAATCCCTGCACGCCTTTGCCGCGCGGCGCCTGGGGAAGGGGGCCGCCGAATACCTGTTGCCCGCCATGATCGCGGGGGTTCTGGCCGCGCCGCCCTCGATCCTCAGCGTGGACGCGGTGCCGAGGCTCCGGCAGTGGGAGGCCTGCGGCAGCCTGACCCGGGGCATGGCCCGGGGCGGGCGCAGCGCCATGAGCATCCCCGTGGGCGGCATGGGTGAGCTGCCGAGGCGCCTGGCCGCCGGGCTTCCCAAGCTGCGCACCGCCTGTCGCGCCGAGGCCCTGGAGGCCCTGCCGGACGGGCGCTGGAGGGTGCGGGCGGAAGGGTACGCCGCGGAGGCGGACCGCGTGATCCTGGCGCTGCCGGCCTTCGATGCCGCGCGGCTCCTGGGGGCCCATGCGCCCGCCAGCGCTGAGGCCCTGGCGGCCATCCCCTACACCACGGTGCGGCTCTTCCACAGCCGCCACGCGCCCCTGGCGCCCTATGCGGGCGGCTTCGGCTTTCTCGTGCACCCCCCCGAGGGGCGAGGGTATCTGGGCAGCCTGGTGCCCAGCTGGATGGACCCGGATTCCGCGCCCGAGGGTACGATGCAGCTCCGCAGCTTCACCGGCGGGGCCTTCCCCACGGACGAGGCCTTCACCCGCTGGGAGGGCGTCCGGGAGGCCCTCCGGGCCTGGCTGCCGGGCCTGGGCGAAGCGTCCCAGGTGCGGGAGATCCTGGTCGAGCGGGCCATCCCGCGGGCGGAGATGGGGCACCGGGCGCGCGTCGCCCAGGCGCTGGAGGGCCTCCCGAAGGGGGTGGACTGGCTCAGCAACGCCCGCCTGGGACCCGGCGTGCGGGATGTCATCGAGGGGCTGGAAGCCTGGGCCGGGAGCGGCGCGCGATGATCCCGCTCCTGACCGCCGACGAGATGCGTGCCCTGGAGGCCCGGGCCATCCGGGAGTGGGGCATCCCTTCTCTCGTGCTGCAGGAACACGCGGCCCTGGGCGCCCTGGCGCTCCTGCCGCCGGAAGTCCCCCTCCACGTACTGGCGGGCCCCGGCAACAACGGGGGCGATGCGCTGGCCCTGGCCCGCCTGGCCCGTCTCCGGGGCCAGGAGGTCACGGTGTGGACGCTCGACGCGGCGCCCGCCTGGAAGGGGGACGCCGGGCTTCAGGCGCGCCTCTGGGAGGGGCTCGGCGGCGTCTACCGCCACACGGAGCGGCCCGCGGACGCGGTGGGCGGCTTCCGTGGCTGGGTGGTGGATGGCCTCTTCGGCCTGGGGGGCCGCGCTCCCCTCCGGGGCCAGGCCGAGGCCTGGGCCCTGGCGCTGGGGCGCCCCGGCGAGCGCCCCTTCCGGGTGCTCGCGCTGGACCTTCCCTCGGGCCTCGATCCGTCGTGTGCCGAGGTGCCAGGTCCCGTGGTGGGGGCCGACCGCACGGCCTGCTTCGGGTTCCGGAAGCGCTGCCACGGCCTGCGCCCGGCCCTGGAATGCTGCGGCCAGGTCGAGGTGGTGCGCCTGCCCCTTCCCGGGGTCCCCTCGGCGGAACTGCAGCTCCTGGAGCGCCCCGTGCTGCCGGCGCACCCCTGGGATGTCCACAAGCGCCGCCTCGGCCACGTGGCCATCCGGGCCGGACGCCCGGGCATGAGCGGGGCGGCGGTGCTGGCGGCCACGGGCGCCCTGCGCATGGGAGCGGGGCTCGTGACGGTGCTGACGGACCCGGAGCTGCGGGCGGAGGTCGCCTGCCAGGTGCCGGAGGCGATGGTGCGCCCCTGGGAAGGCCGCGTGCCCGACGGGGTGGACGTCCTGCTGGCCGGTCCCGGCGGCGTGGAGGAGGTTCCCGCCTGGGAGGGGCCGCTGGTGCTGGACGCCAGCGCCCTGCGGGAGGGCGAGGGGCCGCGCTGGATGGCCCGCCCCGCAACGGTGCTCACGCCCCACGCCGGCGAGTTCGCACGCCTCTTCGGTTCCGAGGTGGCCTCCCCGGAGGCGCGGCTCACCCAGGCCCGTGCCGTGGCGGCGCAGCCCGGCGTGCTGGTGCTCAAGGGCGCCCAGACCCTGCTGGCGGGGGAGGGGGCCTCCGACCTCTGGGTGAATCCCACGGGGCATCCGGGCCTGGCCACCGGTGGCAGCGGCGACTTCCTGGCGGGCATGGTGGCCGCCCGCGTGGGCGCCTGGGCGCGGGGAGGGGCGGGCGCCCCTGCCAGCCTGCGGGCGGCTGCGGCCGAGGCGGTGTGGTTCCACGGCGCCGCCGCGGACCGCCTGGGCCCCGGCCCCCTGCTGGTGCGCGAACTGGGCTCCGCGCTGGCCGCGCTCCTGAGGGAGGTCGCCCGTGCCTGAGCGCTTTCTTCCGGATGACGCGGCCACGGAAGCCCTTGGCGCCGAACTGGCGCGGCTCACCCCGCCCGGAGGAACCTGGCTGCTGCGGGGCGGCCTCGGCGCGGGCAAGACCACCTGGTGCCGCGGCTTCCTGGCGGGGCTGGGGGGGGATCCGGACGAGGTCGCCAGTCCCACCTATGCCGTCCTCCACCGCTACGGAAGCCCGAAGGGGAGGCTCTTCCACCTGGATCTGTACCGGCTGGGGGAGGAGGGGGCCTGGAGCCTGGGGCTGGAGGAGGAGGTCGGAGGCGCGGACTTCCTGGTGGTCGAGTGGGCGGGCCGTCGCGGCCCCTGGCCCACCCCCTGGGTCGCGGAGCTGGCGCTGGAGGCCGAGGGGGAGGGGCGCCGCGCCGTGTGGGAACAGCCATCCCTGCCGTGAAGGGGAGGCTCCTCTGAAGCGTCTGGTTCGTTTTGTTCCCTGGTTATTGTTCCTTGTTGTTTCTGAGGACTCATCCGGCTTGGCGGAATAACGCGCCTTTTTGGTGTTTTCCGGGGATCGGGACTAGAGTTGGGCTCCAGGAGGTTCCCCATGCCCGTCCTCGAGCTCAGCAGCCAGACCGGGAAGGATTTTTCCGGCGATGTGCTCGTCGTTCCCGTCTTTTCTGGACGTGAGCGGCACCGCCTGCCCCTGGCGGTCAGCAAGGTGGCGCGCCAGGCGATGGACGAGGGGGACTTCAAGGCGGAGTATCTGGAATGCGTGCCGCTCCACCATCCCAATGGTGTGAAGGACTGCCGCTGGATGCTCCTGGTGGGGCTCGGGGACGAGGAGACGATCACGCCCAACCGGCTCCGCAAGGCCGTGGGGGCCGCCCTGCGGCAGTGCCTGAAGAAGGGATGGGCGCGGGCGGGCATCGTGGTCCCCAGCACCAGCGGCATGGGACACGACGAGGTCCAGGGGGTGGTGCTGGAGGGCGCCCTCCTGGCGGACTACGATTTCGTCGCCTGCAAGGGCAAGCCCGCGCCGCGCCGGCTTGAGCGCCTGGAACTCTTCACGAACGGCGAGGACACGCGGAAGGCCCGGCGGCGCCTGCCGCAGATCGAGGCCGGCGTGGCCGCCTGCCACCGCGTCCGGGACCTCGTGAACACTCCCGCGGGCGAGCTCCATCCGGAGGCCTTCGCGGCCATGGCCCAGAAGCTGGCGAAGCAGCACAAGATCGGGGTCGAGGTCCTGGGGCCCGAGGAACTCGAGAAGGGCGGCTTCGGCTGCGTGCTGGCGGTGGGCGGGGGCTCGGTCCACGCGCCCCGGGTGGTGAAGCTGGACTACAAGCCCAAGGACGCCAGGCGGCACGTGGCGCTGGTGGGCAAGGGGGTCTGTTTCGACGCCGGTGGCCTGTCGCTGAAGCCCGCCAACAGCATGGAGACCATGAAGGACGATATGGCGGGGGCCGCGGTGGTCCTGGCGACCCTGGTGGCCTGCGCCGAACTCCAGCTTCCGGTCCGGGTCACCGGCATCCTCGGGCTGGTGGAGAACATGCCCTCGGGCAGCGCCTACCGTCCCGGCGACGTGCTCCGCAGCCGTTCCGGCAAGACCGTGGAGGTGCTGAACACGGACGCGGAGGGCCGCCTCGTGCTGGCGGATCTCCTGCACTACGCCTCCGGCCTGGAGCCGGACCATCTCGTGGACCTGGCGACCCTCACCGGTGCGGGCATGGTGGCCCTGGGGGATGGCGTGAGCGGCGTCTTCGGCACGGACCAGCGCCTGGTGGACCGCCTGCTGGATGCGGGGCTCGCCGCGGGGGAGCACCTGTGGCAGCTGCCCCTGGTGGAGGAATACCGCGCTTCCCTGCGGAGCCACGTGGCGGACCTGAAGAACGTCTCCGGCGGGCGCTGGGGCGGCGCCATCACCGCGGCGCTCTTCCTGAGGGACTTCGTGGAGGTGCCCTCCTGGGCCCATGTGGACCTGAGCTCCGCCTGGTCCGCCTCGGAACGGGATTTTCGTCCCTTCGGCGGCACGGGCGAAGGGCCCCGCTGGCTGCTCGAGTGGCTGATGGCCTGAACAGGTGAAACGGCTTTTTCCTGCGCCGCGCCTTTCCCTTGACCGGAGCCGGTGCTTGGGGATCCTATTAGGGCACTTGCCCCCAACCGATCGGAGCCAGCATGGATGCGATGGAGACCCTCACCAAGGCGGACTTGTCGAAGCACCTCATGGAACAGCTGCAGCTCTCCAAGAAGGATGCGGACCTGATGGTGAACGCGTTCCTCCAGAGCGTCGTGGCGGCGCTCCACCGCGGGGAAGGCGTGGAGCTGCGCGGCTTCGGCAGCTTCCGGCTCCGGGACCGCCAGGGGCGCCAGGGGCGCAATCCCCGCAGCGGCCAGTCCATCGCCGTGCCCCCCAAGCGGGTGGTCTACTTCAAGCTGGGCAAGGAGCTCCGCAGCAAGCTCATCGACGAATGACCGCGGCGCCCCGCTCCGCTGTTCCCATCATCCTGTCCTGAGGGAGGCCCCATGCGCCTGTTCCGGAACCTGATCACCCTCGCGGCCGCGCTTTCCCTGGCCGCTCCCCTGGCGGCCCAGAAGCTGAGCAAGGCGGAGAAGGCCAAGCTGCCCCGCGTGGCCATCATCGAGTTCAAGGCCGCGCCCGACTGCTGGCACGGCTGGCGCCACGGCGGCTGGGGCAACCACATGTCCACGATCTCCAACCAGCTGCGCGACCTGCTGGTGACCGACCTCACCCAGAAGGGCCGCGGCAAGCTGCGCATGGTCGAGCGGGAGCGCCTGGAGGAGATCCGCGGCGAGCTGGCCTTCCAGCAGAGCGGCGAGGTGGATACGAAGACCGTCCTGAAGGTGGGCAAGCTCCTGGGCGTGAAGTACATGGTCACGGGCAAGGTGACCCGCTTCGCCTACAAGGAGGGCGGCTTCAAGACCGGCTGGGGCGTGGGCGCCCTGGTGAGCAAGGTGACGGGTGACGGGCTGGCGGGTGCCGTGGCCGGCAGCGTGAACATCAAGAAGGCCTCCTTCACCGGGCGCCTGGACCTGCGCCTCATCGACGTGGAGACCGGCGAGATCCTCGGCACCTGGAAGGACGAGGACAAGGTGGCCGACACCAGCGTGAAGGTGGCGGGGACCGGTGCCGAGGTGGACTACGACGAGGAACTGGTGAACAAGGTCTTCGAGCCGATCATCGCCCGCATCGTCCCCAAGATGGTGCGCACGATCTCCTCCGAGGGCTCCGAGGAGGAGTGAAGGCTCCCGCCCCGTGCACGAAGGGCCCCCTGGCGGGGCCCTTCGTCATTCCAGCCAGGCCTTCGTGGCTTCCCGGATGCGCTCCCCGTAGGCGGGGCCAATGACTTCGGCGCAGTGCAGGTGCCAGGTGGGGACCTCCACCACCTGGATGTGGGCGAAGGCCGCGGCCATCCTCCGCTGGGCTTCCGGTGGCGCAAGGCGGTCCTGGGTGGCCAGGAAGCAGAGGGCCGGCGTCTCCAGGCGTCTCCCTTCCAGGGCCAGGCAGGGATGGGTGGCGTCCCTGCGGTAGGAGGCGCGGCGCGCGGCCCATCGGCTCCCGAGCTCCCCCGCGAGCGGGGCCACCAGGGGGTGCCAGGGGCGGTCCCGCTTCCCCCGGGCCAGGCGCTCGGCAAAGTCCCGGCTGCCCGCCGGGGCGCCCTCCCAGATCAGGCCCCCGAGGGGACCGCGGCCCTCCGCTTCGAGCCTGGCCAGGGCCAGGAGCCCGACGCTGGCACCGAGGCTGCGCCCCATCAGGAGGATGCGGCGACGCGGGAAGCGGTGCTCCAGGTGGTGCACCATCGCCACCACCTCCTCCGCCTCCCGGGCTCCGAAGGTCACGAAGGGCCTGCGCTGCCCCTTCCGCAGGGCGTCGTCCCGGCGCAGGTAGGTGAAGATGGCGGCGTCCTGGTCCGGGAACCAGCGCAGGGCGGGGCTGGTTCCCCAGCGGTCGTCCCCGAAGCCGTGCAGCAGCAGCACGAGGCCCCGGGCCGGCTGGACACGACGCAGGGTCCAGAGCTGGAGGCCGCCGACCTCCTCCGCCTGCCAGCGGCCCCCGGGGTCCCCCTGGCCGCCGGCCGCGAGATCCCGGTACGTGGCCTCCACCCGTGCGAGGGGTTGGGGCGTGTAGAAGGGCGGGTCCGTCAGCTCCTGGGCAATGCCGTGGGCCTTCCAGGCGACCCACGCCCCCCATCCCAGGAGCAGGACGCCCGCTCCCAGGAAAAGACCGGTCCTGCCGCGGCGTGCCAGCTCAGGGCTCCAGGTGGGCTTTCACCCCCGGGAGGCCCGCCGCGGGGGGCAGGGTCTCGGAGCTGCCGTAGAGCACGGCGTCGAAGGCCTGGCTGAAGGTGGGGAGGGTCAGCCCCTTGCCGGCGGGGAGCTCGAACTCGCCCTGATCGGGTCCGAAGGCGTCCCGGGGGCTGGACAGGAAGAAGCGGTGCTTGCCCGCAGCCAGCCCCGTCACCACCAGGCGCGTGGCCCGCTTGCCCTTCTTGAGGGCCTCCACGGGAATGCGCACGCCGTCCAGGGTCAGGTCCACGGGGCCGCGCACCTTGCGGCTGAAGGCGAAGACCAGGGAGCCGGAGGGGGCGGTCTGCGTGCCGGCGGGCGCGCGCTTCGGGCCGCGGCAGCCCAGGATGGAGCCGCCGATCACGGCGCAGAGCGCAAGGTTGGCCAGACGACCCTTCATGGGAAGACCTCCGGTAGATGTTCGAGCCTAGCGGTTTCAGGACCGGATCGCCACCGGGCCTACCCTGATGGAGTGCACTCTGCGGGCTCGGGGTTCATTCCGGTATCCTGGGCCCTTCGCTACAGGAGCCGACATGACCCGCGTGAAACTGCTGACCGACAAGGGCGACATCAACCTCGAGCTCTTCCCGAAGGAAGCCCCGGGCACCGTGGCCAACTTCGTGAAGCTCATCGAAGCCGGTTTCTACGACGGCCTTGCCTTCCACCGCGTGATCCCCGGCTTCGTGATCCAGGGGGGCTGCCCCAACACCCGTCCCGGGGCGACCGGCATGCCCGGCACCGGCGGACCGGGCTGGAAGATCAAGTGCGAGACCGCGGGCAACCCCCACCAGCACCAGCTGGGCGCCCTCTCCATGGCCCACGCGGGCAAGGACACCGGCGGCAGCCAGTTCTTCATCGTGAACGGCGACCGCCGCAACGTGCAGCACCTGGACGGTGTCCACACCGTGTTCGGACAGTGCCTGTCCGAGGCCGACATCCAGGTGGCGCAGGCCATCGCCGCCAACGACCGCATCCTGAAGGCCGAGGTCCTCGAGGCCTGAATCTTGACGGGGGGCTCCCTCCTCCTGCACGCTGACCCTTCACTGAAGGACCGTTCCGAGATGCACGCGGTTTCCAACGCCCAGGCCTGGTGGTGGCACTTCTGCCACCGGCGGGCGAGCTGCGCGCTGGGAGAACCGTCCTAGTCCGCGCTTCTCCCGGTCCCCTCTCGAAGGCCCGCCATCCCGGCGGGCCTTCGTATTTTCCATTCCCATTTTTCAAGGAGTGCCCCATGGCCCCCACCCTGATCCAGTCCCACTTCGGCCCCTACGGCGGATGTCACGTGCCCGATCCCCTGCGCGCGTCCCTCCGCCTGCTGGAAGGGGCCTTCCGGGAGGCCGTGGCCGATCCCGGCTTCCTTGCGGAATACCGGGAGGCGCTGGCCTCCTTCACGGGGCGGCCGACCCCCCTCGACCCTGCCCGCCGCCTGTCCGAGGATCTGGGGGTTCCGGTCTTCCTCAAACGCGAGGATCTGAACCACACCGGGGCGCACAAGATCAACAACACCCTCGGCCAGGTGCTGCTGGCGAAGCGCATGGGCCGCACGCGCATCCTTGCCGAGACCGGCGCCGGGCAGCACGGCGTGGCCACCGCGGCGGTGGCGGCGCGGTACGGCCTGGCCTGCGAGATCCACATGGGGGCCGAGGACATGCGCCGCCAGGCCGTGAACGTGCGGCGCATGGAGCTGAT
>CAXYVC010000118.1:0-8496 GCA_964292295.1 uncultured bacterium
CACGTCCGCTCCACGCCTTTCGCTACCGCGAAAGGCTGGCCGCAACCGCATCATCCGGGTTCAGTCCTTCTGCGCCGCCTCGAAGCCCTTGGAGAGCTCCTCCTGCTCATCCTTGGGCAGGCGCCACCACCAGCGGTGCGTGGCGCGGTCCCAGAGGTCGAAGGTGGCCAGCCAGTTCAGCAGCCCCGCCACCATCACGTAGCTGGCGCCGTACTCCTGGGTGAGGTTGCGCACGGGCTCCGCACCCATGCCGCCGAAGAGGCCCGCGAACAGGGCGTACACCGGCCCCACGCCGAGGGTCGCCAGGGCGCCCAGGGTGGGCATCCACTGGAGGGGCGCCAGCTGGGGCACGTACACGCCGCCCTTCACGCCGCCGGCGGCCCCGGCCCGGAGCTGCAGGAAGGCCAGCAGCAGGAAGAGCGCCCACACGCCGAAGAGCACCTTGGCCCGGTCCTTCTTCCCCAGCACCCAGTAGCCCGCACCGGGCAGCACCCAGTTGAGGAGGATGGGCTTCCACGCCGCCTTCACCGCCGCCATGCGGCGGAGGGGCACGGGCAGGAACAGCTTCGTCTCGGTCGTCTCGCTCATGGGGCCAGTGTAGCGGGGCGCCGGCCTTCCGTCAGGGCGCGCAAAAACAACACACCACCAAGGCCCGGTTCACTTTTTCGGAAGCGCCAAGGTGCATGGGAGTGGCACCAGGTCTCCATTGGAAAGCGGGCGCAGCTTGATCTGTTCCAGTGCGTGTTCCGTTTGCACGATGTCCACGCCACCCTGCGGAGCGTGATCCAGACGGAGGACCCGCCCCACCCCAGGGTCGTAGGACCACCACTGGAGAATGGGGTTGCTGCCGAAAACCTCGTCCTTCTGGTGCTGAAGGCGTTCACGAGCCGAATCCTTCTGTTCCTTGGAAGTTCCATCCAACAGCATGCGCCCTCGGAACTGGAGATTGTCTGTCTCACGCGCCAGCTCGTCCAGCGCCCGCTCACTCCGCCCCACCAGGAGCATGGTCCCATCGGCTCGAGGCATCACCCCCAGAACCAGGGGATAAGCCGGCAGGAATCCGAAGGCTGTTTTCGTCTTGGTGGCGGGCAGCGTGAAAAGATCCAGCGTCCGCTCAAGCCGTCCCTCACCCAGGTGGAAGCACCAGAGGCGCCCCCGATGGGGCGATAGCAGCACCAGGCGCTCGCCTGCCAACACGGGGACAAAGGTGATCGACTCCAGCCGCAGCTCCTGCTCCACGGCCCCCTTGAGGTCCGGATCCAGGGCGACGTCGAAACCCAACCGGTCCTCCGCATCGGCCTTGAACACCTGAAAGGGGGACCACTTCCCGGAAGTTCCGGCAGGTAGCGGGGCCCGCGTGATCACCAGATAGCGGTTGTCGCCGAACGGGTAGATGTCGGGGCTTCCATCGCGGAGAACCGTGCCCGTCAACGCAGAGCGCCAGCCGTTCTCGTCCTTTTTCAGCAAGGCGACGTGTACCTGCTTCGGATCCTGGGCATCCCTTACGGAACGAACCACGTACCAAGCATCCTTCCAGAAATAGGGGCACCCCAGGCGGGCACTGGGAAGACGGAACGGCACCCCCTCCTTGAGCGGCATCGCCTCCTCGCCGCAGGGCGGAAGATGGATCCGCTCGACCACTTTGTTCTGGTCGTCCAAGATCCCCACCGCATTCGCCTCGGGTTCGTGCCAGGCGTAGCCTCCACGCGTCCACTGCCCCACACGCACAGCATTCATGATCTGCGCATGCCCAACCACGCTCAGCAGCGCTGCCAACCCAAGCCCACGAAAGCCCCGGAGAAACAACATATCAATACCCTGCACAACCAATCTCTTCCCAGAGACGGGCAGCCAGGTTGTCGTTCTCCCCCTTCTTTCCGTCCCGGGTAAAGGCATTTTTCACCTCAATCCACCCACCGTCTCCCCCAAGGCTTCCGCCACGGATGAAGATGCTGGTCCCTTCCGCCACGACCTCACAGGCGCGCTAACGAGGTGGCCGGGAACAAACCGAGGCCCAACAGAACCAGCGCCCGTGCGACAAGGCGAAGGGGGGATAGCGATCTCATGACAGCTCCCGAAAAACGATGCCTTGAGGGTGCCCCCCCCGAAACAATTGTCAATATCGCCTTCCCCCAAAACGCGACACCATCCATGGGCCCGTGCCGTGGGCGGGAGCTTTCAGCCCCGATCCCGCAGACCTCGCAACCAAGGCGCATCTCACAGACAAGGGAAGGCTCCGGCGCGTCCGTGGCGAAGGGCAGCAGCCCGAGTCGGGCGCGGAGCAACGCGAAGGGCCGCCCGAGGGCGGCCCTTCCGTGCGTCGGAGCGGAAGGCTCCGGCTAGTCCGTGGCGAAGGGCAGCAGCGCGATGTTCCGCGCGCGCTTGATCGCCTCGACGAGCATGCGCTGGTGCAGGGCGCACACGCCGCTGGTGCGGCGGGGCAGCACCTTGCCGCGCTCGGGCGTGAAGGACTGCAGCGTCTTCAGGTCCTTGTAGTCGATGAAGGAGGCCTTCTCCACGCAGAACTTGCAGAACTTTGCGCGGCGGCCGCCAAACTGCTTCTTCTTCTTGGGCTTGCCCTTTCCGGTCATGCGGCGCTTCATCCCATCACCTCCTCAGCGGAACGCTCCTTGATGCCCGCCTGGGCCTTGCGCTTGGATTCGCGCTCGTACCGCACCTTCTGGCGCTCGGCGGCCTTGGCTTCCTCGTCCATGCGGACGGAGAGGAACTTGATCACGGAATCGTCGTTGCGGAAGCGGCGCTCGAGCTCGGCCACCAGCGCGCTGCCGGCCTGGTACTCGAAGAGGGTGTAGTAGCCCTCGCTGTACTTCTGCACCTCGTAGGCCAGCTTCTTCCGGCCCCACTTGTCGGTCTTGAGCAGCTCGCCACCCTGCTCGGCAATGATTCCCTCGAAGTGACGGACCAGGTCGTCCACCTGCTCGTCCGTCAACGTCGGGGAGGCGATGAAGATCGTCTCGTAGCGACGCATTCATCCTCCTTCTGGATGTGAAGCCCCGGTGCACGGACCGGAGCAAGGAGATGCGCCCCGACATGGGGCGCGAGGGACCAGTGTCCCAGGGATTCCCAGGCGTTTCAAGGTGAAGCTCCCGCCGGGAGCCCTTCCCGTCCGCCGCGGCCCCGGCCAGGATGGAGGACGGACGGACGCCATGGCGCAGGACTACGTGCTCGGGGTGGACATCGGCGGCACCAACACCGCCCTCGGGCTGGTGGACCGGGCGGGCCGCCTGCTGGCCTCAAGCGTCCTCCCCACCCGGGGGAAGGAGGCCGCGCCGCAGCTGTTCCTCCGGCTCCACGCGGAAGCCGCCCGCCTGCGGGAGGGGCTCCCGGGCCGCCTCCGGGCGGCGGGGGTCGGGGCGCCCAACGCCCACGCGGGACGCTGCACCCTCGAGCATCCGCCGAACCTGGCCTGGGGGGTCGTGGACCTGAAGGCGGAGCTGGCGCCCCTGGGCGTGCCCGTGGCGGCCACCAACGACGCCAACGCCGCGGCGCTGGGAGAGCTGGCCTTCGGCGCGGCCCGGGGCATGCGGGATGTCCTGGTGCTCACCCTCGGCACGGGGCTGGGCTGCGGGCTGGTGGCCAACGGCGCCCTCGTCGAGGGCGCCACGGGCTTTGCGGGAGAACTGGGCCACGTGAACGCGGTGACGAACGGAAGGCCCTGCGGCTGCGGCCTGAAGGGCTGCCTGGAGACCTACGCCTCCGCCACGGGCCTCCTGCGCACCGTGCGGGAATGGCTGGAGGACGGCGCGCGCCCTTCCAGGCTGCGGGAGCTGCCGCCGGAACGCCTGGATGCCCGCGCCATCGCGGAGGCCGCCGAGGCGGGCGACGCCCTGGCGCAGGAGGCCTTTGCCTTCACCGGCGAGCTGCTGGGCCGCAAGCTGGCGGACGCGGCAGCCCTCACGAGCCCCGAGGCCGTCTTCCTCCTGGGCGGCCTCGCCGCGGCGGGAGAGCTGCTCTTCGCGCCCGTGCGCCAAGCCCTGGAGGCCCACCTCTACCCGCCCTTGAGGGGCAGCGTGAAGCTGCTGGCCTCCGGCATCCCGGGCAACGCCGCCGTGCTCGGCGCCGCGGCGCTGGCCTGGCGGCAGATCGAAGGCCCTCTCCCCCGCTGACGCGGTTCAGGGGGATTCCGGGTCCCAGAAGGCCGCGGCGTTCACGACGCCAGGCAGATCCCGCAGCTCCGTCCCCTGCGCCAGCAGGTCCATGAAGCGGGCGAAGGGCGCGTCCAGAGCCTCGATGCGGTCCCACTCCTCCTCGCTCCAGACGCCCAGGACAAACTGCTCCAGGGGGCGCACGAAGGGGCCGATGCCCAGGCGCAGGCGGGGCACCGCCTCGGTGCCGAGGGCCTCCAGCACGCTCCGCAGGCCGTTGTGCCCGCCGTCGCCGCCCTCCAGCCGGAAGCGCCCGCGCCCCAGGGGCAGGTCCTTGTCGTCGTGCAGCACCAAGAGCCGCGCCGGATCGAAGCCCGCGGCGACCGCTTCCGCGCAGAGCTGGCCGGAGAGGTTCATCCAGGTACCCGGCACGAAGGCCAGGAAGGGCTCCGGAAGACCGTAGAGCGTGCCGTTGCGGAAGGGGTGGACGCTTCCGGGCCGGGGACAGTGCGCGGCCATCCAGCGCTGGAGGAGCAGGCGGCCGAGGTTGTGCCGGGTGTGGGCGTAGGCTTCCCCGGGGTTCCCGAGGGCCACCAGCCCCCAGGCCCCTTCGGGAAACACGAGGCGCGAAGAAGCCTTCCTCCATCCAAGGCGTTCGAGCAGACCCATGACTTCAGCTCCAGATGCAGCAAAGGGCCGCGCGCGCGGCCCTCTGCTGGCGGTTCCAGCAGGCTCAGGCCTTGGGGGCCTCGCCCTCCTCGGCGGGGGCCTCCTCGGCCTCCTTGCCCTGGACGGCGCAGATCACGTTGTGGGCGTCGCCCAGCACCGTGAGGTGGCTGTCCAGCTGGAGCTCGTCCAGGCGCAGGCTGGAGCCCACGACCATGGCGCTCACGTCCACGTCGATGTGGCCGGGGATGAAGGCCGGCAGGCACTCCACCTCGATCACGCGGTGGACGAAGTCCAGGATGCCGCCCTCCTTCACGCCCGCGGGCGTGCCCTTCAGGCGGATCGGAACCTGCACGCGCACCTTGTGGGTGGGGTCGACGCGCATGAAGTCCAGGTGCACGAGGCGGCGGGTGACGGGATCGCGCTGGACGTCCTTGATGATGACGTGGCGCTTGATGTCCGTTCCCTCGCGCTGCAGGTACACCAGGCTGTTCAGGCCGGTGTCGCTGGCGATGATGCGGGCCACGGTCTTGGGGGAGATCGCGATGGACACCGGGGCCTCGCCCAGGCCGTAGATGGTCGCGGGAATCAGGCCCTGCTTGCGCAGCTTCTTGGTCTCGGCCTTGCCGACGCGCTCGCGCTGGGCCACCACAATGATTTCGTCGCTCATGGATCCTCCTACCTGGCTGCCTCTGCAGCCCTCTCGTTGGGAACAGTGGACCGGGCGGTCCGGGCCCGCCTTCAGGGCCGAAGGGGCAGGATACCGCGGAAGGCCCTTCCCCGCCAGGACGAAGGCCGGATGGGGACCGTGCCATCATGCTTGCCGGGAGGAGCTCCATGCCCCAGGTCAGCCGCGCCGCCATCTTCGAGATCCTGAACACCTGCAAGGTCCCCGGCAGCGACCGCACCCTGGCGGGCCTGAAAGCCGTCAAGCGCATGCAGGTGGACGGCACCCGGGTGGAGGTGGACCTGCAGCTCCCCGAGGCCTTCCGGGACCGGGAGCAGGCCCTGCGGGAGGACCTGGAACTGCGCCTGCGCAGCCACGCGGGGGCCGAGGAGGTGGAGCTCTCCCTCGCCTGGGAGCGCGCTCCCGAAGCCCCCACCCAGAACCTCCTGCCCACCGTGAAGCGCTGCGTAGTGGTGGGCAGCGGCAAGGGCGGCGTGGGCAAGAGCACCGGGGCCGCCAACCTGGCCTGCGCCCTGGCCCGCCAGGGGCTGAAGGTGGGCCTGCTAGATGCGGACCTGTACGGCCCCAGCATGGCCATGATGTTCGGCATCCAGGACGGCCCCGAGGGGACGCCCGAGGGCAAGATCCTCCCCATCGAGAAGTTCGGCCTGAAGCTCATGAGCATGGGCTTCCTCATCGACGAGGACCGCCCCGTGATCTGGCGCGGTCCCATGCTCAACAAGGCCCTCCAGCAGTTCCTGGGCGACGTGGCCTGGGGCGAGCTCGACGCCCTGGTCATCGACCTGCCCCCCGGCACCGGCGACGTGCAGATCACCCTCATCCAGAACGCGAAGGTGGACGGCGCCATCGTCGTCTCCACGCCCCAGGACGTGGCCTTCCTGGACGCCAAGAAGGCCATCGGCCTCTTCCAGGCGGTGAAGGTGCCCGTGGTGGGCATCGTCGAGAACATGAGCAGCTTCGTCTGCCCGCACTGCCAGCAGGAGACGCAGATCTTCGGCCACGGCGGCGTGAAGGCCGCAGCCGCGCGCATGGAGCTGCCCTTCCTGGGCGAGGTGCCCATCGACCTGGCCATCCGCGAGGGCTCCGATCAGGGCGTGCCCCTGGTGGTGGGCCACCCCGGAAGCCCCCAGGCCAAGGCTTTCGGGGCCATGGCGGCCGACCTGAAGGAGCGCCTGGGCCTGTAGCGCCGCCCTACGCGGCGCGGTGCACCTTCCGCACCACGAAGCGCGGACGGTCCCGCACCTCCTGGTAGATGCGGCCGATGTACTCGCCCAGCAGCCCGAAGGCCACGAACTGGCAGCCCACGAAGAAGAAGAGCACCGCAAAGAGGGTGAAGACGCCCTCGGCGGTGCCCTCCGGGTGCAGGAAGCGGTAGGCCACGAGCCCCACGAAGAGCAGGAAACCCAGGCCCGCCACCAGCACACCCACCACGCTGAGCATCTGGAGGGGCAACAGGCTGAAGGAGGTGAGCAGGTCGAACTGGAGGTTGATGAGCTTCCAGAGGCCGTATTTGCTGGTGCCCGCCGCGCGCTCGGCGTGGGCCACGGGGACCTCCGCCACCCGCTTGGCGAAGCTGTTGGCCAGGGCGGGGATGAAGCTGGATCGCTCCCGACAGAGCAGCATCGCCTCCACCACCTCGCGCCGGTAGGCGCGCAGCATGCACCCGTAGTCGTGCATGCGCACGCCGGTGGTCCGGCGCGTCACGGCATTCACGAGCTTGCTGGGCAGGGTGCGGAAGAGGCTGTCGTTGTCCATGCGGCCCTGGCGCCAGCCCCCCACCACGTCGTAGCCCTCCTCCATCTTGGCCACGAGCTTGGGGATCTCCTCCGGAGGGTTCTGCAGGTCCGCGTCCAGCGTCACCACGAGCTCGCCGGCAACCTCCGCGAAGGCCCCGAAGATGGCCGCATGCTGGCCGTAGTTGCGGTTGAACTCCACCACGGACACCCGGGGTTCCGCGGCCGCGATGGCCTTGAGCATCTCCAGGCTGCGGTCCCGGCTGCCGTCGTCCGTGAAGACCACCTCCCAGTCCCGCTCCGGGGAGGCGTAGTGCTCCCGCAGCACCGCCGCCAGGCGCTCCCACAGGAGGGGAATGTTCTCCTCCTCGTTGAAGATGGGAATCACGACGCTGAGGTAGGGACGCATGCGGGCTCCGCGGTGCCGGGCGGAACTTGCCCGCGCACAGGAGGTCCATTCTAGCGGGCGAATCCGCTAGGATCAGGGTTCCGAGGAGTCGCCCATGCCCGCACAGCCCAAGATCCTGCTGGTGGAAGACGAGCTGAGTCTTGCCGAGGGGATCCGCCTCAACATGGAGCTGGAGGGCCTTCCCTGCGAGTGGACCACCCGCGGCGACGAGGCCCTGCGCCGCATCCTCGCCGAGCACTTCGACCTGGTGATCCTCGACGTGATGCTCCCGGGCATGGACGGCTTCTCCGTGTGCGAGCGGGTGCGGGACGCCAAGAACTACACGCCCATCCTCTTCCTCACCGCCAAGAACACCGAGGACGACCGCGTGCACGGCTTCGAGACGGGCGGGGACGACTACCTCGGGAAGCCCTTCCAGGTGAAGGAGCTGCTCCTGCGCGTGCGCGCCATCCTGCGCCGGGAGGCCTGGTACCGGAGCCGCAGCCTGTCCGGGCGCCAGCACTTCGGCGAGCACTGGGTGGAGTTCGAGAACTACTGCGGCGAGGGCCCCAACGGGCCCTTCCAGCTCGGCGTCAAGGAGTGCATGATCCTCAAGCTCCTGATGGAATCCCCCGGCCAAGTGGTGAGCCGCACGGAGATCCTGGACAAGGTGTGGGGCGAGGAGACGTACCCCACCACGCGCACCGTGGACAACTTCATCGTGCGCATCCGCCGGGCCATGGAGGTGGACGCCCACCATCCCCGCTGGGTCCACACCGTGCGCAGCGTGGGCTACCTCTTCGACCCCGAGGGGCGGGTGCGCAAGGGCGAGGAGTAGCCCCCGCCGCAGCCCCCTTCCCCAGCAAGGACGGCGGGTCCCCGCCGGCCGGGCCGGGGAGGGGGAGCCCCGGCTGT
>CAXYVC010000119.1:0-8443 GCA_964292295.1 uncultured bacterium
CGCCTGTGCCCGGCCCCAGCCCCGCCCCCAGGTGGTGAAGGTCCCCGTGGCCACACCTGCGCCGCCCCCCCCCCTGCCGCCGCGCCCCGCGCTGCCCTCCGCCCAGCTCGGGCCCGAACCGAGCCTGGAAGCCCTCCTGAAGGCCCTGCTCGCCGACCGCGAGCTGCTCGCCGCCTGGGCTCTGGACCTGGAGACCCGCCTGAAGGCCTACCTGCCCGCCAAGGAGCCCGTCCGATGACCCGACGCAAAGCCGCCCCCGCCTGCCAGGGCTGCCAGTTCGATCCCATGGCGGCCGGTCGCATCGAAGGCCGCCTGGAGGCGGTTCTCAAGAACCAGGAAGAGGACCGGAAGACCCTTAAGGCCATGGATGCCCGCCTCCGGCACGTGGAGAACCGCTCCGCGATCGCCGGGGCCGTGGGCGGGGCCCTCATGGCCATCGGCGTGAACTTCGCCGGCTGGATGCTCCGGGGGAAGAGCTGATGGCTCATCCGCCGGAAAAGCGCCAGGCGCTGCGCGGCCTCTACGTCCACAAGGGCCTGGGCCTCGACCAGGCTGCCCGCAGCCTGGACGTGTCCGGACGCACGGCCACCCGCTGGAAGCAGGACGCGGCCGACCAGGGCGACGACTGGGACAAGGCGCGCGCTGCCAACCTGCTCGCCGGCGAGGGCGCCGAGGCCGTGAGCCGGGCGGTGCTGGAGTCCTTCCTGAACCTCTTCCAGACCACCGTGGAACAGATCCAGGGGGAGGCGATGAAGCCCCTGGACAAGGCCGAGGCCATGAGCCGCCTGGCCGACGCCTACACCAAGACCACCAAGGCCATCCAGCGCAGTGCCCCCGAGCTGTCCCGCCTGGCGGTGGCCTCGGAGGTGATCCAGGCCTTCGCCAAGTTCATCAAGGCCAAGCACCCAGCCCTGGCGCCCGGCCTCCTGGAGGTGCTGGAACCCTTCAGCGAGCACGTGGTGACCCTCTATGGCTGAGCGGCTCACCAAGCGCGCCTTCCTGGCCCAGATCGCCGATTTGGCCGAGGGCTTCCGCCGGGACATCGAGGCCAGCGTGGAGGGCTTCGACCCGGATCCGGAGGCTCGGCAGACGCGCCTCAAGCTGGCCCAGGAAAGCCTGGAAGCCTTCGGGAAGACCTACTTCCCCCACTACATCCAGTCCGAGCCCAGCCTGCTGCACGGCTTCCTCTTCGAGCGCCTGCCCCGGATGGCCCGGGCCAAGGGCGGCGCCAAGCTCGCGGTGGCCGCGCCTCGCGGAGAAGCGAAGTCGACCATCACCACCCTGATCTTCGTGATCTGGTGCATCACCCATCGGCTGAAGCACTACATCCCCATCATCATGGACGCCTTCGACCAGGCGGCCACCATGCTCGAGGCCATCAAGGCGGAGCTGGAGGCCAACGCCCGCCTGCAGATGGACTATCCCGAGGCCTGCGGCCAGGGCCGCGTCTGGCAGGCAGGGGTCATCGTCACCGCCGGCGGCGTGAAGGTGCAGGCTTTCGGCAGCGGCAAGCGCATGCGCGGCCTGCGCCACGGTCCCCACCGCCCCGATCTGGTCATCTGCGACGACCTGGAGAACGACGAGAACGTCCGCAGCCCCGAGCAGCGGGACAAGCTGGAGGCCTGGTTCAAGAAGGCCGTGCTCAAGCTGGGCCTGGCAGACGACAGCCTCGACGTGGTGGTCATCGGGACGGTCCTCCACTACGACTCCCTGCTGGCCCGCCTGCTGAAGAACGCCTTCTGGGAGGCAAAGGTCTTCCGGGCCGTCGTGACCTGGCCGGCGCGCATGGACCTCTGGGACAAGTGGGAGGAGATCTACCTGAACCAGGGGGACAAGGCCGCCGAGGCCTTCCACCGGGCCTCCCGGGCGGACATGGAGCGGGGAGCCGTGGTGAGCTGGCCGGCCATGCGCCCCCTCGTGAAGCTCATGGCCATCCGGGCCCGGGACGGCCACGCGGCCTTCGACTCCGAGCTGCAGAACGACCCCATCAACAGCGAGGAAAGCACCTTCAAGGCAACCTTCTGGGTCGACGAAAGCCCGCGCTGGATCTTCTTCGGGGCCTGCGATCCCTCCCTGGGCCGTCTGGGCCAGAGCCGCGACCCGAGCGCCATCCTGGTGGGCGGGATCGACCGCGCCACAGGGTGGCTGGACGTGGTGGAGGCCTCCATCGCCCGGCGGCTGCCCGACAAGATCATCGAGGACGTGATCAAGGCCCAGCTCCGCTGGAACTGTCTCGCCTGGGCCATTGAATCCGTCCAGTTCCAGGAGTTCTTCCGCACCGAGCTGGTGAAGCGCAGCGCGGCCCGCGGTGTGCCTGTGCCGGCGCGGCCCGTGGTGCCACACGCGGACAAGGCGCTGCGCATCGAGAGTCTGAGCCCCCATGTCAACAATGGCCTGATCCGGTTCCACCCGTCCCAGACGACGCTGCTGGACCAGCTGCGCCACTGGCCCATGGCGGACCATGACGACGGTCCGGATGCCCTGGAAATGCTCTGGAAACTGGCCACGGGTGCCTGCGTGGACTACGCCTACCGGCCCGTCGCCGGACGGGAGCACACCCGGGGCCTGCGCGGCCGGAAAGGAGCCTACTGATGCCCACCCTGCTGGACGCCTACGGCAACCCCGTGGACCTGGCCCGCCTCCGGGAGGAAGTGGCCTCCCCCGGCCTCACCTCCGTGCGCCAGGTCCTCTCCGGGCATCCGACCCATGGCCTCACCCCTCGGCGGCTCCAGCGCCTGCTCCAGGCCTCCGAGGCCGGGGATGCCACCGCCTACCTGGAACTGGCCGAGGAGATGGAGGAGAAGGACCTCCACTACCGGGCCCAGCTGCAGACCCGCAAGCTGGCCGTGGCTGGACTGGAGCTGGTGGTGGAGGCCGCCAGCGACGCGAAGGAGGACCAGGCGGATGCCGACCTGGTGCGCGAGGCCCTTGCCCTGGAGGGGCTGGAAGACGCCCTGGTGGACATCCTGGATGGTCTTGGGAAGGGCTTCTCCGTGACCGAGATCCTCTGGGACACGGCCGGGAAGGCCTGGATGCCGACGCAGTTGGTTTGGCGCGACCCACGGTGGTTCCACGTCAGCCCGGAGGACGGGCACACCCTGCGCCTCCTGAACGGTGGCCTCCCCGAGGACCTGCCGCCCTTCAAGTTCATCCTCCACCGCCCGAAGCTCAAGAGCGGCATCCCCATCCGGGGCGGCCTGGCGCGGGCCTCCGCCTGGGCCTACCTCTTCGCCAACTACGTCCTGAAGGACTGGGTGGGCTTCTGCGAACTCTTCGGCCAGCCCCTCCGCATCGGGAAATACGCCTCCGGGACCGGAGAGGAGCAGGTCGCCATCCTGGAGCGTGCCGTGGCCTCCATCGGCACGGACGCTGCCGCCGTCATCCCGGAGGGCATGGCGATCGAGTTCATCAAGCACGAGGTGACGGGATCCTCGGACCTCTACGACCGCCTGCTCACCAAGCTGGAAGCGCGGGTGACCCTGGCCGTCCTGGGCCAGACCCTCACCTCCGGCCAGCTGGGGAAGGGGGGCGGCGGCAGCCTGGCCCTCGGCAAGATCCACGACGAAGTCCGCAAGGACATCATGGCGAGCGACGCGCGCCAGCTGGCCGCCACCCTGCGCCGCGACCTGGTGAAGCCCCTCCTGGACCTGAACCGGGGCCCCCGGGCGAGCTACCCCAAGGTGCGCTTCCAGATCGAGGAGCGGGAGGACATCCAGGCCCTCAGCGAGGCCCTGGAGCGCCTGGTGCCCCTGGGGCTGCGGGTCGAGCAGAGCGTCGTGCGGGACCGCCTGGGACTTCCGGACCCTCCCAAGACCGAGGACGTGGAGCTGCTGGGCGCGCCCCAACCCGCCCCTGCGCCCGCTGCCCCCGCGCCCACCGCGAGTGCGGCCCACCGCCAGGCCGCCCCCAAGGATGCCCCCAAGGATGCCCTGGACCGCCTGGCAGAGCTGGCCCTCTCCGACTGGAAGCCCCAAGCGGATCCCCTCGTGGTTCCCATCCTGGAGCGCCTGGAGGCCGCCCAGACCCTGGAGGCCTTCCAGGCGGCCCTGCTGGAGGCCCAGGCAGCCATGGACCCGTCCGCCCTGGCCGAGATGCTGGCCCAGGCCTCCTTCACGGCCCGCCTGGCGGGGGCGGCAGGGGACGACCTTGGGTGACCTGGTCCTGAAGCCCCTTCCGCCCAAGGACGCCCTGGCGGCCTTCCGGGGGCGCCGGCTGGAGCTGTCGGGCAGCTGGCAGGACCTCTGGCACGAGGAGCACGCCCGGGCCTTCACCGTGGCCCGGGTAGCCAGCCTGGACCTGCTCCAGTCCGTCCACGAGGAGCTGGGCAAGGCCCTGGAGGCGGGGCTCACCAAGGACCAGTTCCAGAAAGCCATGTTCGGCCGGCTGCAGGCCGAAGGCTGGCTCGGCGAGGCCAGCCGGGACGCCGAGGGTGCCGCCCGCCTGGGGCGCCCCGGGCGCCTGGACCTGATCTACGACGTCAACCTGCGCACCGCCCATGCGGCAGGGCAGTGGGGCCGCATCGAGCGCCTGAAGGCGCGGATGCCCTTCCTGCGCTACTCCACCCAGAACGACGCGCGGGTGCGCCCCCAGCACCGGGCCTGGGAGGGCATCACCCTGCCCGTGGACGACCCCTTCTGGGATACCCACTTCCCCCCCAACGGGTGGCGCTGCCGCTGCACCGTGAGCCAGTGGAGCCAGGCGGACCTGGAGGCGGCGGGATTCTCCGTCACGCCCCCTGAACACCTGCCCCCGGACGAGCTGGTGCGCTTCGTGAACAAGCGCACGGGCGAGGAAACCTTCGTGCCCCGGGGCATCGATCCCGGCTGGGCCTACAACCCGGGCAAGGCGGGGAATGCCGCACTGGGCACCCGGCTCGGGGAACGGCTGCTGACCGCAGACCCCACGCTGGCGTCCCACGCCCTTCAGGCCGCCGGCAGGGCTTTTACGGAACCCCTCAAGGCGCAGCTGCGCAGTTGGGCAGCGGCGGTCGAAGGGGGGGCCCTCAAGGCTACCGGCAACCAGGTGGTTATCGGCGTCCTCGATCCTCGAACCCTTGCCTATCTGGTTGCTCGTGGCATCCCCCTGGACACGGCGGCCATCAGCCTGAGCGACCGGGAGTTCCTCCACATGTTGCGCCCTCCCAAAGTCGCCCGGGGAGCGGCCTGGACGGAATCCATGGTGCTGGACCTGCCTGAACGGCTGCTTTCTCCCGAGGCAATCTATTGGGACACCCAGGATGGCGTCGTGGTCTATGCCTGGGCGACGGAGGACAAGACCGCCAAGGCCGTGATCCGGGTGAACTATCGGGTGAAGACCGAGGGAAGGAAGCTTCGCACCAATCTGGTGAAGACGACCGGACTCGTGCATCCAGCGAACCTCGCGAATGCGCGCTATACCCGGATCCAATGAGAGGCCGCTGGAGGGGATTCGAACCCCCGAACCGACTGGCGGAAGACTCCGCTAGTTGCCACACCTCTCTGCCCTAGCGGCCCAGGGGAAGTATACGGGGCTTCCCGGGATCGTCCAGGAGGCCCCAGGACGCCCCGGAGGAACCCAGGGGCGGGCCCATGGAGCGGCGCCCCCCCCTCCGCGCGTTCTAAAGGCCTTCTAAAGGCCCTCGTGGGCGTTCCTGAAAGGGCTTTCAGAGGGGGTCCGGGGTGCTGCCCCGAGGGTAGGGCTTTGGAGCCCCCGCCTTGACCCGTCTTCTCGAAGCCCGCCACGCCACCCAGCTGCCGGACCAGCCCGCGGAATGGATCCACGTCCTGCCTGCCGGCCGCTTCCAGGGCCGGGACGGGCGGGGGCCCTACCACCTCAAGGACGCGCCGGCTGTCATCGCGGCGACCCACGCCTACCTCGGCGGCATCGACCTGGTGGTGGATTACGACCACCAGACCCTGAAGGCCGACCAGCATTCCGGCGCCGTTCCGGCTGCGGGCTGGTGCAAAGAGCTGGAGGCCCGCGAGGACGGGATCTGGGCTCGGGTCGCCTGGACCGACGCCGCTTCGGCCGCCCTCCAGGCGAAGGAATACCGCTACTTCAGCCCCGTCTACGACTACGACCCCCGCACCGGCGAGGTCGTCCGGCTCAAGCTGGGCGCCCTCACCAACGTCCCCAACCTCCACCTGCAGGCGGTCGCGAGCCGCCAAGGAGACGCCATGAACGAACTCATGGAGCGGTTGTGCTACCTGCTCAACCTGCCCCTGACCACCACTGCCGAGGAAATGAAGGCCCAGCTCGACAAGCTGAAGACCATGCTGGCCGGCGTCGAAGCCACAGCCGCCGCCTCCGCCGAGCTGGCCCAGGCCCTCGGCCTGGAGGCCGGCGCGGCCCTGCCGGCCATCGCCACGGCCGTCCAGTCCCGCCTGGCCCAGGGCCCGGATCCCGCCCAGTGGGTTCCCAAGGCCCAGTACGACCAGGTGGCCATGAGCCTCGCCACCCTGCAGGCTGACCAGAAGAAGGACGGCGTGGCCCGCCTGGTGGCCGAGGCCATGGCGAGCGGCAAGGTCGCCCCCGCCATGGAGTCTTGGGCCACGGACTACGCCAGCCGGGACCTGGAGGGCTTCCAGGCCTTCGTGGCCTCCGCTCCCGTCCTCGTGGCGCCTGGCGGCTCGCCCCAGGGCGCGCCGCCTCAGACCGCCGCCCATTCCCTCACCCCCGAGGATGAGGCCGTCGCTCAGGTCCTGGGCCTGGCCAAGGACGCCTTCCTCGCTTCCAAGAAGGAGCAGGCATGACCGCCACCGCCACCGACCGCCGCACCGACGAGCGGGAGGCCCGGGTCTACGTCGACCCCATGGCCTCCGCCGTGAAGATCAACGCCGGGGCCCTGGTGGTCCTGGATGCCTCCGGCAACGCCAAGCCTGGCGTCACCGGCACGGGGCTTATCGCCCGGGGCCGGGCCGAGGAGACCAAGGACAACACGTCCGGCGCCGCCGGCGCCCTCACCGTCAAGGTCAAGGCCGGCTGCTTCGCCTACGGCACCGACGGCACCCTCACCCGCGCCCACCTCGGCAAGACCGTCTACATCGTGGACGACCAGACCCTCTCTGCCACGGACGGCTCGTCCACCCGCAGCGCCGCCGGCGTCCTGAAGGACCTGGAGGGCAGCGGCTCCACCGCCATCGCCTGGGTCCAGGTCGGATAAGGAGGCTCCCATGATCATCAACCGGGCCGCGCTCGCGGCGCCTTTCACCGGCTTCAAGGCCTCCTTCCAGGAGGGCTTCCGGACCGGCACCCCCCAGTGGCAGCGGATCGCCACGCTGGTTCCTTCCAACACCAAGAAGGAGTTCTACGCCTGGCTGGGCCAGTGGCCCCGCTTCCGGGAGTGGATCGGCGACCGCCAGCTCAAGAGCCTCGCCACCGCCAAGTACGAGATCGAGAACAAGCCCTTCGAGAGCACGGTCGCCGTGGACCGGGATGACCTCGAAGACGACCAGTTCGGCATCTACGCCCCCATGTTCAAGGAACTGGGCTTCGCCTCGGCCATGCACCCGGACGAGCTGGTCTTCGCCCTGCTGGCGGCGGGCTTCGGCTCCCCCTGCTACGACGGGCAGTATTTCTTCGACACGGATCATCCGCTGGGCTCCGGCGTCGCCAGCAACTTCGGCGGCGGCAGCGGGACCCCCTGGTACCTCCTGGACACCACCCGGGCCCTGAAGCCCCTGATCTTCCAGAAGCGCAAGGACTACGTGCTGACCTCCATGGTCAAGGACGAGGACGAGGCGGTCTTCATGCGCAAGGAATACCGCTACGGTGTGGACGCCCGCTGCAACGTGGGCTACGGCTTCTGGCAGATGGCGGCGGCCTCCAAGCAGACCCTGGACGCCACCAACTACAAGGCGCTGCGCACCGCCATGAAGGCCCTGAAGAGCGACGAGGGCCGTCCCCTGGGCATCCGGCCCAACCTGATCGTGGTGCCCCCCACCCTCGAGGACGCCGCCCGGGACCTCTTCGTGTCCGACCGCCTGGCCGGCGGCGCCACCAACCCCCTGAAGGGTGAGGTCGAGATCCTCGTCGTGCCCCAGCTGGGATAGCAGCCAACGCTGTCCGGGGGGCCGGGCTGACGCCCTAACCCCCCCCGGCCCCCCGCGCCCTCGGAGGTCGAGCCTCCTCGGGCTTTCTCCTCCACAGACCCTTTCACGAGGCTTTCCATGACCGACAACCCCAAGACCGTGCCTGGCCTGCGGATCCGCGCCGTCCCCGAGAACGGGTTCTGCCGATCCGGCCGCCGCTGGAGCCGCGAGGCCCAGGACGTGCCCCAGTCCGAGTTCACCAAGGCCCAGATCAAGGCCCTCCGCGAGGAGCCCAACCTGGTCGTGGTGGACGTGGAGATCGAGCTGCCCAAGGACGAGGCCTAGCCATGTCCTACGCCACGGTGGACCAGATGGTGGCCCGGTTCGGGGAGCAGGAGCTGATCCAGCTCTCCGACCCGGGGGCCCAGGCGCTG
>CAXYVC010000120.1:0-8404 GCA_964292295.1 uncultured bacterium
CCTTCTCGGCCTTCTTCTCGTCGGTCATGGCCTTCTTGGCCTCGGCCTTGGGCTCGGCAACCTTCTCGGCCTTCTTGGCAGCCTTCTTCTCGGCCTTCTTGGCGGCCTTCTTCTCGGCCTTGGGCTCAGCCTTCTCGGCCTTCTTCTCGTCGGTCATGGCCTTCTTGGCCTCGGCCTTGGGCTCAGCCTTCTTGCAGTCCTTGGCGCACTCGGCCTTCTTGGCAGCCTTCTTCTCGGCCTTCTTGCAGTCCTTGGCGCACTCCTTCTTGCAGTCCTTGGCACACTCGGCCTTCTTCTCGTCGGCCATGGCCTTCTTGGCTTCGGTCTTCTCGGCCTTCTCGGCCTTGGGCTCGGCGGTCTTCTTGGCCTTCTTGGCGGCCTTCTTCTCGACCTTCTCGACCTTCTTCGTCTCGGCCTTCGGGGCCTGGGCGGCTTCCTGGGCGAAGGCGGGGCTGATCAGCGCAGCGGCGATCAACAGAGCAGCAAGCTTCTTCATGGGGTCTCCCTCAAGAAATGAAAACGTCCGGCACGGCCGGGTGACGGGGGCTTGTGGCAAGATGCGGGCCAGAGACACAAATCCACAAAAATCAGCCAAAAACGTGTCTGCCCTCCGTCCGAGACAACGTGGTTTTTTGCGACATGCGGCATCCCGCTACAGGCCGGCAGGCCCCTCTTCGCCGGGCTCCGCCAGTCCCAGGTCCCGCAGTTTCCGGTAGAGGGTGGTGCGATCCTTCCCCAGGATTTCGGCCACCCGGCTCTTGCGGGACTCGTGCTTGAGCAGCACCTGGATGTAGCGGCGCTCCAACTCCTCGAGGCTGGGCAGGTGGTTCCACCCCTCCACCAGCTCCAGGAGCGGAGCCTGGGCACACGGAAGGCCGGAAGCCGTGGTGCGGACTTCCTGGCGCAGCTTCTCGGGCAGGTCCTCCCGGGTGATCTCCCGGCCGCGGCTGAGCTGCGTGAGGTGCTCCATCACGTTGGCCATCTCGCGCACGTTGCCGGGCCAGCTGTAGCGCTCGAGCACCTGGCGGGCGTCGGCACGGACGGCGTAGGCCTGGCCGTCCCTGCGGCTGCACTCCCCCAGGAAGTGGTCCAGGAGCAGCGGCACGTCGGAAATGATGTGGCCCGTGCGCTCGTCCCGGCTCCAGCGCTCCCGCACCGGAGGCATGCGGATCTCCACCACGCTCAGGCGCCAGTAGAGGTCCTCCCGGAAGCTCCCGGCCTTCACGAGCTGGGCCAGGTCCTTGTTGGTGGCGGCGATCACCCGCACATCGACCCGAATGGTCTCGTTGCCTCCCACACGCCGCAGTTCCTGCTCCTGAAGCACGCGCAGGAGGCGCACCTGGAAGCTGGGGCTGGTCTCGCCGATCTCGTCCAGGAAGATGGTGCCCCCGTCCGCCTCCTCGAAGAGGCCCTTCTTGTCGTGCACGGCACCGGTGAAGGCGCCCCGCTTGTGCCCGAACAGCTCGCTTTCCAGCAGCGTCTCGGTCAGCGCTCCGCAGTTGATGGCCACGAAGGGGCGGTGCTTCCGGTCGCTGGAGGCGTGGATGTTCTGGGCCACCAGCTCCTTGCCCGTGCCGCTCTCCCCCACGATCAGCACCGTGGTGCGGCTGTTCTGGAGGGAGGCGATGGTCTTGTAGACCTCCATCATCCTGGGGCTGCTGCCGATCATCACGCTCTTCTGGAGGCGCGGCGTGCCGTTCCCGCTGCGGCGCCCCTCGCGGCCCTCCCGGGCGACCAGGGCCCGCTTCACGAGGGCTTTCAGCTCCTCGTTGTTCCAGGGCTTCGAGACGAAATCGAAGGCGCCTTCCTTCACCGCCTCCAGGGCCTTCTCCAGGGTGCCGAAGCCCGTGAGGAGGATCGTCTCCACCCCCAGGGGCTTCGCCGCGCGAAGGAGGTCCAGGCCGTCCTTCTCCGCCTCCAGGTTGATGTCCGACAGCATGAGGTCGAAGCCGCCCGAAGCCAGAAGCCCAAAGGCCTCGTCCGGGCGCGTGGCCTTGGCGACCTCCAGGCCCATGCCGCCCTCCACCCGGCCCAGCAGGAGCTCCAGGAGATCACAGGTCTCCCGGCTGTCGTCGACCACCAGTACACGTGCCATGCCGTCCTCGTTTCCCTTGAAAGTATCCCATTCGGGCGCTTGGCCCCCGGCAGGGCCCCCGAGTATGCTGGAGGCCACTTCCAACAGGAAAACACCATGAAAAAAGCCGCCGGGCTCCTCGCCTGCCTCCTGCTGGCCGCCGCCAGCCTCCTTGCGGAGGACCTCACCATCGCCTTCAAGGCCCAGGGCCGGGTCATGGGCATGAGCATCAACGGCACCCAGACCCACTACTACAGTGCGCGCTTCCAGAAGACGGTGGATGCGGCCAACAAGCAGGACAGCCTCGTGGACTACGAGAAGGCCGTCTTCTACACCATCCACCACAAGAAGAAGAAGATCGAGACCATGACCTTCGACGACATGGCGAAGATCCTGGAGGCCGCCAACCAGAAGATGGCCGCCGCCGGCGCGGACATGCCCGCCTTCATGCGCGGCATGCTGGGCGGCGGGGACGCCAACGTGAAGGTTAAGGTCGAGAAGGCCGGAAGCGACACGGTGGTCGGCCGCAGCTGCCAGAAGTACCACGTCACCGCCGGCAAGCTGGTCTGGGACCAGAGCTCGGACCCGAGCCTGAAGATGCCCATCTCCCCCGCCGCGCTGGCCCGCTTCACCAAGCTGCGCGCCGCCCTCAACCCCATGGGGGGCGAGGCCCTGCGGAAGCTCTACGAGGAGCTGAGCAAGATCCAGGGCGTGCCCCTGCGCACCACCATGAAGGGCTTCATGGGCGGCGACACCACCACCGAGGCCACCGAGGTGAAGGTCGGCCCCATCCCGGCCGCCACCTTCGCCCTGCCCGCCGGCTACACCACCGAGGACACGGGCAAGCGCACCCTCAAGCAGATGCAGCACGAGGGCTGAGGCCCCTCCAACGCAGACCGGAAGGGGCCGCTCGGCGGCCCCTTCCCGCGTACAATAGGCCCATGGCCACGCCACCCCCCTCCTTCGACGAAGGCCTGGACAGGCTTGAAGCCCTCGTGCAGCGCCTGGAGGGCGGGAACCTGGGCCTGGAGGCCTCCCTGCAGTGTTTCGAGGAGGGCGTCGCCCTCGGCGGAGCCCTCCAGCAGCAGCTGGCCGAAGCCCAGCGCCGGGTGGAGGTGCTGAAGCAGGGCCTGGGCGGGGAGTACCGGGCCGAACCCCTCGACGGAGATGCGCCGTGAATGATGCCGCCTCGCGTCAGGTCCAGGCGGACCTGGCGCGCCTCGTCCCCCTTCTGGAAGACCATCTGTGCACGCGCCTCGAAGGCGGCGAGGCCCCCGTCGTGGGCGCCGCCATGCGCTACAGCCTGGAAGCCGGCGGCAAGCGCGTCCGCCCCGTGCTCTGCATGCTGGCCGCCGAGGCCGTGGGCGCGCAGGCCGAGAGGGCCCTGCCCTGCGCCCTGGCCCTGGAATACATCCATACCTACAGCCTCATCCACGACGACCTGCCCGCTATGGACGACGACGACCTGCGCCGGGGCAAGCCCACCTGCCACAAGGTGCACGGGGAAGGCCAGGCGATCCTGGCCGGGGACGGCCTGCTGACCGAGGCCTTCGCGGTGCTCGCCTCCGAGGGCACGCTGCCCGTGGAACTCCGGGCGGAATCCGTGCGCGTGCTGGCGGAAGCGGCGGGCTGGCGCGGCATGGTCGGCGGCCAGAGCCTCGACCTCGAAGGCGAGCGCCTCACCGCCACCGGCGGCAGCTACGGCCTGGACCACCTCCAGCTGATCCACCGCCTGAAGACCGGCGCCCTGCTCCGTGCCGCCTGCGAGCTGGGCGCCGTCGCCGCCGGCGCCGACGCCCGCCACCGCGCCGCCCTGCGGGAGGCCGGAGCGGCCCTCGGCCTCGCCTTCCAGATCCAGGACGACATCCTCGACGCCACCAGCAGCGCCGAGACGATGGGCAAGCGCGTGGGCAAGGACGAGGGGAAGGGAAAGATCACCTATCCCCGCCTGATGGGCCTGGAAGGGGCCCGCCGGGCCCTCGCCGAGGCCACGGAGCGGGCCATCGCGCACCTTCAGACCCTCCCGGCGCCCGGCCCCCTCGTGGCATGGGCCCGCTTCCTGGCGGAGCGCAGCGCGTGAAGGCCCATCCCCTCCTCGATTCCCTGGCAGGCCCCCAGCAGATCCGCCACTTCAGCCCCGCCCAGCTCGCCCAGCTGGCCGAGGAAACCCGGGACTTCCTCATCCGTTCGGTCTCCGAGACCGGCGGCCACTTCAGCTCCAACCTCGGCACGGTGGAACTGACCGTGGGCCTGCTCCACCACTTCGACTTCCTGGCCGACCGCATCGTGTGGGACGTGGGACACCAGGCCTATCCCTACAAGATCCTCACGGACCGGCGGGACCGCTTCCATACCCTGCGCCAGCACGGCGGCATCAGCGGCTTCCTCAAGCGCGAGGAGAGCCCCTACGACCACTTCGGTGCGGGCCACGCGAGCACCAGCATCAGCGCGGCCCTGGGCTTCGCCAAGGCCCGGGACCTCCAGGGGAAGGACTTCACGAGCATCGCGGTCATCGGGGACGGCTCCATGACCGCGGGGCAGGCCTTCGAGGGGCTGAACCAGGCGGGTTACCTGGAAACGAAGAAACTGCTGGTGATCCTCAACGACAACGACATGAGCATCAACCCCAGCGTGGGTTCGCTCCAGGGCTACCTGAACCAGATGATCTCCGGCCAGTACTACCAGCGCTGGCGGGCGCGCATCGAGGGCGCCATCAAGTCCATCCCCTTCGAGAGCGTGAGCCGCCGCCTCTCCAGGGCCGCCAAGTGGAGCGAGGAGTCCTTCAAGCGCATCGCGATTCCCGGTCTCCTCTTCGAGGACCTGGGCTTCAGCTACCTGGGCCCCGTGGACGGCCACGACGTGGGCGCGGTGTGCAGGGCCCTGGCCGAGGCGAAGCAGCACCTCGCGGAAGGCCCGGTGCTGCTCCACGTGCAGACCCGGAAGGGCCACGGCTACGAGCCCGCCGAGCGGGACCCCCTGGCCTGGCACGGCGTCTCCCCCTTCGACGTGGAGACCGGCGCGGCGCGGAGGCCCGCGGCCGCTTCCCCCCGGCCCGAGCCCCCCTCCTACACGAGCGTCTTCGGGAAGGCCCTGCTCGACCTCGCCCGCCAGGACGAGAAGATCGTGGCCATCACCGCGGCCATGACGGACGGCACGGGGCTCAACGCCTTCCAGGAAGCCTTCCCGCAGCGCTGCTTCGACGTGGGCATCGCCGAGCAGCACGCGGTCACCTTCGCCGCGGGCCTGGCGGCCGAGGGCCTGCACCCGGTCTGCGCCATCTACAGCACCTTCCTCCAGCGAGGCTTCGACCAGGTGCTCCACGACGTGTGCCTCCAGAACCTGCCCGTGACCTTCGCCCTGGACCGGGCGGGCATCGTGGGCGCGGACGGCCCCACCCACCACGGCCTCTACGATCTGGCCTACCTGCGCTGCATGCCCAACCTGCTGCTCATGGCGCCCAAGGACGAGAACGAGCTGCGGCGCATGCTGCTCACGGCCTTGTACTGCAACCGGCCCGCCGCCCTGCGCTACCCCCGCGGGCAGGGCCTGGGCGTGCCCCTCGAAACCCCCATCCAGCCCCTTCCCATCGGGCAGGGCGAGCTGCTCCGCGAGGGGAAGGACCTGGCCCTCGTGGCCCTGGGCACCCTCGTCGCCCCGGCCCTGGCCCTGGCCGAGGAACTGGCGGCGGAGGGCCTCTCCTGTGCCGTGGCCAACGCCCGGTGGGTCAAGCCCCTGGACCGGAAGCTGGTCCTGGACCTGGCCCGGGGCAGCCGGGGCATGGTGGTCCTCGAGGAGGGCTGCGCGGCCGGGGGCTTCAGTTCCGCCGTGGCCGAGACCCTGGCGGACGCGGGCCTCACCATTCCCCTGCTCCGCTGTGGCGTGGCCGACCACCTGGTCCAGCACGGGAACCCCGCCCTGCTGCTGGAGGAGGAAGGCCTGGGCCCCCAGGCCCTGGTCGCGCGCATCCGCACCTTCTGGCGCGGGCTGGCCCCGGCCTGAAACGCAGGTAAAAAAATTGTGACATCTTGCCGGCGCCTAGGAATGCGTCTATTGTCATGGATGCGTCATTTCCGGAGGTCGTCCGTGCGCCACATCCTCGGTCTCCCGCTCCTCCTTGCAGCCCTTCTCCTGGGCGGAAACCTGCAGGCGAACGGGTGGGATGTCCACAAGGCCAAGGGCTGGGCCCGCATGGACGTCACGGGCAGCGCCCTCTTCCTGGACGCCGAGAACGCCCAGCTCGTGGGCTGGATGAAGGACGCCGGCGTCACGGAGACGGTGAAGCTCCAGGGCCTGAAGGGCAGCATCCAGGCGTGGCTGTCGGAAGGCGGCAAGCTCTGGTGCGTGCAGGGCAGCACCCTCCACATCCTCACCCCGGCGGGAGAGCCCCTGGATACCGAGAGCCTGCCCTTCGAGGTGGCGGACCTCGTGCCGGGCCCCAACGGATTCTTCGTGTCCTACCGCACCGAGCAGCCCTACGTGGAGAAGCGCGACTACCAGCGGGGCAACGTCCTGTGGGCCTTCGGCCCCAAGCCCAAGAAGAACCATCCCCTGCCCCAGGCGCTCTACCGCATCACCCTGAATGCGGACCGCCAGGTCCTCCTGACCCGCGCCCAGGACCACAACGTCGACATCCTGGACGGCGAGAAAGGCAAGCTGCTCGGACAGGCGGTCTTCGCCTACAAGGATGGCCTCCCGCCGGCGCTGGCCCTGGGAAGCCAGGACCGGGGCCCCCTCTTCTGGTGGGTCGACCAGAGCGTGGCCGTGGCCTGCCTGCCCCCCAGCGCGCTGCCTGCGGGCCTCGGTCTCCAGGGCCCCGTCCTCGCCCGGCTGGACTTCTCCGGCTCGGCGATCACCTTCATGGGCAGCGGCCTTCCGGAGGGAAGCCTGCTCGTGGGCGTCCAGGACAAGGAGGCCTACTTCATCCTCCCCGCCGGGGGCCTGCAGAAGATCTCCCTGGCCTTCTGAGGCAGGGCGGCCCTTCGGGCTCGCTCAGGCGCGGAACACCTGGCGCAGATCACGCAGCAGGCGGGGCAGATCCTCCTCGGCCATGGCCAGGGGGGTCTGCCGCTTCACCTCATCCTTCCCGTTGAAGGCGGTGCGCTTCACCACCACCCGGTCCTTCCCGATGCAGATCTCGTTGAACTCGATCCGGTGGTCGTCCTTGTAGGGCGGCAGGCTGCGGAGCTGGATGAACATCCCCCTGCGGTCGTGGTCCACGATCTCCAGGCGCTCCCGGAGGTACGTCACCTGGTGCTGGAAGGTCTCCGCCTTGGAGCGCAGCTTGGCGAAGCTCTGCTTGCGCGCCGCCAGCCCCTCCGCCGCGAGATGCTCCACCTCCACCACGCGCCCCTGCCGGCGCAGGGCGCCGCTCACCACGGCCTCCTGGGAGAGAGGATCCCCGTCCTGGAAGGGTTCGAAGCCCTGGAAGTCCCCCGCCAGCACGGAATCGTCGTAGCGCTTCGCCTTCCTCGAGAGCTTCATGGCACCTCCTGCCGTGTTGGGCCCTTGGATGCACGCAGCAGGGTAATGAATTCCGATAAGACGGATTCCTACCATGCCGACGCAGCCTTCAAAGGCTTCACCTGGGTTAAGGGTGCCGGGAGTATCGGGCGGGGCCCGGGGCTTGTCGAGGCGAAAGGAGGCGAAAGTGTCGGGTCAACTGGGAAAAAGAATCCGGGTCTGCGGATCCCCCCTGCTTTTCCTACACGTCTTCGGGGGCGGAGGCTCGGGGCCAGCGCACCTTGTAGAGCACGCGGTCGAGGGCCCGGGAGTAGGGCGTCCAGTGGCCGTCGCCACTGTCCTCCCGGATGGTCCGAAGAACGCCTTCCAGCTTGCTGTCCAGGTCGTCCAGGTAGTGGAGCACCAGGGCCTCGGGGGTCTTGGGAAGCACGGGACTGCCGAACTCCAGCCTCCCGTGGTGGGCCAGCACCATGTGGAGCAGCTGCAGCAGCAGTTCTTCGGGGAAGGGCGCCAGGCGCTCCGCGGCCCGGCGGATCCAGTCCGCCTCCAGGCTGATGTGCCCAAGGAGGTTGCCCGCGTCCGTGTAGCCGAAGCTGCGGGCGTAGGAGAGTTCGGCGGTCTTGCCCAGGTCGTGCAGCAGGGTGCCCGCCAGGAGCAGGTCCCGGTTCAGCTCGGGGTAGTGGGCGCTGGCCTGCTCGGCCATGGCCGCCACGCTGAGGGTGTGCTCCAGCAGGCCTCCCAGGTGGACGTGGTGCATGCTCTTGGCCGCGGAGGCCCGCCCGAGAGCCTCCCCCAGGGCCGCGTCCTTGACCAGGTGCTCCTCCAGCAGGCGCCGGATCCAGGGATCCCCCACGCTTGCCACCAGGGCAT
>CAXYVC010000121.1:0-8347 GCA_964292295.1 uncultured bacterium
CCCAGCAGGGTTCGGATCACCAGGTCAGGGCCGCCGAAGGCCCACTCGCCGGGGTGGAGGTAGACCTCGCGGCTCACGTCGCGCCTACTTCCGGTAGGCCGCGGGGGCCACGGGATGCACGGAGCTGTTCACGCCGTTCAGACTCTCCGAGTGCCCCAGGAAGAAGAAGCCCCCGGGCCGCAGGCGCTCCAGCACGCGGGCCACCACCTCCTGCTTCGTGGGCGTGTCGAAGTAGATGAGGACGTTCCTCAGGAAGATGGCGTCGAAGAGGCCCAGGCGCTTCATGGCCTCGGGGGGTCCCACGAGGTTCAGGTGCTCGAAGGCGACGCGCTGGCGCAGGGCGCGGCTCACCAGGAGGGTTCCCGCCTGGGGGCCGGTGCCCTTCAGCAGGTAGCTCCTCAGGAAGTGGGGGGGAATCCCGTCGATGCGGCCGTTCGCGTAGTGGCCGGTGCGGGCCCGGGCCAGGCTGCCCTCGCTCACGTCCGTGCCCAGGATCTCCCAGGGGCAGCGGTCCCCCAGGCTGTGCTGGAGCAGCATGGCCAGGCTGTAGACCTCTTCGCCCGTGGAGCAGGCGGCGCTCCAGAGCCGGAGCGGCCTGCCCGCGGGCCATCCCGCCAGCAGGCGCCCCTGGAGGAGCTCGAAGTGGCGCGGCTCGCGGAAGAAGTAGGTCTCGTGGGTGGTGATCAGGTCGATGGCCTGCTGCCGCTCCTGCAGCCCCTCCGGCGAGGTGACCAGCTTGAAGTAGGCCTCGTAGGAGGTCATGCCCAGGGCACGCAGGCGCTTGGCGATGCGCTCCTGCACGAGCGTCCGCTTCTGGGGCGGCAGGTGGAGCCCCACCTCGCCCGCCAGCCATCGGCTGAAGCGGGCGAAGGTGGGTTCGCTCAGCAGGAAGCCCACGGGGCGGCCTCAGGCACCCACGACCGCATCCGGCCCCTCGGCGGCCCGCTCGGAGAGGCCCGCCAGCATGGCCATCTCGTCGATGGAGAGCACCTTCTGGACATTCAGCAGCAGGATGAACTTGCCATCCACCTTGCCCATGCCGCTGACGAAGTCCGCGCGGATGCGCGTGCCGAAGTTCGGAGGCGGCTCGATCTCACTCAAGGGCAGCGCGATCACCTCCTGCACCGCGTCCACCACGATGCCGATCTGCTGGACCGCCTCCTCGTGCTTGACCTCCATGATGACGATGCAGGTGCGCTTGCGGGCCTCGGTGGCCCCGCGCCCGAAGCGCAGGCTGAGGTCGATCACGGGCACCACCGCCCCCCGGAGGTTCATCACCCCCCGGATGAAGGGCGGGACCAGGGGCACCTCGGTGGGCGCCGCGTACTCGATGATTTCGCGGATGCTCAGGATGTCGATCCCGTAACTCTCCCCTCCCAACAGGAAGGTGAGGTAGTTCCGGACATCCACGGTGGCCGTTTCGACCTGGGTGGTCTTGCGGCTCCGCACGGGAAGCATGTCAGCCATGGTCCACCCCCTAGAAGCGGGTGAAGTGGGCTTCATCCACCTCGTCGTGCCCCTTGGCGCGGCCAAAGGCCTTGGCGGGCTTGCCGGGCGCCTTGCGCGCCTGACGCCCGCCGCGCAGGGCCTCCCCACCCACGTTGAAGTAGCTCAGGAGTTCCTGGAGGCTCTCCGCCTGGCTGCTCATCTCCTCGGCGGTGCTGGCCAGCTCCTCGCTGGCGGAGGCCGTCTGCTGGGTGGCACCGTTCACCTGCTGCACCGCGCCACTGATCTGGGATACGCCGGAGGCCTGCTCGTTGGAGGCCGCGGCGATCTCCTGCACCAGGTCGGAGGTGCGGGTGATGGAAGCCACGATCTCGTCCAGCAGCTTCCCGGCGCGCTCGGCCAGCTCCACGCTGCCGCTGGCCACGGTGCCGATCTCCTGGGCCGCCACCTGGCTGCGCTCCGCCAGCTTGCGCACTTCCGCCGCCACCACCGCGAAGCCCTTGCCGTGCTCGCCCGCCCGGGCCGCCTCGATGGCGGCGTTCAGGGCCAGCAGGTTCGTCTGGTAGGCGATGTCGTCGATGATGCCGATGCGGTCGGCGATCTGCTTCATCGCGGAGACGGTCTTGCCCACGGCGTCCCCGCCCTCCTTGGCCTCCCGCGCGGCCTTCGTGGCCATCCCTTCGGTGACCTTCGCGTTCTCGTTCGTCTGGTTGATGCTCGCGCTCATCTCCTCGACGCTGGCGGTCACCTCCTCCACGCTGGCGGCCTGCTCGCTGGCGCCCTGGCTGAGGCTCTGGCTGGTGGCGCTCACCTCCTCGCTGGCGCTGGCCAGGTTCGCGGCGGCGCCCAGCCCCTCGGTGATGATGCTGGAGAGCTTCTCCACCATCTCCTTCATGGCGTAGAGCAGGCTGCCCTTGGCGCGGGCGTCCACCTCCACCTCGATGGTGAGGTCGCCGCCGGCGATGCGCTTCACCACGTCCGCCGCGTAGGCGGGTTCGCCGCCCAGGTCGCTCGTGATGCTCTTGGTCACCAGCAGGGCCGAGGCCACGCCCAGGGCGATGGCCACCAGCACGAGGACGATCTGCAGGTTGCGGGAGGTGGCCATGGCGGCAAGAGCCTCGTCGCCCACCTTCTTGCTCAGATTCTGCTCGTAGTCGGAGATCTCCTCGACCGCAACACGCAGCTCGGCAAGCTTGGGCCGGATTTCGTTGTTGCGGATGTCGTTGGCCTCAGCCTTCTTGCCCTGGTCCAGCAGGGGGATGACCCTCTCCAGGCTCTTCCACATGTCCTCCCGGAGAGTCTTGGCGCGCTTCAGCAGTTCCTTCTCCTTGTCGGAGGTGGTCGCGGCATAGGTCTCGGTGAAGAGCTTGCCGATGGCCCCGGCGGACTTCAGGTACTCGTCCTGGGCCTTCTGCATTTCCGCCTTGGCCACCTGGAGTTCCTGGGGCGTGGCCGCCAGGAAGAGGCCCCGCTGGGCCGTCCCGATCTTGTGGGAGCCGATGACCACGTCCTTGGCCAGGACCAGCTCGGCCACGTTCTGTTCCAGGATCATCTTCAGATCGCGCGAGGTGGTGGAGAGGGCGAGGAGGCTCACCACCGCCATGATGCACATCAGGCCCAGCACCAGTCCGAAGGACAGGGCCAGCCGGGCGGAAACTTTCATGTTCTTGAGCATGGATTCCTCCGGAAAGGGGTGGCGAATAGGGTCAGTGCGGGAAGGCTTCGCCCACGGCGCTGTGCTCGTGGGAACAGGCTTCGCGGATGAGGGAGGGCACGTCGAGGATCAGGGCCACCTGGCCGCTGCCCAGGATGGTGGAGCCGCTGACGGACTTCAGGCCGGAAAAGAGCTGGCCCAGGGGCTTGATGACGGTCTGGAACTCGCCGTGGAGGACGTCCACCACGAGGCCGGCCTTCTGCTCGCCGGAGCTGACCACCACCACGTTCTCCCGGGCGGGGGGGGCGCCGGGAAAGCCGAAGAGGTCCCGCAGGCGCACGAGCGGGAGCACCTCGCCCCGCAGGTTCACGTAGCCGCCGCGCCGCGCGCCGGTCTCCGCCTCCTGGGCCACGCACTCCAGGATCATGTCCAGGGGCACCACGAAGACCCGGCCGGCGGACTCCACCAGGAAGCCGTCGATGATGGCCAGGGTGAGGGGCAGGCGCAGGCGGAAGGTGGCCCCCTGCCCGGCTTCGCTGTCGATCTCGATGGTCCCGCGCAGGGCGTCGATGTTCCGGCGCACCACGTCCATGCCCACGCCGCGGCCCGAGAGGTTGGTCACCTGGGCCACCGTGCTGAAGCCCGGCTCGAAGATCATGCGGAAGATCTCCTGGTCGGAGAGGGCCTGGTCCGGCTGCACGAGGCCGCGCTCCAGGGCCTTGGAGAGGATGCGGTCCTTGTCCAGACCAGCACCATCGTCCGAAACCTCGATCACGATGCTGCCGGACTCGTGGTAGGCGTTCAGCCACAGGTTGCCCCGCTCGGGCTTGCCCTTCTCGCGGCGCACCTCCATGCGCTCGATGCCGTGGTCGATGGCGTTGCGCACCAGGTGGGTGAGGGGATCCGTGAGCTTCTCCACCATGGACTTGTCGAGTTCGGTGTCCGCCCCGCTGATGTGCAGGTCGATGTCCTTGTCCAGCTCCTGGGAGAGGTCGCGCACCACGCGGGGGAAGCGGGCGAAGACGTCCCCCACCTGGACCATGCGCATGGACAGCGCGCCGCCCCGGATCTGCTCGATGAGGTTGCTGATGTGCTGGGTCGCCTCCACCAGCTCGCCGGACCGGGACTTCCGGGCCATGAGGTTGGCCGAGGCGCCGGCGATGACCAGCTCGCCCACCAGGTCGATGAGGTGGTCCAGCCGCGCGGCCTCCACCTTGATGAAGCGGGCCTCCCGGCGCTTCTCCTCGGAGACCTTCTGCTTGGTCAGCGCCGCCTGGACGACGGGCGCCGGCACGTCACGCTCCTCCACGAGCACCTCCCCCAGCCGCTTGGCGGGCCGGTTCGGACCTGCCTGTTCCGCTGCCGCCTGCTGGATCGCGAGGCCCTCCTCGAGCTCGTGCTGGGTGAGCGCGCCGCAGCGCACGAGGATGTCGCCGAGGCGCAGGGGATCCTCGGGCAGGCTTTGGATGAGTTCAATGTATTCGGCGACCTTGCTGCGCGGCGGCAGGATGCGGATGTGGCTCCCGGCCAGCACGAATTCGAAGACGCCCTCGATGGCGGCCTTGTCGGCCTGGGTCTCCAGGGCCACCTCGAAACCCAGATAACAGGCCTCCGGATCCATCTCGTCCAGGCCGGGCAGCGGGTCCAGGAGCGTGACGACGTGGACGATGCGCCCCAGGGTTCCGAGGTAGCGCAGGAAGGACGCGGGATCCATGCCGTTGGCGAGGATGTCCTTCGCAAAGCGCAGGCTTAAGTGCCAGGTTCCGTTTCCTGAGGCTTCCACCGTCTCGAGTGCGTGGACCGGCGTGGGTGCTTGGCCCGCGGGAGCGGCGTGCTCGTAGGGAGCAAGCTGCTCCACCAGCGCCTGCCCCTCGGCCGGGTCCACGTCCTCCCCCTGGGCGAGCATCTCCACCTGCATCTCCACGAAATCCCGGCAGGCGAGCAGCAGGTTCACCAGCTTCTCGTCCATGGCCAGCTCACCGCCCCGCAGGCGGTCCAGCACGCTTTCCACCCGGTGGGTGAAGCCCACGATGGCCTCGAAGCCAAAGAGGCCCGCGCTGCCCTTGATGGTGTGGATGGCGCGGAAGAGCGCGTTCATCGCCTCCTGGCGCTGGGAGGGCGGGAGCATCTCGTGGTTCAGGATGCCCTGCTCCATCTCGGCCAGGAGCTCGCGGGCTTCCTCGAAGAAGGTCTGCTTGGCGCGTTCCAGGTCCATGGTCAGGCCCTCCCCGCCAGCTCGGCCTCCAGCCCGTAGAGCGCGACGAGGTCGCGCACGGGCTGGCTGAGGTCCAGCAGTTCCAGGGGGTTCGCCTGGGCCCGGGAGGCCCGCAGCGCGGCCAGGATGACCTGGAGCGCGGCGGTGTCGCATTCCGTGACCCTCGACAGGTCCAGCTCCGCCCCATGGCCCTCGTCCAACGCGGCGGAGAGCTCCTCCCGGAAGGCGCGGGCCCGGTAGATCGTCAGCTCGCCCTCGGGGCAGAGCCGCGGTCGACTGTCGGCATGTTCGGTGCCCTGTTTCATGCAAACCTCCCTGCCTGCTCGGATGGATGGAGGAGCGCGGCAATGGCGGCCCGCAGCTCCCTGGAATCGAAGGGGAAGAGCTTCAGCACCCAGGCGCTGGCCCCGAGCTCCATGCAGGCCTCGCGGAGCTCCGGGCGCTCGGAGCTCGTGGTGAGCATCACGACGGGAATGCGCGGACGGCTGCCCTCGCCCGCCAGGGCCCTGAGCAGCCCCAGGCCGTCCAGCCTGGGCATGTGGAGGTCGCTCACCACCACGTCCGCCGGGGCCTCCGCAAGGCGCGCCAGGGCATCCTGGCCATCCGCGGCCTCCCGCACCTGGTAGCCGGCCTCCTCGAGGGCCATGCGAAGCACCTGCCGGAGGCTGGCACTGTCGTCCACGATGAGGATGGATCCGCCCATGCTGGCCCCGTCACATCATGAGCTTCGAGACCGCCGCCAGCATCTGCTGGGGCTGGAAAGGCTTCACGACCCAGGCCCGGGCACCGGCCTCCTGGCCCTGCTTCTTCTTTTCCGCCTCGGACTCGGTGGTGAGCATGATCACCGGCATGAACTTCAGGTCCGGCTTCTCCTTGAGGGTCCTCAGGAGCGTGAGGCCATCCATTCGAGGGCCTCCACGCCGTCCCCCGCCTCCAGCACCTCGTAGCCGGCCCCGGTCAGGGTGATCTTGACCACCTGCCGGAGACTCACGCTGTCGTCCACAATCAGGATGCACTTCGCCATGAAGGGTTCCGCCTCTAGAAGAAGGTGATGTCCGCGTCCTGTTCCTGGGCCTGCGCCTCCCCTGCGGCTGCGCCGCCGTGGTGAAGGGCGTGCTGCTCCTGCATGGTGTAGGAGCGCCGCAGCCGCGCCATCCAGGCCTCGCCCTGAAGCTCGGGCAGGGGCAGCCCGTTTGCGCGGGCCTCCCGGGCCTGCCCCAGGAGGTCGCGCAGACGCGCGCTGTCCTGCACCACGGCGTGGAGGATCTGGCCCACCCGGTCCTGGAACTGCAGGTCCACCAGCACCTCGTTGATCTCGCGGCGCACGCCGTCACCCTCGCGCTCCAGCCCCGCGTTGGCCTCCCCCAGCACGTTGGCGCTGCACTGGAAGCGCTGGATGACGCCCTGGAGGTCGCCCTCCGCCCGGTCCAGGAAGCCCTGGTCGTCCTGCGCCATCGCGCGGGCCTGGCGAAGGGTCTCCCCGAGGGCCTGGTTGATGGCGGCCACGCGCTCGCTCATCTCCTGGCCCGTGGCCTGGGAACGCGCCGAGAGCTTGCCTACCTCGCCGGCCACCACCGCAAACCCGCGGCCCGCCGCTCCGGCATGGGCCGCCTCGATGGCCGCGTTCAGCGCCAGGAGGTTCGTCTGCTGGGCGATGCCTTCCACTTCTGCGGCCATGGTCTGCAGCTCCTCCGCGAAGCGGGAGAGCCCAGAAACCCCACGCACCAGAAGCTCCCGGCGGGCGAGGGCATCCTTGATGGTGCCGAGGATGCGGTTCAGCTCCTGTTCCGAGTGGGCGAGGGTGGCCGAGACGCTCTCCTCCCCGGCATCTCCTCCCCCCGCCCTGCGGGAGGCCTCCAGCGCCCCGCCGATGCGGGACACCATGCCCGAGAAGCGCAGGGCCAGATCCCGGACGGCCTCCTCCAGCTGGCTTGAGGCGAGGCCCACGTGGCCCGAGTAGAGGTCGAGGATCTGGGGAAGCAGCTCATCCGCTTCGCGGTCGAAGGGCGCGCGCAGCTCCTCCGCGGGCGCCTCCGGAACCGGGAGGGACGCAGCCACGGGCACGGCCTGCGCCTCGGCTCCCACCGCGGGGGCGAGGAGGAGGGCCGCCGCCAGCAACAGCACACCCGCCGCAATCCCCCAGAAGCCCGGGCGCAGCAGCAGGCAGGCAACAGCTCCCCCGAGGGCGAGTGCCCAGAGAGGGCCGGGGATGCGTCGGGACCACAGCACAAGAACGGGGAGGGACATGCGGCCTTTCCGGGAAGAGAACACCTTCCTGTCGGCATGTCCCGACAGAGCCTGAACCACGGAAGAGACACTTTGTCACACCTGTGCCACGCGTCACATATCGCTATTTTTTTCATCATTTAAATAAAATGATCCGTTCTTCAAACCGCCCTGCCTCCCAAAGAGGCATATCCCCTTGCGGCGTACGCAAACACGCGACGAGGCGAAGGCTCGTCGCGTGGGTTTTCTTCCAAAGGTGTTCATCCCGGGGGCGGTGCCCCGGGGTGACGGGCGCTACAGGGTGCTGCGCTGGAGGCTGGCCTTCAGCGCCTCCTCCACGGTGGCCAGGCAGTCGGCGAGGTGGGCCTTGGCCTCCCGGCTGAAGCCGGGCTTCGCCTGGGAAGCCTTCAGCTGGGCCTGGAGGCTCCGCAGCTCCTGGCGGGCGAAGGCACGTGCGTCGGCAGGCACGCCGCCGCGCAGCACCTGGCCCGCCAGCAGGGCCACGTGCTCCCGCTGCAGGTTCCGCCGCATCAGGCCCACATCCTTGCCCGAGCGCAGCTCGCTCCACACGGCGGCGTGCAGGCCCTCGTAGAGCTCCGAGAGGCGGAAGGCCTCCTTCGGGTTCGCCAGCTTGTCCGGCGCCGCCAGAATGCGGTTCATCACCGCCGGTTGGAAGAGCTGGGCGAGGGTGCGGCGCTGCAGGCCCAGCACCTGGTTGGCCAGGTTGAAGTCCGGGGCGATCTCGCGACGGTTCAGATTGCTGGGCACGAGGCACGCCCCGAAGGCGGGCTTCAGGCGGAAGGATT
>CAXYVC010000122.1:0-8245 GCA_964292295.1 uncultured bacterium
CATTCGCGCTCGCGCAGCTTCGAATGATCCCCGTTTTTCTGGGACACCACACTAGGATCCTGAGTGACCAATCCTCCCTGTTGCTCCACCGCCCGGATTACCTTCTCCACGATTTCTGGGTGCAGGTGCCGGAGCCTACGGTTGGTTTCGATGTAGGCGAAGTCCCGCTCGGGAGTGTATTCGATGAGTTGGTACGCCCTGGCGAGGCTCCCGAAACGGTGGCGATACGCCGCGCTGGACGCCATTCCCTCCGTTTCATCGATGAGCAGGCCACTCAGCCGCCCCAGGCGCTGTGCGAGACCACGCAGTTGCTCCAGAAGATCCTCGTCCGAGATTCGCTTGTGCCGCTCCAAGATGATTTCTTGGGCAGCGAGGAAATCTGCTACCTCGACCAACGGTTCGAAGGCACCATCTCGACGCACCCACATGTGGGGAGGGTTTCGGACGCGCTTCTTTTTGAGTTTGAAGGAGACCTTGTTGAAGACGTTGTTCCCCACGTATTTCTCATTAGTTAGCACCTGATGGACCATGCCTCGGGTCCAGGGACGCCCGCCCTCGCCAAATAACTCGGCTTGATTCAGTTCGCAGGCGATCTGCTTCTCGGAGTACTCCTCGTGAACGAACATGCGATAGATCCGGCGCACGACCGTGCGTTCCTCCGGCGGACCCGGTACGAGAACGACACGATCAGTCTGGAGGCTCTTCTGCTCACCCGCCTTCAACTGGACCTTGGGCATTCCCGCCTGATCGAGGAGGAGGCGTCGGAGCCCGAAACCAGCGGGACCACCCTGGCGGAATCCAAGCTCGATGAGCTTGCATTGCCCTTTGAACACTTTGGCGGATAGCTCCCGGCTATATTCGCCCGCCATGGCTCTCTTGACGCCCTTCACGATGGTGGAAACCGGGCTGCCATCGTTTTCAAACTGCTCTGCGCAGTACTGGATAGTGATTCCAGCGCGCTTGCAGATGTATTCGTAATACGCACTTTCGTCAGCATCTTGAAACCTCCCCCACCTACTCACGTCATAGACGAGGACCACACTGAAATCAGCCCGCCCGCTCTGTACGGTGTGGATCAGTTCTTTCAGGCCATCCCGCCCATCGAGGCGCAAACCACTTTTCCCGGAATCGCTGTAGGTCCGGACAATTTCGATCCCGCGCCGGGAGGCATACTCCCGCAAAACGTCCGCCTGGTTCTCCGTCGAGTATTGCTGATGCTCCGTCGACATCCGGACGTATTGCGCAGCACGGACCAAGCCATCGCTCATGGTGCACCTGCCTTCTCAAACGCGGACCTTGATCACCCAACCCGTAGCCCAGACAGAGGACCATAAGGACTTTCCAGCCCAGCCACCATGACCTACGAGGTCAAGCCATCCACGAATCCATGACCTCGTAGGTCAAGTCCACATGGAATCTGCCTCGGTGGGTCCGTTCAGCCCGCGCCGTAAGGATGTCTGGGATGAAACCTCTTAAAACGCTTGAACGAAGACTAGGTGAACGTATCGCTAGGCAGCGCCAGCTTGTTGGCCTTACCCAGGCGGAGTTAGCGGAGAAGGTTGAGGTTCAGCCCGAAACCATCAGCCGCATCGAAAATGGGAAACGTGGGCTTTCGCTGGGACTGATGGTGCTTCTCGCGGAATCGCTGGACTTGGCATTACACGAGCTCCTGCACATTCCGCCCACCGACACCCCCAAGGATCTGGCAACGGAAAGACTGCTTTGGTTTGCCAAACGCTCCAGCACTGAGGAAATCGAACTAATTCTGAATATTGGATCTGCTGTGGTGGCTCACACACGGAAATGCTCAGGACAAGCAACCGCCGAGAAGGCAATCAAAAATCCGGAAAAATAGCGCCGGAGAACTTGCATACATACCGTTCCATACCTAGAATGGTATGCATTGGTACAAAACTATCCGGAGACAATCATGGGCCGCGCAGGGATCACAAACGACCAAATCAAGACAGCCATCGATGCCCTCCAAACTCGCGGAGAGGTCGTCAACAAAAACACCGTTCGACGCGAACTCGGCAACACAGGAAGCTTTGGAACCATTACGGCCTATCTCAAATCATGGCGAGCGGAGCAAGATCAGGATCTCAGCACAAACGAAAATTTCCCCTGCATCCCTGAATCCGTCCTCAATCATTTCGGTCGAATTTGGGCTACGGCCCAAGCGGTCGCCGAGGCAGAATTGGCCCCCCAGCGCGAAGCACTTGCCCAAGAGGCCGCCGCAATCAAGGCTGTTCTGGAAAGAAATCAAGCAGAAAACGACGAAGCCCTTCACATGCTTGAGATCGAAATTGATGGCCTTCGCGCTCAATTATCCGATGCCTCTAATCGGGAGGAAAAAACTTTGGCACGTCTGGAAGAAACATCTCAGGCGCTGGGCTATGCCAAAGCAAAACTTGATGCCACAGAACAAGAACATCGACACAAAATCAGCGAAATGGAAACAAAAATTACCCACCTTGAGGATCAATTGAAATCCAAATACACCACACGCAATTAACCATTTTCTTCTTGCAATCAATCCAATTTTCAACAGAAACCAGTAACAACATACGCACCGCAAACCGAAAGAGCTTATAATGACAATTCCAAAAGAGAATGACCCAGCATCTCATGCAATTGCAAAATTCAATCTGCTTCGCACTCAAGACTCTTCAATTGATCCACTAGAACCAAGGAAAAACCTATCGCCAGAAGACATTAAAATAATAATTGATCGATTCAGGCGAAGAGAAATTGACTTTTCGCAACATTTTGTTTCAATTCGAAAATCGGAAAATGATCAATCAGATAATTGCCTTTACTTCATAGTAGATTTTAAAGATGAATGGGTTCCAGCATGCTACTCGGTGCTGACATCTCAATTCCTTTTCGATTACGTCGTAAAAACAAGGAACGAAGCACTTGAAATTGCAAAAAAATGGTCGGAAATTAATACAATTGGCCCACTTCGAAGACACAATGGTGAACCCTTTGCACCATCTAAAATTTCCGTCATCAATTTGGATTAATCCCAATTCTCTAATTCTTGGCCACTATCGCCGGCAAATTCCTATTCCCACGTCGCGTTCTTGAACCCCAGCGCTTTGGCATTCTCGGACACGCCCCGCTTGATTTGATCCTGAGCGCCGTTAGGAAACTCGGCTTCGATGTTGAGGGTGACTTTCACGGAGCCCTGGGGGTCCTGGCTGAGGAGCGAAATGATCTCGTCCGCTAGTTCCATCAGCTTTGCTTTGGCCGTAGGAGCCTTTATGTCCACCGCACCGAAGAAGGAATGAACCTTCGGACCGGCCTGAACGGGGGGCATGAGAGATGGCTGAATTGATTCCACTGGTGGTGGCGGCACCAGCGGTAGCTGGACGCCTCCCTGGGCACCGCCCACTTCTGGTAGTGGCGACGGCGGCGGAGGGGGAACAACCAATGCGGCTGCGTAGGCCTTGGCCGCTTCGGGCTCGATGAGCAGCAGGGTGTCATCGAACTGAACATTCCCCGTGCCGAACTGGAAGCCTTCGAACTTGCCTCCGGATTCCCCGAAGGCTGTGCCGAAGAAGTCCGTGCTCGCGGCTCCCTTGTGGATGGCCTGTTCCAGGACGCGGCGCTCCTTCAGGCGAGGCAGGTAGAGGTATTTCTGGCTGTCCTCCCAGAAAGTGCTGGCGCTGACTGTGCTGCGGTCTTCCTTCCAGTAGAGACCCTTCAGGGCGCTGCGCAGGTGGATGGGTGACCAAGCCTCGATCACCAGTTCGTTCTCCTGGCAGACCCGCTCCAGTTCGCTGCCAAGCGTGGAGCCGCTGGTGTTGAGCGCAAAGGCTTCCACTTCGGGTCTCCCGGTCGCAGCGTGCTGCACCGGGCAGAGCACCCACTTGAAGCATTCCCGAGCCACGCGGGGGAGCACGGCATCGGCGGTATCAAGGTCCTTCTTTGCCTGCTTCGCCTGGAGCACATCTAGGTTCAGGCGATGGTTCTCCACGTCATCGCTGATGGACTTCCATGCGAGCGCTGTGCGGAGGGCGTCCTTCAGACGCGCCAACGCGCCATGATCTGCCGCCAGGAAGATCAGCCGGTTGCCCTTGTGGCGCGGCTTCTGGCCGTTGTTCTTCACGAACTCCAGCACTTCCTCGAAGCCAAAGCGAGGTTCCTGCTTGCTGTAGAACTTGTCGGTGGTGAGCACCACCAGCCGCAGGGCGGAGTCATCCGGCACATCCGAGTGGGGCGTGAAGACATGCACGCCTCCGAAGAGTGTCTGACCTTCGGCCATGCGGCGGACGACCGCCGCCAGGCGCGGGCGCAGATCCTGGATGTCCTCAAATCGGCGCTTTCGGTCTTCCATCTCGCGCCGAAGACCCGCTCGCGTGTCGAACCAGAACCGCGTGTTGTCCTGGGCTTTGTCGCCGCTGGTGTGGAGGTGATGGGTCACATCCACCACACGGCTGAGGGCATCCGAATATGTTGAGAGCGCCTGCCCTGGCTGCAAGCAGCCGAGCAGGACGTGCGCCCGGTCGAGGCCGTCGGTTACCGGCTTCTTCGTGGAGGCCGAGGCTGGTGCCGTGCCGAGGAAGAGCGTCCGCGCCACCCGACGTGCAGCCTGGACAGCGCCGAAGCGGGGCTCCTTGGTCTCCAGATCCGTCGTTGCGGCGCGATCGCCGTCAATGTCGCGCTCCAGGACAGGATCCCAACCCGTAGGGAGGTAGTAGACCAGTTCATTCCGTACGGGCGCGTCGTAAAGCGGCAGGCTGCCGGGGAGAATCATCAGGTCCGCGTTCTGATCCTTCCAGAGTCGCTGGATCACCTTCGCCATGAGCTTCAGCACGCCTCGGGTGCGCTGGAAGCCCTCGATGCCCGACCAGTCCTCGTAGAGGCGGTCGAACACCTCCGGATGGAGGGGATAGGCCTGCATCAGCCGGTCGTGGTAGTGCGCCTCCTGGGTTTTGCTGGGAAGTTTCGCGCCCTCCTGCTTATAGGCATCGGCGAAAGCCCGGCAGACGGCCTCCTGCGCAGCCACATCTTTCACTGGCTCAAACAGGCGGCGGCGGACGATCTCGAACGCTTCTTCCGTGGCCACGGGCTTCCACAGAGCCTGAACACGCCCGAAAGTTTTCTCCAGGGCTTTGAGCGCTGCTACGCCCTTCTGGCTCCCCGCCTCGACTTCCGACTCAGGCAGAGAGGCCAGGAGGATGGCATTGGGCACCTGCTTCACAGACTCCGTCAGGGCCTGGACAAAGCTCATGTTGCTGTCGTAGGTGCCCCCCGGAAGCGCCTTCCCCTCCTCGAACTGGCGCACGTAAGCCACCAACTCGTCGATGAGGATTACGCAAGGTGCGTACTTGGCCAGAAGCGGCTGGAGTGATTCCTTTCCTGGTGAGGTGCCGTTGGCGTCGGCGTCCTTGACTAGTGCGAAGCCCTCTTCCTGACCGAGCTGCCAAGCAAGCTCGCCCCAGAGCGTTCGCACCACCTGGCCGTTGCGCTTCCGCTCCTGGCCGGGAGCCAGGTGGGTGCCATCCAGGATGGCAATTCGGGAAACGGGGATTCCATCCAGATTGGCCTGATCCAGCAGGGCCGAGACGCCAGGGAGGTCCTTGGTGGCATAGCCGCCCTTGGCGAGGTGATACACCGCCAGCAAGGTGTGAGTCTTGCCACCGCCGAAGGCGGTCTGAAGCTGGAGCACGGGGTCGCCGCCCTTGCCGTTCAGGCGCTGCGCCACGGAGGTCAGCAGCAGGCGCATGCCCTCTGTGATGAAGGTGCGCTTGAAGAACTCCTTCGGATCCTGGTAGGTCTCTGTGGCCTGTCCTTCATGGACGGCCATCAGATCGGCGGCGAACTCCGCCTGCTGAAGGGTGCCTTCCAGGACATCGCGGTGGGGAACAGCAATCTCGCGCCAGGGCTTCATGGGGCAATCCTTGAAAATCAGTCGAAGAGACCACGCTGGGCAGGCTGGGCGTTGGAAGCGGCGGATTCGATGCCACTCCAGGAGGTGATCAACTCGTTGTAGGCCCGAGCATCCTCTGCCCAGTTCTGCCGCTCACAGAGGGTGTAGAGCCGATAGGCAAGCTGGCGAACCGCCTCCATCTTGGCTGGGATGGAAGCGACCACGGCACCAGCAGCATTTTCGCCGCCTTGCTTCAGGGAGCGGATCAAGTGGTGCAGTGCTTCCCAGATAGGAAGGCGGGTATCGGTCTTGGGATCCCAGTCCTGGGGGTACTCCGCCCACTTGAGCAGGCGGACCTGACCTCCACCAGCTTCCACTACACCGGCTTGCGCGAGGCCATCCACACTGGTGGCCTTGGCACGAGCAAGCACATCCGCCTGGCCGAATTCGCCCGTCTTCCAGCCGTACTGCTCGAACCAGTGCAGGCACCACTGGGTGTCATGGTCGAAATCATCCTCAGCAAGAAAGCGGTTGATGAGTTGCAGCGCGGTGCGTACCGACATGGGCGAACCATCCGCTTCCAGTACGGAGGAATACTGGGAGAAGACCGCCATGCCAGGACCGATGATAGCTTGGCTTAGGTCCACAGGAGCCACGGGGGATCGGCCATCGGTCGTACCCTTGGTCATCTCGTCCAGGGATTCGGGCAGAACCGTGTTCAACTCCCGGATGAATTCCCGTCGAGAAATGCTAGGGGCATCCTGGGGGCGTTTCTGGCAGACCAGGACGATGCTGGAGGCCAGGGCATTGGTGCCACTGCTGATCATGCGATTGCCCATTTCCGTCCGCATGGGCCATGTACCGGTCAGCGCAAAACCGGCCCGCAACACGGCTTCCAGGAAGGTCTCCCAACCTGTGCTGCTGGTGCCCGCCTCGCTTGATGTCTCACTTTGCTTGAAGGCGTAGTAGATGGTGACTGGAAAGGCCGGATGGGCCTGGGCCGCCAGGTTGGCCAGGGCTTTAGTCATGCCATCCAGGAAGAACGCCTCAGCCTGCTCTTTTCCCCCATGACGATAGGGCGTGGCGACCAATTCCTCGGCCTTGGGTACCGCCAAGGTGGCGAATAAACCCGGAAAAATTGGTTTCAAGCTTCGACGAAGCCAGATGTAGAAAAAATCAGAGAGATCGGCATAGCCGATATTGTCGTAATAGGGAGGGTCCGTAGAAACGACGCGATCCCTACTAATAATTTGGCTGGTTGCGTCAGCCTGTGATGCAAATCCAACGCTGAAATGGGTCTGAAAAAAACCGAGTTCGCCAATGGTTTCTGACGTCCAGACAAAACCATTTCTGAAGGATCCAGTCGCATCATGAAGGGGGTTTAGCTCTGTAAAATCCCAGGACATTGGGATTGCTTGCCGCGCGAACGTCGAACGCGCAGAATCCCGCTCAGGGAACCACCGACAAATTGTCGTCGCGTAATCAGCGAGTTTGCTGAGGGAAAAAGCCAGGTAGACCCCGATGGCCTCCCCATATGCCGTGGACCCGGCCCCACCCGCTTCCAGCCCGCGCTCGTCATCAGACATGCCTGCGGCAAGGGCATCGCCCTTGGCCTTGGCAATAGTTTGGCTCACAAGATCGGAGAAGGTCGTCAATGCCATCAACTGGCGCTGGGTGAAGAGGTCACCATAGGTATTCATCCCATAGTTGGGTGTCTTGAAATCTCGCGTATTGTCAGGCAGCAATATTTCCGGCTTCCAAGTAGGTTCTGCCTCGGAAGCAATCCGCTCCATCGCTTCTGTCGGTGGCAGGTAAATGCGCCCGCGTGGTCCTTCGGCCACAACAGCCATGAGCTTCTGCCCCATGTGCCCGGCCTTGCCCTCAGAACGGATATGGTCGTAGTCAATAGGCACACCCGACATCACGCAAATAAAGGCAGCCCGTTTGCCAGCGGAGGTCCCCTTCTCCGCATCCTTGCTAGGTTTCCCCACCTTCACCGTAAACCGGTAGCTGTCGCCATCTATCACGGGTTGGACGTAGGCCTCCTTGCCCTCCTTTTTCGACAACACGAAAGTGCTGGCCAGGGGTACTTCCACTTGGCTGAAGGCGGGGTTGGGGCTCTTCACGGTGCGGGCCCATAGCCAGGCGATGACCGTGAATTTCTGGCCCACGTAGGGTTTCAGGTCGGAGCGCTCCTCCGCCATCTCCCCCGTGATCTCCACGGGGGGATAGAGGTGCCCGATGCTCTTCTGGGCCTCCGCCCTCATCCAAGCACCGTAGCGGCGCACATCCTCCGCAAGGCCAGTGGAGCCGGGCCATGCCTCTGACAGCATGCGCGTGCCAGCCCCTTTCACCACGGGTCCAATG
>CAXYVC010000123.1:0-8098 GCA_964292295.1 uncultured bacterium
AAGTAGCGGACGATGCTCTCCAGTTGGGCGGGCACCAGGAGCCCGCGGCGCATCTCCCAGTGGACGAGGCAGGGCACCAGGCCGAAGTAGGACGCCTTGGCCAGCACCACGAAGTCCTCCACCAGGTTGAGCCCCTCCAGCGCCTCCCGGACCAGGTCCATCACCTGGCTGGTGGTGCCGGCGCGGGCCTGCAGGGTCCAGGGCAGGCTGGAGGACACCTGGCAGCGCAGGTCCAGGCAGGCGGAGGCCTTGGGATCCCGCAGGGCATCGTGCAGCTCCTGCCAATCCCCGGCCCGGTCGGTGCCGGTGTCCAGGTTCGGGTTCAGGTGGCTGCCTGGGGAGAGCCAGGGGATGTTGGGCACGGCTTCCTGCAGCTCGGCCACGCGCAGGGCGCGGGGCGCGGGGGCCGCCAGGAGGGCGGGAAGGGCGCGGAGGCGGGTCCAGAGGTTCATCGGCGCACCTCCTGTGCGCCGCCCCTCCGGGCCGCGCTTCGCACGGTGGTCCTTCGCTCCTGCTTCGGGCTCATTCGTTCACCCCGCTGCGCAGGCCGAGGGCCGCGCCCCCGAAGGGACGCTTCCTGAAGCGGCCGGAGGTGGCGCCCTGGAGGGCATCCGGGCCGTCGTCGTTGGCCCCTTTCGGGAACTGCAGGAGCTGCTCCTGCAGGCGCCGGATGCCGGAGGTGCCCCCCACCAGGAAGGGCTCCACGTCGCCGTTGCCCTTGGCGGGCGGGGAGACCCGTGGGAAGCGGATCCGCCCCGTCTCCACCGCCGGGGCCATGGACTTGATGCGCTCGACCTTGTCGCCCACGGGCCGCACCAGCTCGACCGGCACGAAGACGCCCTCCTCGGCCGCCTGCAGGTCGATGATCTCGGCCAGGGCCTCCTGGTAGGCCACGTCCTCGCAGCGGAAGCGGCTGCGGGGATAGGCGGAGCGCACCTCCAGCACCTTGCGGCCCGTGGCCGTGGGCCGCAGGCGCTCGATCACCGCGTCCAGCACGTAGGCCACGTTGTCGCAGAAGCCCACGGTCACCAGGGCCGTGTAGTCGCTTCGGCGACGGCCACCCGCCGGATCGATGTGAGTCACCAGGCTGAGGCGCTCGGGCAGCTGGTCATATGCGTCAAAATGTTTGAACGGCTTCTCGTCGTCGCCCTGGGCGCGGTTCTCCATCTCCTGCGCGAAGCTGCCCGGATCCTCGCTGTCCATGACGCCGCGCAGGTAGCGGAGGTGCTTGGCGGGGAAGCGCTCGGGCCAGAGGGGGCGCTCCTCCTCGTCCCAGCAGCGCCAGACGGCGCCGCCGAACATGCGCAGGAGGGTCTGGAGGAGGCTGTCGTCGTGCAGGATGGTGCCCAGCGCCAGCAGGCTGCCCTTGGTGGGATCCAGGGCCGGGATGACGGCCTTGGTGAACCACTGGCGGAGCTTCCTGCGGCGGGCCGGGTTCTCCACGGCCTCGTCGTTCTCGGCGTCGTCCAGGACCACCTGGTCGGGGCGGCGGCCCTGGAAGGTGCGGCCGCGCAGCTTCTGGCCCGTGCCGAAGCCCTGGATGCGGGCCAGGCGATGGGCGGGGCGGGTGCCGTCGGGCAGGGCCGGGACGCAGATATCCAGCACGCCTTCTCCGCCTTCGACCTCCACCTGGCCGAAGTCCGTGCGCAGGCGCGGGCTGTGCTCCAGGATGGCCCGGATGGCCTCGGTGAACCCACAGGCCTGGTCGCGGGTGTCGGAGACCAGCTGCTGGTAGACCTTGCGGCCCGTCAGGGCGCACCAGAGGGGGTAGGCGATGGAGCCGCGGGTGCTCTTGGCGTGGCCGCGCGGCGCCCCGAAGACCGCCGCCTGGATGTCGGAGGCTTCGCCCTCGGCCACCTTGCGCGCCACCAGCTCCCCGAAGGGGGCGGGGTCCAGGGGCTTCACCGGGCGGCCGTCCGCCAGGTCGGCCAGGGTCCAATCCAGGGCCTCGTGCAGGGGGCAGCCCTTCCCCTGGATCAGCTCGGGCAGGTAGGTGTGGTTGAAGAAGGCGAAGTCGGCCTGGGCGCGCGTGCGGCGGGCCGTGGAGGCCTCGGGCGTGCGTTCCTCGGGCGGGAAGTCCGCCAGCTGCTGCAGGCGGAGGATCACCTCCTCCAGCCGCAGGGTGGCCTGGCGGGCCTGGGCGCGCGAGGCCTTGGGGATGGGGATGCGCCGGTTCACTGGGCGCTCCGGCGGTTGAGATCCTCCAGGAAGTTCTTCCAGGCCTGGAGCAGCTGGGGCGCCTCCTCGGGGCACTCCCGCAGCACGAAGGCCTCGAACTCCTCGCCCACGACCAGGGCGGCGTCGAGCACGCGGAAGCCCTGGCGCTTGGCGATCAGGGCCTTGAACTTGTTGACGTTGCTGAGCAGCTCCAGCAGCTCCTTGGTGGGCAGGGTGTCGCCATCCCGCTCCAGGCGGCCCAGCAGGCGGCGCAGGGCGCGGTCCTCCAGGTCCTCCACGGGCATGCCGTGGACGGACAGCCAGCCTTCCCGGGCGGCGCGCCAGTCCCCTTCCTTGATCCAGGTCTGGACCGTGCGGGTGGAGCAGCCGATGGCCGGGGAGATCTTCGCCGGGAGCTTGCCCTGCTCCACGTAGAGCCTGCGGGCCTCGGCCCGGTGCTCGTCCGTCCAGCGGGTGTTGCCGTGGGGCTTGGTCATGCCTTCCCCCGCGGCGAGCCGGCCATCTCCAGCAGCAAGTCCCGGATGAGCGCGCCCAGGTCGTCCAGGCGCTTCTCCAGGCGATCCGACAGGGCCTGCAGGCGGGAGTTGAGGACGTCCCCGCTCGGCATGAACTCCATGGCCTTGTGGAGGGTGGCCACCTGGGTGCGCAGGTTCGTCACCTCGCGCTCCAGCTCGGTGATCCGCGTCCACTGGGCCTTGGCATCCTTCTGGGACTGGACCCGGAAGGCCTGCCAGACGGCGGTGGCAACCATGGCCGCGATGGCAGCCAGGGCGATCCAGTTGGCTGGCGTCACCGCTGCCCCCCGTCCGTGGGCTGGCTGCGGTAGAGCATGTCGTCCTTGGAGCGGCTGCTCGCGCTCGACCCGAAGTAGTAGCTGAGGACCAGCGTGAGGGCCGCGTCCAGGGTGCCCAGCATGCGCATGATGATGTCCCGCATCGCCGGGTCGATGACGTTGCGCAGCAGGAAACCCTGCGCACCCAGCCACCCCAGCACCACCACCCCGGCGATGACGCGCGGTGTCCAGCTGTCGCCGGTCTTCACCTCACGGTCCCGCGCGCTGGCCCGGTCCTGGACGGCCAGCGCCTCGAGGTCCTTCACCTCCGCGATGTCCATCTGCTTGAGCTGGAGCTGGAAGGCCTGGTCGGCCTGCTTGAGGGCCAGCAGCTGCTCGGGTGTGACGTTCTGCACGAGCTTGGCCAGGTCCTCGGACGTGGCCTTGGTGGCATCCCCGCCGAGGGCCGAGGCGATGAGCTTTCCGGCGGCCCCACCCAGCGGGCCTCCCAGGGCGGCGCCCAGCCAGGGGGCGACCTTCGAGACGGCTCCCTTCCAGTCGAAGCTACCCACGGGACACCCCCTGCACCGGCACGCCGTAGGGGTTGGCGCCGTAGACGTCCTCCGCGTAGGGGTCGGCAGGGTTGAGACGACGGTCAGCAGCCACAGGCCACCTCCAGAAGGCGGGCCACGTGGCCCTCGAACGTGTCCAGGTGGATCAGGCCGGGGCCGTTGACGCGCTGGCGCACGAGCCTCCAGTTCTGCGCCTCGCAGGCGGCAGCGGCCCGAGACGTGCGGAAGAACCACGCGAAGACGCGGCAGGAGACCTCGAGGTCCAGCGCCAGGTCCGGGCAGCCCAGCAGGTCCAGGCCCAGGGCTTCTCCCGCAGCCTCGTAGTTGCGGCGGCCCGTGAGCTGGATCAGGCCCCGCCCGTAGTAGCCGCTTGCCCAGTAGCGCTCCTGCAGGGCCCACACGCGCGTGCCGGGCGCGGCCCGACGCTCTGCCACAGGGCTCCAGCCCGCGCACTCAACGGTCACCGTGGCGGCGGCGCCGATCTGCGTCAGGCGAGAGGCGCAGCGCTGCTCACCCAGGGCGGCAAGCAGCAGGGGCCAGGCTTGCGAACAGGGCCCGAGCGGAGCGCCCGTCGCCTGGGCAATCGCGGCTGCGGTCAAGCTCATAGGCTCCTCGTGGGCAGGGGGTGGGGATCAGGAGCCCAGAGGGTCGGCCACAGGCGCTGCGGCGCCCATCGGTTGTTCGTGTTATTCCGGATGTTCTGGTTATTCGTGTTGTATCGGTTTGTGGCACTGCGAAGCCCGGCGCAACAAACTACGTCTGGAGGCGGCATGACCCAGGCGATCTGGCGGCAGGAACGGGCCCAGGCGGGGGCGACTCCCTTGCCCTTCGGGGACCTGGCGGAGCTCGGCCTGATTCCGGGGCGCGACTGGCTCAGCCCCAAGGAATGCGCCGAGCGCCTGGGCATCACGGCGGACGCCTTCCGGCTCTCCTACTGCAACCCCGACCGTCCCCGGGTGGTCTTCTGGGAACGGCGCGGGCGGCGCGGCGGGCGGAGGATCCTGGTGCAGCCCGGCAGCTTCGAGCAGCTCATTCGGGATGGCCTGGCCCTCCCGGCCTGAGCAGCTCGGCCACGTCGCCCACCAGCAGCGCCAGGCCGTGGGCCTCCTCCCGGGTGAGTTCCAGGGCCCTGCGCCCTCCCGGCGTTCCCGGAGGGGCCACCCGCTCCGGGTCCAGCAGGGCCTGGAGGGCCAGGAGGCGGGCGCGCGCCTCCGGGGCATGATCCTCCTGCCATGGCTGACGCATGGGATTCCTCCACAGGCAACGACAACCCCGCCGCCCTCGAAGGGGCTTCACGACTCACTCTGCGGGGCTTTGAATGAGCATCCTATCGTGCGCAGGGCTGGGTGGACCGGAACTGTCCAACGGGTATTTCATCCATCCCTAAAGGCCTCACATTTCAACGGCTGCGGGCCGAAAAAGGGTCAAATGGGGGTGTCATGCCCCGCCGCATTCCGTCCCGAGCGCAGACCGAAGCCCAGCGCCAGGCGGCCCTGGACGTGGCGTGGGACCTGCTGGGCAACGGACCTGGCGCGGTCACGGTGGCCCGGGTGGCCGCCCGGCTGCCGGTGGGCGAAGCCTGGGTGCGCGCCTACCTCGGGAGCCGCCAGGAGCTGCTGCGGGCGCTGATCGACCGGGGGGCGCAGCGCCTGGCCAGGGAGGTGGAGGGCGTGGGGGGCAGCCAACAGCCGCCCCGGAAGCGCCTGCGGGCGGTGCTGGAGCTGCTGGTGCCCCGGCGGAACCACAGGGCCAGCCTGTGGATGCTCAGCCTGCTGCAGCGCCACGGCTATGCGGCGCGGGTGGCGGAGGCCCTGGGGCGGGCCCTGGGCCCCGATCTGGCCGCCTACCAACCCGCCCTGGCCGGGGGCCTGGTGGGCGCCCTGCTGCAGGCGGTGGAGGGCCTCTGGACGCCCGGGCGGGAGGATCTGCTGCGCACGGTTCAGGAGATGGGTGTGGCGGTGCTGCTTTTTCGGGAGGCAGCCACGCGCCGGGGCGGCGGCGCACCAAAAATAGGCCCGCCTATTTAATTGACTGGAAGTGCCTTGGCCTCCCAGGTCATCCCTAGAACATGGAGCCCATCGACTACAGGCGCGCACCTGGGCGTCCCCGCCGGGACGAGCCGCCCGCGCCCACCGAACGGCTCCGCGACCGTGTTCCGGTTTCGATGATGGATCTCTTCCGGGCCATCCTCGGGGTCCGCAAGATGTCCCGGCAGGCGGCCATCCGTGAGGCTCTGGCGGACTGGATCGAGAAATACCGGCACCTGCTGGGCTAGCACGAAAAGCCCCGCTGAAAGCGGGGCGTCAAAATGTTTGGAAGTTCTCTTCAGCTGGCCCTCTGGTGCATCTGGGCCATGGCGACGCCGAGGTCTTCGGCCAGTTTGCCCAGCTGGTCAGCCAGGAAGCCCAGCTGAAGACCGAAGCCGTAGGCCTCGCGGCTGGTCAGCTCCAGAGCCTTGGTGTCGGAATCGTCGCCCAGGCGGTTGAGCTCCCGGGCTTGAAGCAGTGCCCTGGCGGCCTCCAACTGGGCACGCAGGTCCTCTGCCAGGTTGCGGGCCGCATCCATGCGGGCGAAGGCGGCGCTCATCGAAGCACCTCCGGGGCGGGGAAGATGCCAGGGGATAGGCGGTGCAGCACCACGCGGGCCACGTCGTGGCCGTAGAGGTCCATCAGCTCCCGAGGGGTCACCTCGCGCACCGTGATGCTGCCCCGGGGTGCACCCACCGGGCCTTCCTCCCAGCGGCGCTCGGGCGTCATGCGCGCGCCACCGGGGCGGCCCTTCGTCGGATGCAGGGGGAAGTGGCGCATGTGGGACTCGAAGGGCTCGAAGGCCACCAGCATCAGGCTGCCCTCCCAACGGTGAGGCAGATCGTAGTCGTGAACCCGGGAATGCACGGTGGGGCGGGCCATGCCCAGGCGCTTGCCGATCTCGCCCGGGCTCAGCCAGGTCCAACGCTCGGCGCCGGGCTGGGCCTCCTCCGGATTCAGGCCTGTCACGCCCTCGACCTCTTCGAAGAGCGCCCGCGTGGCCTCCGGCGCGGCGGCCCGGACTTCAGGCCGGATGGCCGCGCCCGTGCGCCAGTAGGCATCCAGCACCTGGAAGCATTCTTTCTGGTAGGTGCGCAGGCGCTCCCGGAACTCCGACTTCACCCGGGAGGCCTGAATGCTGAAGAGCCAGCCGTTCAGGTTCTCCAGGGGCAGGCAGGTCATGGTCTGGGGACCACCGGGGGAAGGGATGGTCATATCCCCACACCCCCAGAGGTCGAGGTCAGACACGATCTTTCGGTACTGGGTCTTCCAGTCCAGCCCGAGGGCCCCACACAAGGGCTTCACTGGGATGAAGGGCTTCCCACTTTCGGGTTGGACCACAAGGAAGACGGCTTCACCGTGGAAGTCGATGGATCGGAATTCGGCTGTCATGCAGCCTCCTTGCTGTCAGGTCCGGAGTTCTAATCCAGACAGGGTGGATGGGTGCCCGAAAGGGCGGCTGGTGAAACCGGGAGCTAGAACCCCCAACGACGCGCCAACAAGGAACGCGAGGTGGAGTGAGCTTCTTCGTGCGCTGACGCGCCTTATTCCGCTGCACTCCCGGCGATTGCTCACCATGCTTGCCATCCTTGTTGGTTCGTCGGGGGTTCTAAGCCCGATGGGACAAGGATGACCAGGGACGGATTTGGGTCAAGCGGAATCCGTCAAAAAGATTGCATCACAAATCTCGACACCTCCCGGGTGGGAAGTTAAGAACGGCGCGGCTTCTGCTTGCCCTTGTCTAGCTTTGGCTCGTAAGGAAGCGGAATGGAAGGGTCGGGTGGATATGGCCCCATCGCTTCCTCAATCTTGGGCCATACCAGGTAGCAACTCCAGTTTCGACCGTCTGAAGTGCCATAAACCAGATATTCAGATGTCCCATCCGCATGTTGACGGTAGTAGTACTCCCCACAGTTCCTCGCGTGTGCCTTAACCAGTGCGCGAGTAATCCCCAAATCAAACGATTCACGCCAAGGTCCGGGATATTTCTGGGACATTGGCGCATTTTCAGAGACGCGAGAGCTAGTGTTCGTTGATCCGCTGTCGCACCCGATAAAGGCCAAAGCCAATCCGAATGCGATTGAGCCAATGAGAAGCCCTCTAGAAAATCGGCTTCGCATCTTCATGGGTGATCTCCTTTTGAGGTTGATTGGTTAATGCTACCTTGATCCCCACCGCTTCTTGGCGCCCACCTTGCCCTTGAGGTGTTCCAGGCAGGCCTGGAGGGCTTCCAGGGGCCAGTCCTCCAGCTGCTTGGGGGTGCCGTGGATGTGGGGGTAGTGCTGCTGCAGCCAGGCCACGACGCGCGCCCTCAGGCGGGCTCTGCGGGCGGCCTCGCTGCCGTCGAAGGGGCCAGGGGCCTGGGGCTGGTCCCACTCCGCCGCGTAGGCCTCGCGCAGCAGGCGGCCCACCAGAGGGGCCTTGGCGCCATCCCGGGCCGGCGCGGGCTGTGCGGTCTTGCCCTGGAGCCGCCCCAGTTCCTGGAGCACCTGCAAGCGCTGGCGGGCGTCCAGGTCACCGGCGCTGCTGCGGCCCGTGAGGGACTGCAG
>CAXYVC010000124.1:0-8072 GCA_964292295.1 uncultured bacterium
GGGGCGGGAGGGGCGGAAGCGGCCCCCAGTCCGCCGCGCGGCCAGGGCGCCAGCACACCCACCTGGGCGTGCGCGGGCGCCCCCCGGGCCTGGATGCGCCCCAGGAGCTGATGGGCGGGCGCGGGCCATCCTCCGCGGAGCGCGCGCAGCAGCAGGGCCTCCTGCCCGGTTTCCTGGCCAGCCGCCTCCCCTGCCCTTTCCGGCACCGCCAGCCAGCGGACGAGGGCCCGGGCCAGTTCCGGCACCTCCGCCTCCGTCGGCAGTTCCAGGGCCTCGGCCAGGGCCCGCTGAAGGTCCGGGGCCAGCATCGGCAGCCGCTCCGCCACGCGGTCCACCGTCGGGGTGGGCAGGGCCGGCGCGGGATCGCCCAGGACCCGCAGCAGGCGCAAGAGGGGCTCCAGTTCCGGAAGGGGCCCCGCTGGGGCGAGGCGGGCACCGAGGCCCTCCGCCCCCCCCTGGACGAGGGGGGCCAGCAGCGCAGGCAGGGCCGGCGGACGGGCCTCCAGGGTCTCCAGGCGCAGCCCGACCCCCTCCGGCGCCGCGCCCACGCGCAGCTTCAGGGCTGTCCCCTCGGGGTAGGGCAGCTCACCCTCGGCCACCAGCACCTGCCCCGTGTCCAGGCGGAGGCGGGCCCCTCCCTCTCCCTGCCCCTCGAAAACGGCCCCCACCTCGGACCCCAGGAGGGCCATCAGGGTCGGCAGCTGGGCCTGGGGCAGCTCCGCCTGGAGCAGGGCCTGCATCAGGGCGCGGGCGGCCTCCGGCCCGAAGGTGACGGGCTGCATCAGACCTGGAAGTGCCGGCGCAGGATGCCCGCGAGCTCGGGAAGGGGCGCCACCTGGTCCACGCATCCGCGCTCGAAGGCCGCCTTGGGCATGCCGTAGACCACGCAGCTCTCCTCCGCCTCGGCCAGGGTGTGGGCCCCCTTCGCCTTGAGCTGCTCCATGCCCCGGGCCCCGTCAGAGCCCATCCCCGTGAGGATCACGGCCAACACCTGGCGGCTGCACTCCAGGGCGATGGTCTGGAACATCACGTCCACGCTGGGCCGGTGCAGGCTGGAGGCGGGCTCGGGATTCAGCTCGACGGCGGCGCTTCCCCCCCGCTGGCGGTAGTTGAGGTGCACCCCGCCCGGAGCGATGTAGACGGTGCCGGCCTTCAGCCCTTCGCCGTGCTCGGCCTCCTTCACGTGGACCTTGCACAGGCCGTCCAGGCGCTCCGCGAAGGGCTTCGTGAAGGAGGCGGGCATGTGCTGGACGATGAGCACCGGCACCGGGAGGCTGGCGGGCAGCGCCGGCAGCAGATCCTGGAGGGCCTTGGGACCTCCCGTCGAGCAGCCGATGGCCAGAAGCTCCGCCATGGGCGAGGCGGGAAGCCCCCCCGAGGGCGGCGTGAGGGGACGCGGCGGCAGGGGGGCCGGAGGACGCACGGCCCCCGGGGCCGCGGGCGGCGCCACGGCGCGCTGGCGCTGGAAGCGCGGGCTCAGGGCCAGCCTGCGCACCTTTTCCTGCAGGTCCCGCTGGATCTGGAGGATGCTCTGCGTGGCGAGACTGCTCTCCTTGGGGATGAAATCCAGCGCGCCCAGGGCCAGGGCCTCCAGGGTGGCCGTGGCGCCCTCCTGGGTGAGGCTGGAAACCATGAGCACCGGCATCGGGTGCCGCGCCATGATGTGCCGCAGGCAGGTGAGCCCGTCCATGCGGGGCATCTCCACGTCCAGCGTCACGATGTCCGGCTTGAGCTGGGGAATCTTCTCCAGGGCGTCCTGGCCGTCCCGGGCGGAGCCCACCACCTGGAGGTCCGGCGCATCCGTCAGCATGCGCTCCAGGGCTTTGCGCATGAAGGGACTGTCGTCGACGATCAGGACGCGGATGGGATCCATGGGTTCATTCCTGGAAGGCGAGCTGAACGAAGGTGACGGCGTGCTCCAGTTCCTCGTCGATGCCGAAGGTCAGGCGCTCCACGTCGAGCTCCTCGGCGGGCAGGCTCCCGAAGACCTCGCCGAAGGCCCGGTGCTCGTGCAGGACGAAGGCCAGGACCTCGTCCGCGGGACCGTTCGGAATGCGGGTGCGCACAAGCAGGTCGCAGAGCTCCAACAGGTTGGGCAGGAAGGCGCCGGCGGGCGGTGCATGGTGCAGGCGGATCGCCTCCACCAGGCTCTCCCCGAAATTCCAGGACAGGCCCACCTCCGCCCCTACCTCGGCGTGGGTGAGGCCCAGGGCGCGCCGCTCCGCCTCCAGGAAGGGCGTCCCCTCCCGGACGGCCGCCAGCACGGGGGCATAGTCCTCCTGGAAGCAGCGATCCAGGGCGATCTTGCCGATGTCGTGAAGCAGCCCCGCCAGGAAGGCGGTCTCCTCCAGGTGGCGCCGCCGGAGCATGCGGCAGATGGCCTTGGCGGTGAGGCCCACCGCCACGCTGTGCTGCCAGAGGCGCAGGGGATCGAGGGTGTTCCCGCCCCGGAAGGTGCGGATGATGGCCGCCGTGCGCCCCAGGCTGAGGAGGGCATCGTAGCCCAGCCTCAGAACCGCCGCCCGGAGGTCCGTCACCGGCTGGAGGCCGCAGAAGGCCACGGAGTTTGCCAGGCGCAGCATGGCCGCACTCAGGGGAGGATCCTTCGCCAGCACCGCCAGGACGCGGTCCGCCGTGCACCGGTCGTCCGCGATGGCCTCGCCCAGCGCCACCACCGAAGTGGGGAGGCTGGGGAGGGTCGTGACCCGGGTGCGAACCTCGGCGGACGTGATCATGGCATCAGAGTTCGTTGACGATGGACTTGTCCAGGTCCACCGCGGCAAGGGCCTGGACGCGGTGTTCCTCGAAGGAGGCCTCGTCCAGCCCCAGGGTGGCCAGCGCCGTCGCCGTGGTGGGTGCCAGGTGTTCGGGACGCCCGAGCCCCAGGTTCAGGTCGAGGGCCAGCTGGTTGCCCAGAGCCACCAGGGAGGCCAGCCCCTGGTGATCTGCCGGGGCCAGGGCGGGATCGTGATGCCAGCGCACGGCATCCAGGAGGCTCTCGGCGAAGTTCCAGGAACGCAGCAGCGCCTCGCCCACCATGGCGTGGTCGAAGCCGAAGACGTCCAGCTCCTGGTGGAGGCCGTCCTGCTTCTCGTTGTAGACGGAACGGATCAGGGCCCCGTAGCGGTCAGGGAACTTCAGGCCCATGACCGACTTCCCGATGTCGTGCATCAGCCCGGCCAGGAAGGCCTCCTCCGAGCGGGGAAAGCGCATGGAGCGGGCGTAGGTGCGGGTGGCGATGGCCACCACCAGAGCGTGCTCCCAGAGCAGGCGCTCCTGGAGGCCCACGCTGCCGCGGCTGTAGAGGTTCTTGGCGCTGGAGGCGATGACCACGCTCCGGATGGTGCTGAAGCCCAGGGTCATGATCGCCTGGGTGAGGGTCTTCACCTCCCGCATCATGCCGAACATGGCGGAGTTGGCGATCTTCAGGATCTGCGCGGTGAGGGCCTGGTCCGTGGAGATGACCCGCTGGAGGTCATCGGTGCTGGAATCGGGATCCGCCGAAAGGCGCAGCACCTGGGCGGCCACCTGGGGAAGGGGCGGCAGCTCGCCGAGGTTCGCAATGAGTTCCTGGGGGGTGATGGGCATCGGGGGAGTGCTCCTGGGGCTCATCCGCGCTTGCGATAGCCCATGGCCTTGCTGAAGTGCATGAGTTCGAAGCCGGTGTTGAAGGCGTGGATCGACTCGCTGTGTCCCACGAGGAGGTAGCCCCTCGGCGCGAGCTGTTCGTGGAAGCCCTGGAGGACCTTCCGCTTGACGGCATCATCGAAGTAGATCAGGACGTTCCTGCAGAAGATGATGTCAAAGGTTCCAAGCGACCGGTAGGCGGGATAGTCCACCAGGTTCACGTTCCGGAAGCCGACCATCTGGCGCAGCTCGGGCTTGGCCTCGAACTGGTCCGGCCCCTGCTGGGTGAAGTGACGCTGCAGCTGGGCGGGACTGAGGTTCCGGAGGGTGTAGCTGCCGTACACGGCCTGCTTGGCCTGGGCCAGCACCCGCTCGCTGATGTCCGTGGCGAGGATCTCCACCTGGAGGCCCTTCAGGGGGCCGTCCTTGGCCTCGGCGCACACCATGGCCAGGGTGTACGGCTCCTCCCCGGAACTGCACGCCGCGGACCAGATGCGCAGCCGGGACTGGCCGCGCTCCCGGGCCAGAGCCGCCGCGTCGGGGATGACGATCTTCTGGAAGGCCTCGATCTGGGGGGGATTGCGCCAGAAGCTCGTCTCGTTGGTGGTGATTTCGTTGAAGAGCTGGGTCAGTTCCTGACGCCCCTGGGGGCCCTGGATCAGGTCGAGGTATTCCCGGTAGCCCTTCAGTCCGAGTTCCGCCACCCGGCGGCTCAGGCGGTTCTCCAGGAAATACTGCTTGGATTCATGAAAGAAGATCCCCGTTCGGCCGTAGACGAAGTCCCGCATCCCCAGGAATTCCTGGAGGCTCATCTGGGTCTGGGGAACGATGGGTGTGGCCATCAGGAGAAGCACTCTACCTGAGCATCGGCCATCCCCGATACCCCGTTTAGTCCCGACATGGCTCCCCCTCGAGCAGAACCACCGCAAAGGCCACCCCACCATCGTGGCTGAGGCTCCCATGGAGACGCCGGATGCCACGGGCGGCGAGCAGGTCCGCCAGGCCCCCCTCCGCCCAGAGACGGCCGTCCCGATAGCGGAGTTCCCGCCAGGACCACCCATCCAGCCCGGTCCCGAGCGCCTTGCCGAAGGCCTCGCGCAGGGCCCAGCGGCCCGCCAGGCGCTCGGCCAGGCGCGCGGGGGAGCCAGCCAGCAGCAGCTCCGCCTCCTCCGGGTGGAGCATGCGCCGGGGGGCCTTCTCCCCGAACTTGTCCACCAGGCGCGCCCAGCGCGCACTGGGGCAAAGATCCGTTCCGAGTCCAAGGATCATGGGCAGGCTCCGGAACCCAGGATGCCCCAGCGCAAAGCCCCGCTGGGACTGAATTTTAGGTTGTGATGACCGTCCCTTCACTTGTGACCCGGTGCACTTGGAGCGGAACCAATACTGCCCCCGGACGGGAACCCCGTCGCCATCGGCAACTGGCGCCTGACCCCACCATTTGAGGAGCGTGCGAATGGCTCAGACGAAAGCAAGACCCAAACCAACCCTCGTCCCGGAGTACTGCAAGGGCTGCGGACGATGCATCAATGTCTGCGTCAAGGGCTGCATCGCCTTTTCGGGCGAGATCAACCCCCTGACCGGCGTCGTCCCGGTGGTGCTGGATCTCGAGAAGTGCACGGGCTGCGGCCTTTGCATCGAGGCCTGCCCCGAGCCCTACGGCCTGCGCGACCTGGCCTCCGGGGAGGCTTTCGAGCTCCAGGATCCCGCCAAGATGTTCGGCGAGAAGCAGAGCCAGGCCCCTGAGCCGGTGGAAGTGCCCGCCCAGCAGGTGCCGATGCCCAAGACGGAGCCCCTGGTCATCAAGGGCAACTACGCCTCGGCCCTCGGCGCCCTGATCTCCGGCTGCCGCCACGTCTACGGCTACCCCATCACCCCCTCCACCGAGGGCGCCGAGCTGATGGCCAAGCTGCTGCCGAAGATGCACGGCATCTTCCTGCAGGCGGTCTCCGAAGTCGCCACCGTGAACCACATGTACGGCACCGCCGGCGCCGGCCTGCCCACCATGACCTTCACCTCCAGCCCCGGCTTCAGCCTGATGCTCGAGGGCGTCAGCTACATGGTCGGCGCCGAGCTCCCCGCGGTCTTCGTGAACGTGATGCGCGGCGGTCCCGGCCTGGGCAACATCGCCCCCGAACAGGCGGACGTGAAGCTGGCCTGCCACGGCCTGGGACACGGCTACACCCACGCCATCACCCTGATGCCCAGCACCCCCCAGGAGATGCTGGACCTCACCATGCTGGCCTTCGAACTGAGCTTCAAGTACCGCAACCCCGTGATCATCTCGGCCGACGGCTACCTGGGCCAGATGACCGGCAAGGTGCAGCTGCCCGACCAGATGATCAAGCCCGGCATCCCCACCTGGGCGGTCTACGGCGACAAGAACCACCGCCGGAACCTGGTGTCCTCCATCCAGCTGATGGAGCAGGACCTGGAGAAGTTCAACCTCTACCTCGCCAAGAAGTTCGCGTCCATGGAGTGCGAGGCTCGCGCCGAGACCTTCATGGCCGAGGATGCGGAGGTGCTGCTCGTGGCCTGCAACACGCCGGCCCGCGCCGCCAAGGGCGCCGTCCAGAGCCTGCGCGAGCAGGGCCTCAAGGCGGGCCTCTTCCGCCCCATCACCATCTGGCCCTTCCCCATCAAGCAGCTCCAGGCGGTGCTGCCCAAGACGAAGCAGATCGTCATGGTCGAGGCCAACGCCGAAGGCCAGATCGAGAACGAGCTGCGCCTGGCGCTCAGCAAGGCCGGCGTGGAGAAGCTGCCCCCGATCACCTCCGTGCGTCGCTGCGGCGGCCTGCTGCCCCAGCAGGACGAGGTTGTCGCGCACGTGAAGTCCATCCTCGGCAAGTAAGGAGGCCCCATGTCCGTGTTCTACAACAAATTCGAGCGTCACGCCCACGGCGAGGGCCTGAAGGGCCAGTCCACCCACTACTGCGCCGGCTGTGGGCACGGCCTGGTGCACAAGCTCCTCTCCCAGGCCATCGAGGAGCTGGGCATCCAGGACAACACGGTGATCGTGAGCCCCGTGGGCTGTTCCGTGTTCGCCTACTACTACTTCGACACCGGCAACACCCAGGCCGCCCATGGCCGCGCCCCCGCGGTGGCCATCGGCCACAAGATGGCGAACCCTGAAGCGACCGTCATCTCCTACCAGGGCGACGGCGACCTGGCCTCCATCGGCCTGGCCGAGACGGTCGCCACCGCCCAGCTGGGCGCTCCCGTCACCGTGATCTTCATCAACAACGCGATCTACGGCATGACCGGCGGCCAGATGGCTCCCACCACCCTGATGGGCCAGGTCACCGCCACCACGCCCAATGGCCGCAACGAGTACAACGGCACCCCCATCAAGATGGCCGAGCTCATCGGCCAGCTGGACGGCCCCGTCTACGTGGAGCGCGTGGCCCTCTTCAGCCCCGCCGAGCGGAAGAAGGCCGCCAAGGCCATCAAGAAGGCCATCCAGCTCCAGAAGGAGGGCCGCGGCTACTGCTTCATCGAGGTGCTGGCCGAGTGCCCCACCCACCTGAAGATGGCGCCCGACAAGGCGGAGGCGTGGGTCAAGGAGAACATGACCAAGATCTTCCCCCTCGGGGTGAAGAAGGACACCACGGTGGAGCCCTGGTTCAAGCTTCCCAAGCCGAGCTTCGAGGCCCAGACCTTCCTGAAGGCCGTGGGCGCCTCCTCCGAGGCTGTGGAGCGCTTTGCCAAGTTCCCCGCCCACCTCAACCCCGTGGACATCAGCCTGAAGCTCGCCGGATCCGGCGGTGACGGCGCGCAGACCGCCGCCATGCTCATCGCCACCGCCGCCGTGAACGAAGGCTTCGACGGCACGCACATCCCCGCCTACGGCCCCGAGAGCCGCGGCGGCACGAGCTATGCCGACGTGCACGTGGCCAAGGACGAGGTGCTGAACCCCGCCAGCCCGTGCCCGGACATCCTCCTGGCCTTCAACGCCCCGAGCCTTGCCAAGTTCGGTCCCACCGTGAAGAAGGGCGGCTGCATCATCTACGACAACTCCATCGCCAAGGACGTGAAGCCGATGGACCCGAGCATCCGCGTGGTGGGCGTGCCCTTCACCGAGATCGCCGCGGGCCTGGGGAACCTGGTGGTGAAGAACATCGTGGCCCTCGGTGCCCTGCAGGCGGCGACGGAGCTCTTCCCCAAGGACACCTTCATGGCCGCCATCAAGCAGGCCCTGAAGGACAAGGCGAAGCTGATCCCCCTGAACGAGAAGGCCTTCGACGCCGGTGCCCAGTCCGCCAAGGACTGCATGGCCGCCAAGGCCAAGTAAGCTCACGACGCCCCGAAGCCAAACGTCCCAGGTCCGGGCGTAGTCCTCTTCTTTTAATAAAAAAGGGGGACCTCCGGGGGGGGGCTCCCCGCGCCGCGGGCGGCGCCCCCCGCCACCACCAGCACGAGCAACACCGCTTTGTAGTTCCGCATACTTT
>CAXYVC010000125.1:0-8002 GCA_964292295.1 uncultured bacterium
CGCCCAGCGCCCCGCGGGGCGGGCGCAGGGGCCGGCCCCGGGGCGCGGGGGGGGCGAGTGCCGGGACCCTGGCTGACGGGCGGCCCGGCCCCCCCGATGCAGCCGCCGGGGCAGGCCATGACCTCGATGAAGTCGTACTTCGCCTCGCCCTTGCGGACCTTCTCGGCCAGCTGGCGCGCGTTCCGCAGGCCGCTGACCACGGCCATGCGCACCTCGCCGCCGGCCAGGTTCAGGGTCAGCTCGCGGATGCCCTCCGCGCCGCGCACCGCCTCCAGCACCTCGGGATCCTGCTCCTCGGACACGTAGCGCAGTACCGCCTCGCTCACGCCGCCGCTGTTGCCGAAGATGATGCCCGCGCCGGTCTTCATGCCGAAGGGCATGTCCAGGTGGTCGCTCTCCAGCTCGCGGAACATGAGGCCCGCGTCCTTGATCATGCGGGCGAGCTCGCGGGTGGTCAGCACGAAGTCCACGTCCGCGCCCGTCTCGTTGCGGAACTCGCGGCGGCGGGCCTCGAACTTCTTGGCCGTGCAGGGCATGACGGAGACCACCACCAGGTTCTCGGGCTTCACGCCCAGCTGGGCGGGCAGCATCTCCTTGGCGAGGCTCCCGAACATCTGCTGGGGGCTGCGGCAGGTGGAGATGTGGGGCAGGAGCTCGGGGAAGTCCTGCTCCGCCAGCTTCACCCAGGCGGGGCAGCAGGAGGTGAAGAGCGGCAGCGTGCCGCCCTCGCCCTTGCGGGCCAGGAACTCGTTGGCCTCTTCCAGGATCGTCAGGTCGGCGGTGAAGCTCGTGTCGAAGACCTTGTCGAAGCCCATCAGGCGCAGGGCGGTGACCATGCGGCCCATGATGTGGTCGTCCGCGGGCATGCCGAAGACCTCGCCCAGCGCCACGCGCACGGCGGGGGCCACCTGCACGACCACCGTCTTCTCGGGGTTCTGCAGGGCTTCCCAGACCTCCTCGATCTCGCTGCGGGGGGTGAGGGCGCCCGTGGGGCACACGGCGATGCACTGGCCGCAGTTCACGCACTCGACGTTGGCCATGTCCTTGTTGAAGGCGGGGGCCACCACGACGTTGGAGCCGCGGTTGCAGAAGTCCAGGGCGCCGATGCCCTGCACCTCGTCGCACATGCGCACGCAGTCGCCGCAGAGCACGCACTTGTTCGGGTCGCGCACGATGCTGGGGCTGCTGTGGTCCACGGGGCGCACCTGGCGGGGCGCCTTGTAGCGGACCTTGTCCACGCCCAGGCGGCTGGCCAGGGCCTGGAGCTTGCAGCTGTCGGCGCGCTCGCAGCTCGGGCACTCGCGGTCGTGGCTGGCAAGCATGAGTTCCAGGGTCACCTTGCGCATCTCGCGCAGCTCGGCGGTCTGGGTCTTCACCACCATGCCCGGCTCGGGGATGGTGGAGCAGCTCGTCACGACGCCGCGGCCCTCGATCTCGACGATGCAGAGGCGGCAGGCGCCGTAGACGCTCAGCTCGGAGTGGTAGCAGAAGGTGGGCAGCTCGATGTGGGCCTTGCGGATCACCTCGAGGAGGTTCCGCTCGCCCTCGATGGCGACGCGGCGGCCGTCCACGGTGAGGATGTTGGCAGCGGTCATGGGTCTACACTCCAGCGATGGCGTTGAACTTGCAGGCTTCGATGCAGGCGCCGCAGCGGATGCACTTGTCGGGATCGATGTGGTGCGGCTGCTTGCGGTCGCCGGTGATCGCGCCCACGGGGCACTTGCGGGCGCACAGGGTGCAGCCCTTGCAGAGGCTGGCATTGATCTCGGGCGTCATCAGGGCCTTGCACTGGCGCGCCGGGCAGACCTTGCGGTAGACGTGAGCCTCGTATTCCTCCCGGAAGTATTTCAGGGTGGAGAGCACGGGGTTCGGCGCGGTCTTGCCCAGGCCGCAGAGGGAGGCCTTCTTCACGGTGCGGGCCAGCTGCTCCAGCAGGGGGAGCGTGGTTTCGTCGGCGCGACCCTCGATGATGTCCTCCAGCAGGGAGAGCATCTGCTTCGTGCCCTCGCGGCAGGGCACGCACTTGCCGCAGCTCTCGTTCTGGGTGAACTGCATGAAGAACTTCGCCACCTGCACCATGCAGGTGTCCTTGTTCATCACCACGAGGCCGCCGGAACCGACCATGGCGCCGATGCCCGTGAGGCTCTCGTAGTCCAGGGGCAGATCCAGGTGCGCCTCGGTGGGGCAGCCGCCGGAGGGACCGCCGATCTGCACGGCCTTGAAGCACTCGCCCGTCGGCTTGCCGTCCTTGCCGGTCACGCCGCCGCCCACGTCGAAGACGACGTGCCGCAGGGGCGTTCCGAAGGGCACCTCGATCAGGCCCGTGTTGGCCACGTGGCCGGTGAGGGCGAAGGTCTTCGTGCCGGGGGACTTCTCGGTGCCCACCGCGCGGAAGGCCTGGGCCCCGTGCAGGAGCACGAGAGGCACGGAGGCGAGGGTCTCCACGTTGTTGATGACGGTGGGCTTGCCCCACAGGCCGCTCTGGGCCGGGAAGGGAGGCTTCGGGTTGGGCATGCCGCGGCGCCCCTCGATGGAGGCCATGAGGGCGGTCTCTTCGCCGCACACGAAGGCGCCGGCGCCCTCCATCACGTTCAGGCGGAAGCTGAAGTCGGTGCCGAAGAGGTTGTCGCCCAGGATGCCCATGGCCTCGGCGTCGGCCACGGCCTTGCGGATGCGGGCCACCGCGAGGGGATACTCCGCGCGGACGTAGATGTAGCCTTCGTCGGCACCGATGCCGCGGGCGGCGATCATCATGCCCTCGATGACGGCGTGGGGATTGCCCTCCATCACGGAGCGGTCCATGAAGGCGCCGGGATCGCCCTCGTCGCCGTTGCAGATCACGTACTTCTTACCCTTGGGCTGGATGCGGGTCAGGTCCCACTTGCGGCCGGTGGGGAAGCCGCCGCCGCCACGGCCGCGCAGGCCGGATTCGACCATCTCGCGGCAGACGTCCGCGTCGCTCATCTGCGTCGCGGCCTTCATCGCCGCCTGGTAGCCGCCCCGGGCGATGTACTCGCGCACGTCCTCGGGGTCCATGCTGCCGCAGGGCTTCAGCACCGTGCGCTGCTGGCGGGTGTAGAAGGGGATGTGGTGGTGGCCACGGCAGTGCTTGCCGTCCGTCGGATCCTGGTAGAGCAGGCGGTCGATGACCTTCCCCTCCTGCAGGGTGGCCTTCACGATCTCCTCGGCGTCCTCGGCCTTCACGCGGCAGTAGAGGATGTCGTCGGGATCAATGTTGACGAGGGGCCCCATCTGGCAGAAGCCCTGGCAGCCGCTCTTGGAGAGGTGCACGTCCTTCTCGCCGGTCTCGGGCTTCAGTTCGAGCACCACGCTCACGCCGGCGGCGTCGGCCGCGGCGCGCAGCGCGGACACGACCTTCATGGCACCGTTGGCCATGCAGCCGGTGCCGGCGCAGACCACGATGCGGCGCTTGATCTTCTTCTCTTCCGCCAGGTAGCCCTTGGCGATCTGGTCCAGGTTCACGGCGCTCATCGCCCCTCCTCTTTCGCGGCAATGGCATCGATGACCGCCACGGAGCTCTCGGGCGTCATCTGGCCATGCACGTCCTCGTTCACCACCACCGCCGGGGCCAGGCCGCAGGCGCCCAGGCAGCTCACCGTCTCGAGGGTGAAGAGCATGTCGGCGGTGGTCTTGCGCCCGCCCTCCAGCTGGAGGCGCTGCCGCAGGGCCTCCACGATGCCCTCGCTGCCCTTCACGTGGCAGGCGGTGCCATCGCAGACGCGGATCACGAAGCGCCCCTTGGGCTCCAGGGCGAAGTGGCTGTAGAAGGTCGCCACGCCGAAGACCCGCGCGGGGGGGATGCCCAGGGAGGTGGCCACGAAGGTCATGACCTCCTCGGGCAGGTAGCGGTACTCCTCCTGGACGGCCTGGAGGATGGGAACCAGCTTGGCCCCGTCCCGCCCGTAGCGGTCCAGGATCTCGATGACCTTGGAAAAGCGCCGGGCTTCCGGTGCGATCTCGGTTTCAGGACAAGACATGGCAGGGGCCTCCTCGTGGGTTCGGGGGCTTGGGGAAGTGGCTCCATCGGCAGAATCCGGGAGCCGGTTGAAGGCTTTTGTACGGGGCGGGAAGCGCGTCAGGCACGTTCCGCCAGGCGTCGCGAGAAGACCGCGAGGTTCTGGAAGAGCTCCACGTTCTCCACGATCACGCCCTCCGGAACCCGCAGGCTCACGGAGGAGAAGTTCCAGATGGCAGCCAGGCCGCTGCGGATCATGAGGTCCGCCACCTCCTGGGCATGGCCCTCCGGCACGGTGAGGATGCCCAGCGCGACGTGCATGCGCCGGGCCAGGTCCTCGAACTTGTTCATGTGCATGACGGGCACGCCGTGCACCCGGCGCCCGACCTTCGCGATGCTCACGTCGAAGGCCGCCACCACCTTGATGCCCGCCCGCTCGAAGCCGCGGTAGCCGAGCAGGGCCGAGCCCAGGTGGCCCGCCCCCACGAGGAAGGCCTCGGAGGAGCTGTTCCAGTGGAGGAACTTCTCGATGGAGGCGAGGGCCGTCTCGATGGTGTGCCCCACCTTGGGCTTGCCCACCGCCCCCGTCAGCGCCAGGTCCTTGCGCACCTGGGTGGGATGCACCCCCAGCGCCTCGGCGATCTGGGAGGCGCTCACCACCTCGTGGCCCGCTTCCGCCAGACGCTTGAGGAAGTGGTAGTACCTCGGCAGGCGCCGGAGCGTCAACTCGGGGACTGCGAGGGTGGTCACGAGATGGAACCCCTTGGTGAATCAGAAACTTGAAAACCGAGGAACATTCGAGAAAACCATATCGAGATGATTTTCTCGAATTCAGTCTAGAGGGGCGATGGAGCAGGTCAACACCCCCTGCGGGCATCGTGCGCTGTGTCACAGACGGGTCCCGCCTCGCCCTGCGTTTGCCTTTTGCCCAGGGATGCGGGATCCTGATGGATCGTACGTGGGAGGCGCACGCCGGTCGGCGCCTCGACCCCAGACGGTATCCCGCTTCGATTTCCCCCATCCGCCCTGACCGGGGCCCTCCGGCTGGAACGCCGCAGGGATGGGCCGCACCAGGAGCATTCATGTCCTTCGAGTCCTTGGGCCTCCTGCCCGAGCTGTTGCGCGCCGTGCGCGAACAGGGTTACGAAACCCCCACCCCCGTCCAGGCCCAGGCCATCCCCGTGATCCTCCAGGGACGCGACCTGATGGCTGGCGCCCAGACGGGCACGGGCAAGACCGCCGCCTTCGCCCTTCCCCTGCTGCAGCGGCTGGCCCCCCACGCCAGCAGCAGCGTCTCCCCCGCCCGCCACCCCATCCGGGCCCTCGTGCTGACGCCCACCCGGGAGCTGGCCCTCCAGGTGGAGGAGAGCGTGCGCACCTACGGGCGCTACGTGCCCCTGCGCAGCACCACCATCTTCGGCGGCGTGAACATCAACCCCCAGACCGCTGCCCTGCGCAAGGGCGTGGAGATCCTCGTGGCCACGCCGGGGCGCCTGCTGGACCACCACCAGCAGGGCAACCTGCACTTCGGGCAGCTGGAGCTGCTGGTGCTGGACGAGGCCGACCGCATGCTGGACATGGGCTTCATCCGCGACATCCGCAAGATCCTGGCCCTGCTTCCCTCCCAGCGGCAGAACATCCTGTGCTCCGCCACCTTCAGCGGCGAGATCCGGGAGCTGGCCGCCAGCCTGCTGAAGGATCCCGTCTCCGTGGACGTGGCCCCGCGCAACGCCACGGCGGAGCTCGTGGAGCAGGTGGTGCACCCCGTGGACCAGGGCCGCAAGCGCGCCCTGCTGAGCCACCTCATCCGCAGCCGCCGCATGGAGCAGGTGCTGGTCTTCACCCGCACCAAGCACGGCGCCACCCGCCTGGCGGAGCAGCTCCCGCGGGACGGCATCGCCGCCGCCGCCATCCACGGCAACAAGAGCCAGCCCCAGCGCCTGAAGGCCCTCTCGGACTTCAAGGGCGGCTCCATCACCGCCCTCGTCGCCACGGATATCGCCGCCCGGGGCCTCGACATCGACCAGCTCCCCCACGTCGTGAACTACGAGCTGCCCCACGTGCCCGAGGACTACGTCCACCGCATCGGCCGCACCGGCCGCGCCGGTTCCGAGGGCATGGCCCTCAGCCTCGTGAGCGGCGAAGAGCAGAAGCTCCTGCGCGGCATCGAGAAGCTCGTGAAGAAGAAGCTGCCCCAGCAGCCCATCAAAGGCTTCGAGCCCGACCCGAACGCCCCTCCCCCCGACCCCGCGCCGGGCCGCCGCCCCCTCCCGGGCCGACGCCGCCGCTGAAGCCCTCCGCACACCGAAGCTCCCGGCCCGATCCGGGAGCTTTCGTGCCTCTGCCCGGACAGACAACGGGGAGACCCATGAAACAAACTTTGCTTATGTGCAAAATTTCCTTTTGATACCATGAGCATGGCGGATCTCAGGATGTGCACGCTACGTATTCCCATAGACCGCACTGGTGAAAGCATGTTCAACATCAACGATAAGGTCTTCTACAGCGCCGTTGGAGTCTGCCAGATCATAGACATACGCCATGAAAAGCTCGGCGGTGAGCTTCAGCACTGCTATGTGTTGAAACCATGCTTCGACACGCGCTCCGTCGTCTACGTCCCCACGGACCAGGAGGGGCTCGCCAGCAACATGCGGAAGACCCTGACCCGGCAGGAGATCCAGGACCTTGTCCAGGCCATGCCGCAGGAGGAGGGCCTCTGGATCAGCGATGAGCGCGAGCGGAGCCGGATTCTCCACGCCAAGGCGCGGTCCTGCGACAGCCACGAGCTCGTGTGCCTGCTCCGGACGCTGTACCTCGAGAAGCAGCGCAGGAGCGGTTCCGGGAAGGGCATGGGAGCCCTGGACGCCCGCCTCATGAGCGCCGCAGAGAAGCTGCTCCACGAGGAGTTCGCCGTGGTCCTCGGCATCGCGCCCCAGGAGGTGCTCCCCTACATCCTGACGCAGCTCTCCCCTTCCGAGGCCTGACGCCAGCCACCTCCAACCGCCCCGGAGCCCAAGCCATGACCGACCTCCGCTTCCATCCCGGCGACCGCGTGAAGCTCAGCCCTTCCGCCATTCCCTACTACGGGGGCACGCCGGCCTGGGTTCCGGAGGGCCAGGGCGGCGGGAAGGCCGGCACGGTGGTGGAGGCCGGCGACCGCCCCCACAAGCCCGGCGCGGCCCCCAGACCCTACCTCGTCCGCTGGGACAACGGGGTGCTCAACAGCTACCGCGAAGACGACCTGACCCAGGCCCTGCCGGAGGATGCCCCCGCGGGCAACGTGATCGCCTTCCGCAGGTAGGCGCACCGGCGGCCGTCACCGCGCCGGGCTGGCGCCGCGCGAGGCGACCAGGTATGGCGCGCCAAGCCAATCGGAGTGCACTCCTAGTGTAGGGTCCCAGAAAAACGGGGATCATTCGAAGCTGCGCGAGCGCGAATGACCTTGGCAAGGATGTCCTTGGCCTCGGCGGTCCAGATATAGGGCCTCGGGGCCTTGTTGTGCTGATCGATGGCGGTCGCGATGGTGCGCTCCAGTTCTTCGACGCTGCGGAACACCCCACGCCGAATCTGGTTCTCGGTGATGTCGCGGAAGTACCGCTCGACCATGTTCAGCCAGGAGGATCCGGTGGGCGTGAAGTGGATGTGGAAGCGGGGATGCTTCTCCAGCCACTTCCGAACCTCCTCGTGCTTATGGGTCCGGTAGTTGTCGCAGATGATGTGGAGATCCAATCCCTTCGGGGTCTTGCGGTCGATGAGCTTGAGGAACTTCAGCCACTCCTGATGGCGATGGCGGGGCATGCACTCGCCGATGACCTGCCCGTCCAGCGTGCTCATCGCCGCGAACAGCGTGGTGGTGCCGTTGCGCTTGTCCCACAGGGACTTCCTTCGGTCGTAGTCGTGGGTCATCGTGCCGCATCGCCACGGCTTCATCGGAAGGCCGGGCTGGGTGCGGTCCAGGGCCTGGATCTGGCTCTGGCTCTTCTCATCCGCGCACAGCACGATCGCGTGCTCAGGCGGGTTCAGGTA
>CAXYVC010000126.1:0-7976 GCA_964292295.1 uncultured bacterium
CCGCTGGATCGACGTGTTCTGCGAGCGCGGCGCCTTCACGGCCGCGGAATCGCGTCGCGTCCTCGCCGCCGGGGGCGCCCCCGGGCTGCAACCTCGCATGCACGGCAACCAGCTCGGACCGGGGGAGGGCGTGCGCGTCGCGGTCGACGCGGGTGCGGCATCCGTGGACCACTGCACGTACCTGGGCGATGACGACGTCGCCGCGCTCGCGGCATCCGCGGCCGGCGCGCCGCTCCCGGGGCCCAGCCGCCCCCTCCCGCCGCCCAGCAGGGCGTAGGTGCCCTTGCCCCCCGCCCGGGCCAGCCGGTCGGGATAGGCCGCCAGCAGGGCCCGCAGCAGGCGCTCCTCGGCCTCCGCTCCCTCCTCGGCGCGCCGGCCCCCCAGGGCGCGCCAGGCCTCCCGGGCCTGGTGCGCCGCGGCGGGGTCGAGCCCGGCGGCGCGCAGGGCCTGGGCCTGGAATCCGTGGGCCTCCGCCTCCCGGAAGGCGTCCAGGCGGGCGAAGAGGTCGGAGTCCAGGGCGTGGCCGCCCGCGCGGAACTCCGCGTCCAGCCCTCTCCTGGCCTCGAGGCTTCCGCCTTCCAGCAGGGCCGCGGCCAGGCGGCCCAGGTGCCCCACGCCGAGCTGCTCCGCGGCCTGCACCAGCCGCGCCAGGCGCGGGTGCAGCGGCAGCCTCGCCATGGCGCGCCCCGCGGCGCTGAGGCCCCCGTCCGTCCCCAGGGCGCCCAGGCGCGCCAGCAGGCCCTCCGCCGCCTCCAGGGCGGCCTCGGGGGGCGCCTCGAACCAGGCCAGGCGGCGCGGGTCCAGGCCCATCCCGTGCAGGACCAGGAGGGCTTCCGCCAGGTCCGCGCGCTGGAGCTCCGGGGCGTCGAAGGCCGGCCGGGCGTGGAAGTCTCCGGAGGTGTACAGGCGCAGGCAGAGGCCCGGTCCCGTGCGGCCCGCGCGGCCCGCGCGCTGGATGCAGCGCGCCTGGCTGATGCGGCGCGTGGAAAGGCCGGAGAGGCCCGACCAGGGGTCGTGCGCCGCCTCCCGCGCGAGGCCCGAATCCACCACGGCGGCCACGCCGTCGATGGTGAGGCTGCTCTCCGCCACGTTGGTGCTGAGGATGAGTTTGGGCTGGGCCGAGGGCGCCACCGCCTCCCGCTGGGCCTCCAGGGGGAGGCTGCCGTGGAGCAGGCGCAGCGCGTAGCCCAGGCGCGCGGCCGGGGCTTCGCAGGCCCGCGCGCAGGCGCGGATCTCCGCGGCCCCCGGCAGGAAGACCAGCGCGTGGCCACGGCCCGGGTCGAGGGTCTCGAGGCTGGAGGCCACCTGCTGCTCCAGGGGGCGGGCGTCCGGCCGCTCGGCGTGGCGCAGCTCCACCGGATGCAGGCGCCCTCCGCTGTGCAGGTGCTCCGCGTCCAGGTAGGCGGAGAGGGGCCCGGCGTCCAGGGTGGCGCTCATGGCCACGATGCGCAGATCCGGGCGGCGCTCCCGCTGCAGGCGGCGCAGCAGGGCCAGGGCCAGGTCCGTGTGCAGGCTCCGCTCGTGGAACTCGTCCAGCACGGCTACGGCGATGCCGTCGAGGCACGGGTTCTCCTGGAGGCGGCGCAGCAGCAGGGCCTCGGTCACGAAGTGGATGCGCGTCGCGGGGCCCGCACGGCGCTCGAAGCGCACGGCGTAGCCCACGCGCTCCCCCACCGCCTCGCCCAGCTCCTCCGCCACCCGGCAGGCGGCCAGGCGCGCGGCGAGGCGCCGGGGTTCCAGCACCCAGCAGGAACCCGCCTCCAGGAGCCCCGCGTCCAGCAGGGCGCGGGGCAGCCGCGTGGTCTTGCCCGCGCCCGGATCGGCGCTGAGCACCAGGTTCCGCCCGGCGCGGAGGAGCTCCACCGCGCGGGGCAGCAGGGCATCGACGGGCAGGGGCGGAAGGGATGGCGCCATGCTTCCAGTATGCTGGACCCCTGCACGGGAGCCGCCATGATCGAACGATTCCGGGCCAGCCGCTGGACGAAGGGCAACCATCTCTTCCCCACCGTGATCGAGGTGGGCGACGCCGCGGTGGTCCGCCTCAAGCGCTCCTGGTTTACCCGCAACGAGATGAGCATCCACCTCCAGCGCGTGGCTTCCGTGCACATCGAGACGGGCGTCCTCTGGAGTGACATCCGCATCGAGAGCACCGGCGGCGGCGACGATATCGAGAGCCACGGCCACACCCGCCGGGACGCCCGGCGCATCAAGGAGCTAATCGAGGCCGCCCAGAGCCGCCAGCTCCAGGGCGGGGCGGAGGAGGCCGGGCGCGTGTGCCCCTTCTGCGCCGAAACCATCAAGGCCGCGGCCGTGGTGTGCCGCTACTGCGGGCGGGAGCTTCCGAAGGGCTGAACCCAGGTCGTGCGATGGCGGCCATGCCCTTTGCGGAGCAAGGGCCGTGGCGTGGCAGCCCCCGGGCTCAGCCCTCGCGGGTGAGGCGGCCCAGCTTGCGCAGGAGGGCGGGCAGGCGGTTGATGGCGGCCTGGCACTCCATCCACTGGCGGTGGGGGCGGGCCAGGTAGCCGCTCACGAAGCTGCCCTCGGGCAGGTCCTTGGCGACCATGCTGTTGCCGCTGACGATGGATTTGCTGCCGATGTGCAGGTGCCCGGAGGTGCCCACCTTCCCGGCGAGGGTCACGTGGTCGCCCAGCGTGGTGGAGCCGCTGAGGCCCACCTGGCTGACGATCAGGCAGTGCTCGCCGGTGCGCACGTTGTGGGCGATCTGCACCAGGTTGTCCACCTTCGTGCCCCTCCCGATGCGGGTGGGGCCCAGGGCGCCGCGGTCCACGGTGGTGCAGGCGCCGATCTCCACGTCGTCCTCCACCTCCACCCAGCCGGCCTGGGGCACCTTCTCGTGGCGGCCCTGCACCAGCACGTAGCCGTAGCCGTCGCTGCCCAGCACGGTGTTGGCGTGGACGCGCACGCGGCTGCCGAGCCGCGTGCGGCGGTACAGCACCACGCCGCTCATGAGCTCGCAGCCTTCGCCCAGCACGCAGTCCTCGGCGACGTGCACGCCGGGGTGCAGGCGGCAGCCCGCCCCGATCACGCTGCGGGCGCCCACGCTCACGCCCGGGGCGAGGCGGGCGCCGGGGTGGACGACGGCGCTCGGGTGCACCGGGGCCTCGCTCCACTCGGGCTCCGGCTCGGGATGCAGCAGGCCCACGGCCTGGGCGAAGCCCCAGTAGGGGTTGGGCATGCGCAGGAGGGGCAGGCCGGGCAGCTCGGTCTTGGGGTCCACCAGGATCAGGCCCGCGCGGCTGTGCTGGGCCTTCTCGTGGTACTTGGCGTTGGCCAGGAAGCTGACGTGGGCGCCTTCCGCCTCGTCGAGGGGGCGCACGGCCTCGATCACGCGGTCCGCGGGGCAGTCCCGCAGCTCGCCGCCCAGGCGTTCGGCGAGTTCTCCGGCCGTGACGGTGCGCGTGTGCATGGAAAGCCTCCCGGGCTACGAGCCTAGCATCCCCGTCGCGGGTACCATGCAGGGCTGAGGTCTTCATGCATCCCATCCTCTTCCGCATTGGCTCCTTCGAGTTCGGCACCTACGGCGTCCTGCTGGTGCTCGGCTTCTTCGCCGCCCTTGCCCTCGCCCGCCGCATGGCGCGCCGGGACGGCCTGGCGCCGGAGGCCATCTCGGAGCTGGCCATCGCCATGCTCCTGGGTGGCGTGGTGGGCTCCAAGCTGCTGATGGTCGTGGTGGATCTGGTGCGGGGCGTGCCGCCCGGCGAGATCTTCAGCCTGGCCTACCTGCGGGCGGGGGGCGCGGTGCACGGGGGCGTGATCCTCGGTGCGGTGGTCTTCTTCTGGCGCATCCGGCGCATGCAGCTGCCCCTGGGGCAGACGATGGACGCCTTCGCGCCGGCCATCCCCCTGGGCCAGGCCATCGGCCGCCTGGGCTGCCTGGTGGCGGGCTGCTGCTACGGCACGGAGTGCCACCAGCCCTGGGCCATCACCTTCCACAGTTCCGACGCGGCGCGCATCTCCGGCACGCCGCTGGGCCTGCCTCTGCACCCCGTGCAGCTCTACAACGGCCTCTCCAACGCCTGCATCGCCGTGGTGATCCTGCTGCTCGCGCGCCGGCGCCGCTTCCCCGCCCAGCTCATGGCCGCCTACTTCCTGCTGGAGGGCGCGGGCCGGGTGCTGCTGGAGGGCTTCCGGGGCGACCTGGACCGGGGCCAGGGCTGGCTGGGCTGGGCCTGGCTGAGCACGGGCCGCATCACGGGCCTGCTCTTCGTGGCCTTCGGGGCCGCCCTCTGGATCCTCTTCTCCCGCCGCGCGGCGAAGGTGGCCGCGTGAGCGCCGCCGTGATCCTGCTGGAGGCCGAGGCGCCGCGCCTGGACCGCTTCCTGGTGGAGCGCTTTCCCGAGCTGCCCCGCAGCCGCTGGGAGGCCTGGATCCGGGACGGGCGGGTGAGCGTGAATGGCGAGGCGGTGCGGAAGCCGGGCACCCGCCTGCGCGCAGGGGACCGCCTGGAGACGGAGATCCCGGAGCGCACGCCCCCGGGCCTGCACCTGGAGCCCGAGGACCTGGAACTGCCCACCCTCTTCGAGGACGGGCGGCTGTGGATCCTGGACAAGCCGGCCGGCGTGGTGGTGCACCCGGGCCCCGGGCACGCCTCCGGCACCGTGGTGAACGCCCTGCTGGGGCGTCTGCACCGGGCGGTGGACGTGGATCCTTCCGCAGCGGCCGAAGAGGACGAGAGCGAAGAAGGTGCGTCGTTGCCCTGGCCCGGCCTCGTGCACCGCCTGGACCGCTACACCACGGGCTGCCTGGCGACCGCCAAGGACGCGGAGGCCCAGGCCTGCCTGCAGGCCCAGTTCAAGGCGCGCACGGTGGAGAAGCGCTACCTGGCGCTGTGTCGCATGAGCCGCCGCCTGCCCGAGCTGGGCAGCCTGCTGGTGGATGCGCCCCTGGCCCGGCACCGGGTGGAGCGCCTGAAGATGACCGTGAACGCGGGCGGGAGGCCCTCCCAGACGCGCGTGAAGGTGCTGGGCCACGCCTGCGGCCTGGCCCTGGTGGAGTGCGAGCTGCTCACCGGGCGCACCCACCAGATCCGCGTGCACCTCTCCCATCTGGGGGCGCCCATCCTGGGCGATCCCCTGTACGGCGGTGCCCCCCGCTGGCAGGACGCGGAGCGCCGGGCCTTCGAGGTGCCGCACCCGCTGCTCCACGCCTGGAAGCTGGCGGTGGACCACCCGGACGGCCGCCGCATCCCGGTGGAGGCCCCCATTCCCGAACCCTTCCGCGCCGTGCTGGCGCGCCTGGGGCTCCCGCTGCCGGAATAGCCCTTCGCCCAGATATTGGGCTCGACAGAAGGGCTCTGCCAGAGCCGTCCTTCGAGCGCTTGCGGCTCGCGACACTCGGGTTGTGCGGGTCCCCGCTTCGCCCCTCGCAGTTCGGGCCAGACCGAGCCTGGCCCACGTCCGCCCCACGCCTCCCTCTACCGAAGGAGGCTGGCCGGAACCGCATCATCCGGGCTCAGGACACCCGCACGACGGCGGTGGCGCTGACGCTCGGGTCCACCGCGCTGGTGGCCACCACGTGGAAGACACCCGTGTGGCCGGGGGCGCTGTAGCGCCCGTCCGGGCCCACCTGGCCGCCGGAAGCCTCCTCCACCCGCCAGGTGACGGTGGGGCGGGGCAGGCCGCGAAGGCGGGCCGTGAAGGCCAGGCTTCCGCCGGGGGCCACCGCAGCCTCGGCGGGCAGCACCCGCAGGTCCGGGAGCACCCGGAGCTCCAGCAGGCCCTTGGCGCTGCCGCCCTCCGCCCGGGGGGCCCGCAGCACCACGTGGTAGGTCCCGGCGCTGGGGGGGGCGAGGTAGGTGACCCGCAGACCCGTGGAGCGCAGGAAGCCGCCGCCGTGGAGCTCCTGCACCTCCCAGGTGGGCTCGCCCGCCAGCTCTTCCAGGGGCTCGGCCCGCAGCTCCAGGCGCTCGCCGACCCGCAGCACGGGCTCCGGCGGGTCCACCTGGATGGCGTCGGGCCCCGACCCGCAGCCGGCGAGGAGGGCCAGGGCGAGGGGGCAGAGGAGGCATCGGGGGCGCATGACGGCTCCATGTTCGCACGGGGGACGTGCCCTTCGGGCCGGAGAGGCGCATACTCTCCGGAAAAAGCCGAGGTGCCCATGGCGCAGACGCACGCCCCCGCCCCGTCGCCGGTTCCGGCGATCCAGGCCCCTCCGGCGCCCGAGGGCTTCTGGGCGCGGCATCCCGAGGCACTCACCGCCCTGGGCGTGAGCGCCTTCTTCCTGCTGCTGGCCCTGATCCTGCTGCTCCGCCGCCTTCCCTCGCACCTGCGGGCGCGCAAGCGTCCCACCCTGGACCCGGAACAGCTCGAGGAGATGATGCTCGGCAGCCCGCCGCGCATCCTGGACCTGCGGCCAGCCGAGGCCTATCGGGGCCCCAAGGGGCATATCCGGGGGGCCGAGAACCTGCCCTTCCCGGAGCTGCTCCGCAGCCTGGACGCCTTCAGCGTCACCCACCCGCGCCCCATCGTCCTGGTGGACGAGACCGACGTGCTCTCCCACCAGGCGGCCCCCCTCCTGGCGGAGCGGGGCCAGGCTTGGCTGTACGTCCTGAAGGGCGGCATGCGCGCCTGGCGGCGGGCCCGGCTTCCCATCTACGTCTTTGATCCCAAGTGAAGGCCTTGGGGGAGCCCGGCGGGGCCCCCGTTTCTCCCGGAGTCGACCCATGCGTGCACCGATCCTCCGCTCCTCCCGTCTCGCGCTTCCCGGGGCCGCGCTGCTGGCGCTGGGCCTGGGGTGCTCGGGGGATTCCCACCACGACGCGGAACCCTACACCCTGACCCACGCGGTTCGGCTGGCCGACCTGGACGGCGACGGCCGGCTGGATGTGGTGAGCGCCAATGGCATCCACGGGGACCGGGTGCCGCGCCAGGGCTTCGCGACCGTGCGCCTCCAGGGCGCCACCGCGGGCAGCTTCCTGGACCCCCTGCGGGTGGACACGGGCTACGACCCGGCGGACCTCGCCCTGGGGGACGTGGACGGGGATGGCCGTCCGGATGCGGTGGTGGCCAACCACGACAACCCTTCGGCCGGCGGCGGCACCCTCGCCACCCACCTGCAGTCCGCCACCACGGCGGGACAACTGCTGGCTCCCAGCAGCCTGGCGCTGCCCACGCGTCCCCTGGCCGCGGCCCTGGCGGATCTGGACGGCGACGGGCACCTGGATCTGGCCGTCGTTGCCCAGGGGGCCCAGGCCGTCCTGGTGTCCTTCTGGCGTGCGGGCGCCTTCGCCACGCCCGTGCAGCTGCCCCTCTCCGCGCCTCCCACCTCCCTGGCGGCGGGGGACCTGAACGGCGACGGCCGGGTGGACCTGGTGGCCACGACCACCACGGACCAGGTGGCGGTGCTGCTCCAGGACACGACCCCGGGCAGCTTCCTGGCGGCGGTGGACTATGGTGCGGGCGCCGGGCCCGCAGCCGTGTGCATCGCGGACCTGAACGGGGATGGCCGCCCCGACCTGGCCACGGCCAATGCGGACAGCGCCCTGCAGGGCCTCTCGGTGCTCTTCCAGTCCGGCACGGTGGCGGGCACCTTCGGGACGGCGGTCTCCTACGACACGGGGGACGACGTGCCCGTGGCCCTGGCGGCGGGAGACCTGGCCGGGGTCGGCCGGGGGGACCTGGTGGAGGCGGTCTACGGCCTCGTTGCCCTCGGCTATTTCCTGCTCTGCTACCCCTTGTCCCTCAGTGCGCGCTACCTGGAAAGGGGACTGCATGCCTCTGCTTAGAATTTCCGCCCTGCATAAATATTACGGCGATCACCATGTACTCAAAGGCATCGACCTGAGTGTCGAGGAAGGCCAGGTGGTGGCAATCATCGGGCGCAGCGGCTCGGGTAAATCGACCCTGCTGCGCACCCTGAACGGTCTGGAATCGATCAATGACGGCGTCATCGAAGTCGACGGCGAATACCTCGACGCCGCCCGCGCGGATCTGCGTAGCCTGCGGCAAAAAGTCGGC
>CAXYVC010000127.1:0-7795 GCA_964292295.1 uncultured bacterium
CCCAGGCCCGGGGAGGGGACCCCCCCCGGGCCTCCCGGCCCGCGGGGCCGGGGACCCCGGGGCGGGACGCGCGCCTAGAAGGTGATGGTCTTCAGGCCCTCGATGACGATGTCGGCCACCTTGGCAAGCCCTTCGCGATCCACGATGGCGGGCGTGTCGGTGGCCCTGTGGTGGTGCGCGCCGGGGGCCACGAAACGGTAGGCGGGGATCTTCTTGGCAAGGAAGGGCACGTCGTCGCTGGCGCCCTGGCCGCCCCAGTCCACGGGCGTGAGGCGCCCCTCGCGGATGGCCTTGCCGGCAAAGGCCTGCACCAGCGGATTGTCGTTCACGTTGCTGAGGGCGACTTCCTTTCCGCCCACGTCGTCCAGCTGGATCATCAGCTTGGTGTCCTCCAGGGGCAGGAGGGGCGCCTTCTCCGCGTAGAAGCGGGAGCCGTAGAGGCCCTGCTCCTCCGCGCCCCACAGGGCGAAGACCACGGTGCGCTTGGGGCGCTGGCCGGAGGTGGCGAGGGCCCGGGCGGCCTCCAGCACCACCGCGGTGCCCGAGGCGTTGTCGGAAGCGCCGGGGAAGATGCGCCCATCGGCGCCCATGCCCAGGTGGTCGTAGTGGGCGCCCAGGAGGACCACCTCCTTGCCCAGCTGCGGGTCCTGGCCCCTCAGGATGCCGAAGACGTTGCGGCTCTTGGCTTCCCGGTTCACCCGGGCCTTGAGCAGCAGGTGCGCCCTGCGCCCCAGGGCCTTGGGGGAGGGATCCTTGGCCAGCGCTTCGACCGGGGCGCCCAGGAGGGCTTCCACGGCGTCCTTACGCAGGAAGACCGCGGGGAGCTCCGCGTGGTAGAGCTCGGGGTTGAAGGCCTGCGTGGGGCCCAGGGCCCGCACCACCGCCTCGTCGCCCAGCTCCTCCACGCGCTTGGCGAGGCCCCCGGTGGGCACCAGGACCACGCCCTTGGCGCCGTGCGTCCAGGCGGCATGGAGCTTCACGTCCGGGTAGGCCTGGGCGACGGGGGCGCCCTTGGGGAGGCCCCACAACAGCACGACGATCTTGCCCTTCACGTCCACCTGGCCGTAGGGGCTGAAGCCGGGCGCATCCACGCCGTAGCCCGCGAAGACCAGCTCGCCGGTCACGTCGCCGGAGCCCGAATACTGGACCTCCCGGAAGTCGGTGAGGTAGGCGAGCCGCCGCTGGGGCGCGCCCTTGGCGTCCGGGAGGTCGAAGGCGGTGGGGGAGAGCACCTCGTAGAGGGGAAAGCCGAACTCCTGGGTCTTCACCTCCAGGGGCAGGGCGCGCATGGCCTTCTCCACCCAGGCCTCGGCCTTGCGGCCGGAGGGGCTGCCCGTCAGGCGGCCCTGCATGGCGGGGTTGGCGAGTTCGGAGACGGTCTTCATCAGGGCCGCTGCGCGGTCCTCCGCCCCGGAGAGCGTCAGGGCCAGGCAGGGGAGCAGCAGGCGGGGAAGCAGGGCCAGTCGGGTCGGCATGGGAACTCCTTGGTGCATCGCGTTGCGATGGGACTTCCCAGGCTAGGCGGAGGGGGGCCGCCGCGGTGCGCAGGCCGCCGGGCGGTTCCCCGGGGCCGCCGGGCCGTGCCCCTGGCGGGGCCGCCCGGCTACGCCATGGGCCGGTCGCCTTCCCAGGTGGTGAGCATCTGGGGCACGAGGGGAAGGATGCGCGTCAGCGCCGCGTCGATGTCCGCGTCCTGGAGGTCCCGGTGGGTGATGAAGCGCAGGGAGGAACCCACGGGCAGGACCCGCACGCCCGCGTCCTCCAGGAGGCTGAGGGCGAAGGCCGTGTCCACCACGGGCACCAGGAGGATGTTCGTCTCGGGGCTCGCCACGTTGAAGCCCATGGCCCGGAGGCCCTCGGCCAGGCGCGCCGCCCGGGCGTGGTCCTCCGCGAGGCGCGGCAGGTGGTCGAGGGCCACCATGCCCGCCGCGGCCACGGCGCCGCCCTGGCCCACGCCGCCGCCCAGCATCTTGCGGATGCGGCGGGCCTGCTCCACGGCCTCCCGGCTGCCGCAGAGGACGGAGCCCATGGGGGCGCCGAGCCCCTTGGAAAGGCACACGCTCACCGTGTCCGCGCCCCAGGCCAGGTCCGCCAGGGCATCTCCCGTGGCCACGGCGGCGTGCCAGAGGCGGGCGCCGTCCAGGTGCACCTTCAGCCCCTTCGCCTGCGCCACCTCGGCCAGGGCGCGCTGGGTCGCGGCGCCGAAGCAGGTGCCGCCCGCGAAGTTGTGGGTGTTCTCCAGGCAGAGCAGGGTGCTTCTCAGGGCGTAGTAGGGACCGGCGCCGCCCGCGGCCCGGGCCACCTGGAAGGGAGTGATGCGCCCAGGTCCGTCCTCCCAGGGCAGGGCTTCCGGCATGCCCCCCGCGAGCCAGGCGCCCGTGCCCAGCTCGCTGCCGAGGACGTGGGCCTGGGCCGGGGCCAGGAAGCGGTCGCCGCGCCGCAGGTGGACCATGAGGGCCACCAGGTTGGCCATGCAGCCCGTGGGCACCCAGAGGGCCGCCTCCTTGCCCAGCAGCTCCGCCGTGCGCCGCTCCAGGCGGTCCATGGTGGGGTCGCGCTCCAGCACGTCGTCCGCCACCTCCGCCGCCGCCATGGCCGCGCGCATCTCCGGGGTGGGCTTCGTGACGGTGTCGGAGCGGAAGTCGAGGGTGCGCATGGGGCCTCCGGCCTGGAAGGAACGGGATCATTCAAGCACGGAGGAAAGATGGCGTGGCCCGTGCGATGGGCAGTCTCCCTTCCGCTCCCGCCGCCTTCCCGGGGACACTGGAAGGGACGCGGGGTGCGCCCGCGCGGAAAGGACCCTTGCATGATGCTGCCGCCCGACGAGCTGGCCGGCCTGCGCCGGGAGATCGACGCCGTGAACGGCGAGCTGCTGGGCCTGCTCGCGCGGCGGGGGGAGCTGGTGCGGCGCCTGGCGGCCCTGGCCGCCCGGGGGCAGGCCCCCGCGGGACGGGACGCGGCGCGGGAGGCGGAGATGCTCGCGCGCCTGCGGGCGGAGAACCCGGGGCCGTACACGGGGGAGGAGGTGGAGGCCGTGTTCCGGGCCCTCTTCGAGGCCTCCCTGGCCCTGAAGCGCCGGGCGGGCCTCGGCGGGGGGCGCCCCTGATGGCGCTGGAGCTGCTCGCGCCCGCGCGCAACGCGGAACAGGGGATCCTCGCGCTCCGCTGCGGGGCGGACGCGGTGTACATGGGCGGTCCGCGCTTCGGCGCGCGCCAGGGGGCCACCTGCGGACTGGAGGACCTGGAGGCGGTGGCGCGGGAGGCGCGCTTCTGGGACGCGAAGCTCTACCTCACCCTGAACACCCTGCTCTTCGACGGGGAGCTGGAGGAGGCGCGGCGCATGGCCTGGAGGGCCTTCGAAGCAGGGGTCGACGCCCTCATCCTGCAGGACCTCGGGCTCCTCCAGCTGGACCTGCCCCCCATTCCCCGCCACGCCAGCACCCAGGCGGTCTGCGACCGCCCCGAGAAGGTGGCCTTCCTGGCCTCCGCGGGCTTCAGCCGCGCCATCCTGGCCCGGGAGCTGAGCCTGGACGAGATGGCCGCCATCCGCAAGGGAGCGGACATCGAGCTGGAGGCCTTCGTCTTCGGCGCCCTCTGCGTGGGGGAGAGCGGCCAGTGCTACCTGAGCGGCGCCCTATGCGGGCGCAGCGGGAACCGGGGCGAGTGTGCCCAGCCCTGCCGTTCCCCCTGGATGCTGCAGGACGCCTCGGGGCGCGCGCTGCTCTCCGAACGCCCCTTGCTGAGCATCCAGGATCTCGACCTGAGCGGCCACCTGGAGGCCCTGGCGGATGCGGGCATCTGCAGCTTCAAGATCGAGGGGCGCCTGAAGGACGCGGACTACGTGAAGAACGTGGTGGGCCACCTGCGACGGCGCCTGGATGCCCTGCTCGATCGGCGCCCGGAGCTCGGCCGGGCCTCGCTGGGGCATACGGAGCTCGGCTTCGACCCGGAGCCCTCCAAGACCTTCAACCGCGGCCTCGGGCCGTACCGCATCGACGGCCTGCGCCGCCCCGTGGCGACCCTGGACGCGGCGGGCCACCTGGGGGAAGCGGTGGGCCGGGTGCGCTCGGTGAAGGGGGACCGGGTGCTCCTGGAGGCGCCGGCGGAGCTGCACCCCGGCGACGGTCTTGCCTTCCTGGATGCCGCCGGCCAGGTGGCGGGCACCACCGTGAACGCCGTGGAGGGCGCCCAGGTCTTCGTGCAGGATCCCTCCCGCCTCGCGCCGGGCCTGGAGCTGCGCCGCAACCTGGACCACCGCTGGCTGAAGGGCTTACGCGCGGCGCGGGTGCGCCGCCGCCTGCCGGTCGTGGCGCGCCTGGAGCTGGGGGAGGACGAGGTGCGCCTTCGGATCCAAGATCCCCAGGGGCTGGAAGGCCTCGCCCGGCGCACGGGCCCCTTTGGAGCGCCGAAGGACGCGGCCCGCACCCGGGCGGCCCTGGAGGAGGCCGTGGCGCGCCTGGGGGACACGGACTTCGTGCTGGAGGGGCTTCACGTCGAAGGCGAGCGTTTCGTGCCCGTGAGCGTGGCGAACGCCCTGCGGCGCGAGGCCGCGGAGGACCTGCGTGCGCGCCGGATGCTCCCGCGCCCGAAGCCGGGGCCCGCGCCCGTGGTGCCGGCAGGGCTGGAAGGGCGGTGCCTGGACTTCACCTGGAACGTGGCGAACGCGGCTGCAAGAACTCTCTATACGCGTGCCGGGGCCGAGGTGCGGGAGCCAGCCGCTGAGTGCGGCGTGGATCTCAAGGGCCGCGTGGTGATGCGCACCCGCCACTGCCTGCGCTACGAGCTGGGCTGGTGCGCCGCCCATCCCAACCCGCGGCCCCTGGCGGCGCTCCGGGAGCCTTCGGGGCCGCTCTTCCTGGTGAACGGCGCCACGCGCCTGCGCTGCGTCTTCGACTGCGCCGCCTGCCGCATGCAGCTGGTGCTGGAGGGCTGAGGCCTGGACGGCTCCCCCGCGGGGCCCAGAATGGGGGATCCACCCCCCTCCATTCCGGAGACCCCATGGCCCCGTTTGCCTTTTCCCCTCCTCTGGGTGTGGCCCTGGCCTTCGCCGGCCTGCTCGCGCCTGCCGCGCCTCCAGAGATGCTCCTGGCGAAGGTGCTGGGGCCGGAGGTGGACGTCTCCGCCTACCTCGTGAGCGAGAAGTTCGATGGGGTGCGAGCCTTCTGGGACGGCCGGGCCCTGCGCTTCCGCGGCGGCGGCGAGATTCCGGCGCCCCGCTGGTTCCTGGAGCGGCTGCCCGCGGTGCCCCTGGACGGGGAGCTGTGGATGGGGCGCGGGCGCTTCGAGGAACTCTCAAGCGCAGTGCGCCGTCAGGAACCGGAGGACGCGGCCTGGCGGCGGATCCATTACCTGGTCTTCGAGCTTCCCGGGGCGCCCGGAAGCTTCGAGGCGCGCGCGGCCCGCATCCGGGAGCTGGTCGCCCAGGTGGGCTGGCCCCAGCTGGTGGCGGTGGCGCAGGAGCGGGTGAGGGACCGCGGGCAGCTCCAGCAACGCCTGGACCGGGTGCTGGAGGGGGGCGGGGAGGGCCTGATGCTGCATCTCGCCAGCGCGCCCTACGTGACCGGCCGCAGCGACGTGCTCCTGAAACTCAAGGCGCTGCAGGACGCCGAGGCGGTGGTGGTGGCCCACGTGCCCGGGAAGGGGCGCTTCCGGGGCCTGCTGGGCGCCCTGGAGGTGGAGACGCCGGAAGGCCGGCGCTTCCGCATCGGGACGGGGTTGAGCGCGGCCCTGCGCCGGGATCCGCCGCCGGTGGGCTGCACCGTCACCTACACCTACCGGGGCCTCACGGAAGGGGGCCTTCCGCGCTTCCCGGCCTTCCTGCGCCGGCGCGAGGTCCCCTAGACAGGCTCTGGCACACTAAAGCTTTACGCCGGAGTCTCCATGAACCTGCTGCACGCCCTCCTGCTGGGCCTCGTCCAGGGCCTGACCGAGTTCCTTCCGGTCTCGAGCACGGCGCACCTCACCCTGGCGGAGCACCTGATGCTGGGGCGCGGCATGCCGCTGGCCTTCGACGTGCTGCTGCACGTGGGAACCCTCCTGGCGCTCTGCGTCTACTTCCGGCGCGAACTTGGACAGCTGCTGGCGGGCCTGCTTGGGCGGAACGCGGAGGGCCGGCGCCTGGCCCTGCTGCTGCTGTTGGCCATGGTTCCCACGGGCGTCCTGGGGCTGGCCACCAAGGCGCTGAAGGAGACCCAGAAGGGCCACCTCTGGCTCTACGGCGTGTTCCTGCTCCTGACCGCGGGCCTGCTGTGGGCCGCCCAGCGCCTAGCCGAGCGCCGTCCGGGCCGTCCGGTGGAGGCGCTCGGCGCCGCGGATGCCCTGGCCGTGGGCGCCATCCAGGGTCTGGGCGGGGGATTCGGCCTCTCCCGCAGCGGATCCACCATCGCCGTGGGCGTCTTCCGGGGCCTCGCCCTGCCTGCCTCCGCGCGCTTCAGTTTCCTGCTGGGCATTCCGACGATCGCCGCGGCCGCCCTGGTGGAGGGACGCAAGCTCGTGAAGCCCCTGCTCCACGGGCAGGCCCTCCCCTCCGACCTGGCCTTCCCGGCGGGTTCCGCTTCGCCCGTGCTGCTCTGCGGGGCGGGCATCGCCATGGCGGCGGTGTCGGGCTACCTCGCCATCGGCCTGCTGGACCGCTTCACCCGCACGCCGCGGCTGCGCGGCTTCGCGGCCTACTGCATGCTGGCCGGGGTCGCGGCGCTGGGTTTCGGCCTCTTCCGTTGAGCCCATTCCCGGCACCGCTCGCCGGGCATCCCCCCCGTCTCGGCCCGCCGCCGGGGACGTTCCCCGCCGGTTCCCGCCTACACTGGCCCCCAGGAGAGGAGGGGGCGTGATCCAGCTGACGGACGTGCACAAGGCCTTCGAGGTCAAGGACCGGAAACGGAAGATCCACAAGCGCATCGAGGCCGTGAAGGGCCTCAGCCTCACGGTGAAGCCCGGCGAGATCTACGGCCTGCTGGGTCCCAACGGCGCGGGGAAGAGCACCACGCTGCGCATGATCGCCGGGCTCATGACGCCCGACGAAGGCCGCGTGGAGGTCTGCGGCATCGACGCCGTGCGCGAGCCCGAGCGCAGCCGCGCCTGCGTGGGCTACCTCAGCACGGACCTGAATGTCTACGGGCGCTTCACCCCCCGGGAGATCCTGCGCATCTTCGGGGAGTTCCAGGGCGTGGACGCCTCCACCGCCGAGCGCCGGGGCCTGCACTTGCTCGAGGCGCTCCAGCTCAGCGACTTTGCGGACGTGAAGATGGAGGGCTTCTCCTCCGGCCAGAAGCAGAAGGTGAGCATCGCCCGCGCGCTGCTTCACGACCCGAAGGTGGTGATCTTCGACGAGCCCACCACGGGCCTGGACGTGCTCACGGCCAAGACCGTGCTGGACCTCCTGCGCGTCATGAAGGCCGAGGGCCGTGCGGTGATCGTGAGCACCCACGTGCTGCCCATGGTCGAGCAGATCTGCGACCGCGTGGGGATCATCTACGAGGGCAAGCTCCACGGCGATGCGTCGCCCCGGGAGATCCTCGAGCGCTGGCAGGTGAAGACCTTGGACGAGGTCTTCTTCGCCCTGGCCGCGGGCCGGGAAGGGGGTGAGCAGTGAAGGGCGCGTTTCTCGTCTTCAAGAAGGAGTTCCTCGAGCTCTCGAAGGACCGCAAGACCCTCTTCTTCACCTTCCTGATGCCCCTGATCCTCTACCCCGTGCTCTTCGGGATGATCGGGATGATGAGCAAGCGGGATGCGAAGAGCCGGGAGGGGCGCCCCAGCCGCGTGCTGCTGGTGGATCCCGCCGGCGTGGTGGCCCCCCT
>CAXYVC010000128.1:0-7641 GCA_964292295.1 uncultured bacterium
CCCGGCCTCCGCGCGACAGACCATCGGGTCGTTCATGGCCGTGCCTCCAGGAGGCCCCACTCCTGGAGAGCGCGCAGCAGGCGTTCGAGCTGGGCCTCCTCCGTGGTGCGGAAGCGGCTCACGAGCTTCCAGCCCTGGGGGCACTTCTGGTAGCGGTGCAGCCACAGGAAGGGCCCCTCCCAGGGGCCTTCCCCTGTGCAGGTGCGCACGAGATAGGCCACGGTGGTCCATGGACCCTCCGAGAGGGTGCGGCGGCCCAGCTCCTCCAGGCCTTCCCCGTCTGCGTCCAGCACGAGGTCGTCCAGGTCGGGGATGATCATGCGTCCTCCTTGCGGGCCACCAGCAGGGCGTTGCCGGGCAGGGCCCCGCTGGCGAGGGATTGGAGCTCCTCCACGCGAAGCCCGAGCGCCTCCAGCTCCCCGGCGAGGTCCTTGGTGCACCGCAGGTGCACGCCCGAAGCCCGGTTCCAGCCCAGGCGCACGCTCAGGCGCTCCAGGGCGCGGGTCCAGAATCCCTGGCGGGCGGCGGCGTCCTGCTCGCGCAGGAGAAGGCGCCCGCCGGGGCGCAGGGCGTCCGCGCAGCGGGCGAGCACCGCGCGCTGAGCTTCAAGCGGGAAGTAGTGCAGCACGTCCAGGAGCAGCACCGCGTCGCAGGGGGGCAGGGGCTGTTCCCGCAGGTCCGCCTGCAGAAGGGTGAGGCCCGGAAGTCCCTCGCCGATGCGCCGGGCGGCGGCGAGCTTCCGCCCGTCCCACTCCACGCCGAGCACGGCGCGTCCACCGTCGAGCTCCGCGAGCAGCACCGCGGCCAGGCCCGGGCCGCAGCCGAGGTCCACCACGGCGGCGCCCGCGGGAACGCGCGCGGCCACGGCGCGGTAGACGGGATCCATCGCCAGCTTGGAGAGGGCATACCAGCGCATCCATCCGTGGGCCGTCAGGCGGCCGAGGCGGGTGCGGGTGCGGGCCAGGGCGGCCTGGATGGGATCGGCGAGGGGCATGGTCGGCGGCTCCCTCCCATTCTGGATCAGCCCGGGCGCAATGGTAATCTGGCTGCAGATCCAGCGGGAGCATGCGTGCCGATCCATGTCCGGGAGCAGGTCCACGAGGAGGTGCTTGAGCTCTACCTCAAGGGCTACCGGGTGGCGGCCTGGGTGCTGGGGCTCTACTACCTAGCCCTTGTCCCGGTGCACTTCGTGGCGCAGTCCGTGGCGGTGGGGAAGGTCATGGTGTGGGTGAACCTGCCCACCGCCGCGATCTTCCTGGGCTGCTACGTGGGCATGCGCACGGGGCGCATCCGGGCGCGCCACGGGTTCATGGTGCCGGCCTCCTGCCTGCTGGCGGCGCTGCTGAACCACCTGGCCCTGGTGGCCCTCACGGGGCGCCTCCAGCTCACCAGCGACCTGATGATGATCCTCGTGGCCACCAGCGTGGTGAGCCCCCGGACCCGTTCCTTCCTGGTCTTCCTGGCCTCCTTCGTGGGGGTGTGGCTGGTGGGCCAGGTGCTCCTGCGCCATCCCACCGGGGACCGCCTTCACTGGGGGATGGGCGTGACCACCGCGGCCATGGTGTCCATCGCCCTGCACGCCGTTTCCAGCCGCCTGGCCTGGATGCAGGCCCGCCTGCGGGTGAAGGACCAGGTCCTTGCGGAGCGCCAGCGGCGCATCAGCCGGGAGCTGCAGGAGGCCCTGGAGCGGGTGCGCATCCTCCGGGGGCTCATTCCCATGTGTGGCCACTGCAAGAAGATCCGTGACGATCAGGGCTACTGGCAGCAGGTGGAGCGCTACATCGAGGAGCGCTCCGAGGCGGCATTCACCCATGGCCTGTGCCCGGATTGCGAGGCGGCGCTGCGGGCGGAGTTCGAGGCCCTGGTGCCCGTGGACGTGCCCCCCCAGGCTTGACAGCGTCCTTGCCCGGAGCGAGGCTGCCCTCGCCATGAACGGACTTCGGGAGCAGATCCAGGCGGACCTGGACAAGCCCATCCAGCGGGGCCTCCGCTGGGTCAGCCTCGTGGGCGCCGCGTACCTCCTGGCCCGGATCGCCGTCTGCCTGTGGATGGATGCGGCGGCGCCGCGGCTGCTCCTGAACCTTCCCCGGGGGCTTGCCGCCCTGGTGCTTCTGGGCCTCTTCCTGCGCCTGGGAGCCGGACGCCTGCCTCCGGGGAGGCTCCAGGTCTTCGCCGCCGCGGGCCTGGGAACGGTGCTGCTCCTTCCCTTCGCCCAGCTCCTGGCCCTGGGGCAGGCCTCCAGCACGGCCGATCTCATGCTGGACCTGGTGGTGACGGGCCTGCTTCTCCGCAGCCGCTGGCTTTACTACCCGGCCCTGCTCGTCCCGGCCGTGGCCTGGATGGTGCTCCTTGCCGCCCGGGGCGTTCCGGATGCGCTTTCCTGGCAGCTCGGGGTGGCGACCGCCTGCATGGTCTCCCTGATCCTGCGGCACTACACCGGGAGCCTGATCGCTTCCCAGGCGGCCCTGCGCTTCCAGGACCTGTCCCGCCGGGAGCGCCAGGGGCAGCTCATCGAGGAGCTGGAGGAAGCCCTGGGGCGCATCCGCACCCTGAAGGGCCTGCTGCCCATCTGCTCCCACTGCAAAAAGATCCGCAACGACCAGGGCTACTGGGAACAGGTGGAGCAATACGTGCAGGAGCGCTCCGAGGCCGAATTCACCCACGGCATCTGTCCGGACTGTGCCCGGGAGCTGCTGCGGGAGGAACGGGAGCGCAGGGCGTCGAAGGGCTGAACGCGGGTCATGCCTTCCGGTCCTGGCACAGGGCCTGGAAGCTGCGGTCCCACCGGGCCTCGCCCTCCTTCGAGAAGAGGCAGGCGGGGAACTGGCCCCGATCGCGGTGGTAGGCGATGCAGGCGCAGCAGTGGCCGTGCCGGGGGCACGCGTAGGTGCAGGTGCAGGAGGCGGCGTCGGCGTTGTGGGTGCAGCTCATGGCATCTCCCGGATCGGCTTCTGGCCCGTGAGCAGGAACACGGTGTAGGCGCGGCCTTCCTTGAGGGTCGTGGCGGCATTCCGGGTGCGGACCTCCTCGAAGCCCGCGTCCCGCAGCCAGCCTTCCAGGGCGCCCCGGGCGAAACCCCGGTGGAAGACGCCTTCGGCTTCGCCGCCGTGGAAGCTGCCATCCTCTGCGTCCAGATCCGCCAGGGCCACCCATCCTCCGGGGACCAGGCAGGCGTGGAACGCCGCGAAGAGCGAAGCCAAGTCTTCCAGGTGGTGCAGGGCCATGCTGCTGACCACGAGGTGGTAGGGGCCGCCCAGGGGCACGTTGGGCGCGAGCAGCAGGGTGCGCAGATCCGGGTCTCCGGGGTTCTTGGCCCGGAAGGCCTCGAGCATGCCCGGGGAGGTGTCGGCCCCGGTGAGGCTCCGCACCTCTCCGCGCAGGGCGTGGCCCAGCAGGCCGGTGCCGCAGCCGAAGTCCAGCAGGTCCATGGAAGGTCCAAGCGCCACCGCATCCCGGATGGTCTCGGCCACGTCCCCCGCCAGCCTGACCCTTCGTGCCGCCGCGTCCCAGGGGGGCGCGGCGGCGTCGAAGGGATTGGCGCTCATGGGGCTACTGCCACTGGCTGAAGTCGGCCACGCGCAGGAAGGCGCTGCGCAGGCGGTGCAGCAGAGAGAGGCGGGCGGCGCGCAGGGGAAGCTCCTCGCACTTCACCATGACCGCGCTGAAGAAGGCCTCCAGGGGTTGCGCCAGCTCCGCAAGCTCGGCCAGGAGCGCCGCGTGGTCGGTGGTGCCCTCCAGGGCGCCCAGGCGGGCGGCCAGGGCCTTCTCCTCGTCCTGGCGGAGCAGGGCGGCGTCGAAGACCGCCTCGGGCGCCTCGTCCTTCAGGATGTTCCCGATGCGCTTGGCGCTGGCGGCGAGGCTCGCGAAGCGGGTGTCCTCCGCGAAACCCGAAAGGGCCTGGCAGCGGGTCTTCAGGCCGGCAAGGTCCGTCCAGCCCACGGGCAGCGCGGCGCGGCGCACGGGCCCCGCGAAGCCCGCGAGCTCCAGCTGGTAGGCGACCCGGTCCCGGAAGAAGGCGAGCAGGGCCTCCCGGGTTTCCTCCTGGGGCTTGCTGGCCCGGGAGGCGACGCCCTCCAGGCCGAGGTCCACGAGGCGGTCCAGGGGAAGGGTCCAGCCCTGCTCCCAGAGGATGCGCACGATGCCCATGCCCGCGCGGCGCAGGGCCAGAGGGTCCTTGCTGCCGGAGGGAATCTGCCCGATGGCGAAGCAGCCGGCCACGGTGTCCAGCTTGTCCGCCACCGCCAGCAGGCCGCCCAGGGGCGTTTCCGGAATGGGGGACTCGGCGCTCGAGGGCAGGTAGTGCTCCTTCACGGCCATCCACACGGCCTCGGGCGCCCCTTCGCGGCGGAGATACTCGCCGCCCATCACGCCCTGGAGCTCCGGGAATTCGCCCACCATGAGGGTCACGAGGTCCGCCTTGCAGAGCTCCGCGGCCTGGCGGGCCTGCCCGGCGTCGCAACCCTTGCAGCCTTCCGCGAGGCGCACGGCCAGGCCGGCGATGCGGGAACTCTTCTCCACGTAGCTGCCCAGCTCCCGGTGGAAGGTGAGGTGGGAGAGCTTCTCGCGGCGTTCCGCCAGGGGCGTCTTCTGGTCCTCGGCGAAGAAGAAGCGGGCGTCGTAGAGCCGGGCCTTGAGCACCCACTCGTTGCCCGCGGCCACGAAGCCCTCCGGGTCGTCGGCGCGGTTGGCCACGCAGAGAAAGAAGGGCAGCAGCGCGCTGCCGTCGGGCTTCTCGATGCAGAAGGATTTCTGGTGCTCCTTGAGGGAGCTCACGAGCACTTCCTTGGGCAGGGCCATGAAGGCGCCCGGGAAGGCGCCGCGCAGCACGCTGGGGGCCTCCACGATGAGGGCCAGGGTGTCGAGCAGCTCCGCGTCCTGCACCACGCGCCCGTCCACGGCCGCCGCCGCGGCGTCCAGGGCCGCTGCAATGGCGTCGCGGCGCGCCCGGAAGGAGGGCACCACGCCCGCCGCCGCCAGCGCCGCCTCGTAGGCTTCGGGCGTCTCCACGCGCACGGGCTCCGGGTGCTCCCGGTGGAAGAGGCGGTGGCCCCAGGTGGTGGCGCCCGTCTTCACGCCGTCCACCTCGAAGGGCACCACGTCTCGCCCGAAGAGGCAGAGCAGGTTGCGGATGGGGCGGACGAAGGCGAAGTCGCTGGCGCCCCAGCGCATGGCCTTGGGCACGTGCAGGCCCGCGATGAGCCGCGGCAGCGCCTCCGCCAGCAGCTCCGCCGTGGGACGGCCCTGCTTCACCACCGTCACGACGGCACAGGGCTCCTTCTTGCCCTTGGGCTGCTCGAAGCGCACCTGGTCGAAGGCGACGCCCCACTTCTCGGCGAACTTCAGGCCCTGGATCGTGGGTTTTCCGGCCTCGTCCACGCACAGGCGCTGGGGGGGGCCCACCTGGGTGTCCTCCACGTCCGCCTGCTGGACGGCAAGGCCCGCCAGGCGCCAGGCCAGCTTGCGGGGGCTGAAGAAGGTCTCGGGTGCCTTGCCGCCCAGGGACTGGGTGGACGCCAGGTTTTCAAGGGCCGCAGAGAATTCCTCGCTCAAGGGCTTCAGGAAGCGGGCGGGGATCTCCTCGCAGTGCAGTTCGAGCAGGAGGGTGCGGGTCTCCATCACTTCACCTCCTTGGCGGCTGCGGCTTGCGTGGCTTCGTGCTCCAGGTAGGCGGCGGCGCAGGCCACGGCCAGGTCGCGCACGCGCTTGATGATGCCGGGACGCTCGGTGGTGCTCACGGCGCCCCGGGCGTCCAGCACGTTGAAGGTGTGGCTCATCTTGAGGGCCTGCTCGTAGCCGGAGCGGAAGTGGCCGAATTCCTTCACCAGGCGCCAGCCCTCCTTCTCGTATTCCGTGAAGAGCATCCAGTGCAGGTCCAGGTTGGCGTGCTCGAAGCTGTAGGCGCTCAGCTCGAACTCCTCCCGGTGCCGCACCTCGCCGTAGCTCACGGGGAAGCGCCCGGCGTCGGTCTGCAGCTCACCCCAGGTGAGGTCGAAGATGTTGTCGATGCCGTTCAGGAACATGCAGATGCGTTCGACGCCGTAGGTGATCTCGGCGCTCACCGGGCGGCAGTCGAAGCCCGCCACCTGCTGGAAGTAGGTGAACTGGGTGATCTCCATGCCGTCCAGCACCACCTGCCAGCCCACGCCCCAGGCACCCAAGGTCGGCGATTCCCAGTTGTCCTCCTCGAAGCGGAGGTCGTGCTTGGCCATGTCGATGCCGAGGGCCTCCAGGCTCTCGATGTACATCTCCTGCACCTTGGCGGGGCTGGGCTTCAGGATCACCTGGAACTGGTGGTGCTTGTACAGGCGGAAGGGGTTCTCGCCGTAGCGGCCGTCGCCGGGGCGGCGGGTGGGCTCCACGTAGCCCCCGTTCCAGGGCTTCGCCCCCCGGGCGCCGCAGAAGGTGAGCGGGGGCATGGTGCCCGCGCCCCTCTCCTGGTCGGGCGGCTGTCCCACGAGACAGCCGCGGTCGGCCCAGTAGCGCTGGAGGCGGAGGATCAGTTCCTGGACATGCATGGCAAACCCGCAGAAAGGCTCGATTCTACTAGCTTTCCCGGGCACAGGCGAGGGCGGCTTCCGGCGGGTGGGGAAGTGCCTCGCAAAACGATGCCTGGTAGAATGATGAGGTCCCGTTGTGAGGTGCCCATGCACGCCCTGTCCCTTGCCGCCCGTCTGGGCTGCGCCTCCTTGAGCCTCGTGGCGGGCGCCGCTCCCCTCACCGCGGCGCCCGCGGCCCAGGCGGCGCCCCGTCCCGGGAAGAAGCCCCTCACCCACGACGCCTACGACGGCTGGCGCAGCATCCAGGGGGCGGCGCTCAGCCGGAACGGAGCCTGGCTGGCCTACGCGCTGCACCCCCAGGACGGGGATGACGCGCTGGTGGTCCGGCATCTGCAGGACGGCCGGGAATACCGCCAGGATAGGGGGAGGGAGGCGGTCTTCAGCGCCGACGGACGCTTCCTGGCCTTCCGGATCGCCCCGCCCAAGGCCGAGCTGGACCAGGCGAAGAAGACCAAGAAGAAGCCGGAGGAGATGCCCAAGGCCGACCTGGGGGTGATGGACCTGGCCACGGGCCGGGTGGAGACGCTTTCCCGGGTGAAGGCCTTCAAGCTGCCCGAGGAGGGAGGGCGCTTCCTGGCGGCCCTGCTGGAGAAGCCGGAGGCGAAGGCGGCCCGGGAGGCCGCGGCCCCGGAGGGCGCCGATGGCGCGGATGCCCCGGAAGGCAAGGAGGACGGAAAGGACAAGGCGGAGCCGGGCACGGACCTGGTGATCCTGGAGCTGGGGGCCCCCGGGCGCATCACGATCCCCGAGGTGGCGGAGTGCCTCTGGAGCCGCGACGGGGCGCAGCTCGCCTACACCGTGAGCCCGAGTCTCCCCAAGCCCCCGAAGGGGAAGGACCGGGGCGAGGACGGCAAGGGGGCCAAGGACGAGAAGGGCAACAAGGCCAAGGCCGACGCGGAGGGCCGTGCGGGCGTCTTCCTGTGGCGGCCCGAGGGCACGCTGACCCTGCGGAAGGGGAAGGGCCACGACCGCGGCCTGGCCTTCGACCGCTCCGGCACGCGGCTGGCCTTCCTCACGGACGCGGGGGATGCCGCGGCGGAGGCGCCCTGCTGGGCCCTGCACCTGTGGACGAAGGGCGAGGCCC
>CAXYVC010000129.1:0-7481 GCA_964292295.1 uncultured bacterium
GGGGGTCTGTATGTTGCCCGGGGTCTTCCTGTTGGCGGGCCTGCTGGCCTGGCCCCTGGTGGACGGCTGGCGGCACGGAGCGCCTCTCCTGGGGCGCGCGGAGGCCCTCTTTCGTCTGCTCGCCACCCTGGCCTGTGGCCTGGGGGGTGGGGGCAGGTGGGCCGTGGGGAAGGGCTGATCAGGCTTCCCGGCGCGCCAGCCAGGCGGGAAGCTCCCGCAGGTCGCTCAGCTCGGCATAGCCGTGGGTGGCGCCCGAGACGCCCTCCACGCGCTCGTGGGCCCAGGTGATGGGGTAGGGCACGTGCACCGCGTGCCCGCCCAGGGCCAGCACCGGCAGCACGTCCGAGCGCACCGAGTTGCCCACCATGAGGAAGCGCTCCGGCGCCGCGCCGCAGCGCTGCAGCACCCCGCGGTAGGCGGCCTCGTCCTTTTCGCTGAGCACCTCCAGGCGCCAGAAACGGTGCCCGAGGCCGGAGCGCGCCAGCTTGTCCTCCTGGTCCAGGAGGTCGCCCTTCGTGACCACCATGAGGCGCCTCCCGGCAAGGGACGCCAGGACCTCGGTCACGCCGGGCAGGGGCTCCACGGGGCGCGCCCGCATCTCGTGGCCGAAGTCCACGATGCGCTGCACCTGGGATCCGGGGATGCGCCCTGCGGAGAGTTCCACCGCGGCCTCGATCATGGAGAGCACGAAGCTCTTGATGCCGTAGCCGAAGGGCTCGATGTTCCGGATGATCGCGGTGTGGAGGCAGGCCTGGATCGCGGTGTCCGGCGCGAAGGGGCGCAGCAGCTCCCGGAAGCGCTCCTGCACCTCCAGGAAGTGGCACTCCGTGTGCCAGAGGGTATCGTCCGCGTCGAAGGCGATGACGTCGAACACGGCTAGTTCCGGGCTTTCGGCGCGGCCAGCAGGGCGACCAGGATCGAGATGGCGTAGAGGCCGAGCAGGACGGCGCTGAAGAATACGGTGGTCACCACCACGTCGCCGGGGGTCAGGAAGGCGGAGGCCACCACGATGCCCAGGGTCGCGTGGCGCCAGTAGCGGAGCATCCGCGCCGCGGTGAGGATGCGGAAGCGCGCCAGGAAGAAGACCAGTACGGGCAGCTCGAAGAGCAGGCCCGTGCCCACGATGGTGTAGAGGAAGAGGTCGAGGTAGGTCTCCACGTGGAGGTTCGTGCGCAGGCCCGCCTGGAGGGCCTCCCCGAAGAGGATGTTCCCCAGGATGCGGAAGGCGTTGAAATAGGCGAAGGCCGCGCCCCCCAGGAAGCAGAGGCTGGTGACCACCACGAAGACGAGCCCCCAGCGGCGTTCCTTCTCGTAGAGCCCGGGGCGGATGAAGGCCCAGAGCTGGTGGAAGAGGAAGGGCGCCGCCAGGAAGGCCGCTGCCCACAGCGCCAGGCGCATCATGGAGAAGAAGGGCTCCGTGAGGCTGGTGTAGGCGAAGGGCTCGAAGGTGGCGGGGGGGGGCGTTCCCGCGGCCCTGGCGTGGGCGAGCACGCCGGCCTTGTAGAGTTCCAGGAAGGGGGCCTGGGCCCAGGCCCAGATGCGGAAGCGGAGGGCGTAGGTGACGGCGAAGGCCGCCGCGACGATGCCCAGGCTCCACAGGAGCCGCGTGCGCAGCTCCTGCAGGTGCTCCCAGGAGCTCATCTGGTCGGGGGCGGTCACGGGGACGGAGGGGCTACTTCTGGTCGTCCCTGGCGTCGGTCTTCACGTCCTCCTTCACGGAGGAGGTGAGCTCGCGGCTGGCCTTCTTGAACTCCTGGATGCCCTTGCCCAGGGACTTGCCCAGCTCGGGAAGCTTGGAGGGCCCGAAGAAGATCAGCAGGATGAGGCCGATCAGGAGGATTTCCCAGAGTCCGAGGTTGCCCATGCTGCCTCCTGCGCGAGGGGTGGATCAGAGCGTGCCGCGCCCGATGCTGTGGTAGGTCCAGCCCCCGGCCTTCAGGGCTTCAGGGCGGAAGAGGTTCCGGCCGTCGAAGAGCACCTTCGCCTTCAGGCGCGAGGCCACGGCTTCCAGGTCCGCCTGGGCGTAGGCGGGCCACTCGGTGGCGATCACGAGGGCGTCCGCCCCCTCGCAAGCCTGCAGCGGGTCCTCCGCGTAGCGCACGCGGTCTCCGATCTTCGCCCTCACGTTGGGCATCGCCTCGAAGTCGTGGACGACGATCTCGGCGCCGAGCCCCGTGAGGCTGTCGATCAGCTCCAGGGCCATGGCCTCGCGGATATCGTCCGTGTGGGCCTTGAAGGCGAGCCCCCAGAGGGCGAGGCGGACGCCCGCCATGGGCATGGGGGCCCCGGGGACCACGCCGAAGTGGGTCCTCACCTTGCGGGCGAGCACCTGCTTCTGGTGGCGGTTGACCTCCACGGTGGCCTCCAGGCAGCGCAGGGGTTGCCCGTTTTCACGGCCCACCTTCAGGAGGGCCTGGAGGTCCTTGGGGAAGCAGCTCCCGCCGAAGCCGGGGCCGGGGTTCAGGAAATACTTCCCGATGCGGTGGTCGCTGCCGATGCCGGCCTTCACGTGGTCCACGTCGGCCCCCAGCTTTTCGCAGAGGGCCGCGATCTCGTTCATGAAGCTGATGCGCAGGGCCAGCATGGCGTTGGCCGTGTACTTCGTCATCTCGGCGCTGGGGGGATCCATGCGGAGCCACTGCCCCACCTCCCGGTAGCGGGCGCGCGCCGCGTCCAGGTGGGGCTGGTAGAGGGCCTTGAGCACGCCCTCGGCGAAGTCCGTGCGGCAGCCCACCAGCACCCGGTCGGGGAAGAGGAAGTCCTCGATGGCGCATCCCTCCCGCAGGAACTCGGGGTTGGAGGCCACCTCGAAGGCGCGGTCCGTCTTGGCCGCGATCGCGGCGTGCACCCGCGCGGCGGTGCCCACGGGCACGGTGCTCTTGTCCACCACCACCAGGGGCTTCGCCGCCATCGGGCGAAGGCCCATCGCCTCGCCCAGCTGGGCTGCCACGGCGAGCACATACTGCAGGTCGGCGCTTCCGTCCTCGCTCTGGGGTGTGCCGACGCAGATGAAGGCGGCATCCGCATCCGCGATGCCCTCCTTCAGGTCCGTCGTGAAGGCCAGGCGGCCCGTGGCGAGATGCTTCCGGAGGAGCCCGTCAAGGCCCGGCTCGTAGATGGGAGACTGGCCCTGCCGAAGGCGTGCGACCTTGTCCGCGTCCACGTCCACGCCCAGGACCTGATGGTTCGCCTCCGCGAAGCCCACCGCGGCCACGAGGCCCACGTACCCCGATCCGATGACAAGTACCTTCATGAAACCCCATCCTGTGGCGCGAAAGCCCAGCCTTGTGGGCAGTGCGGCGCATCGCGCTCCGCAGTGTAGCCGCCTTCCGCCTCCGTCTGCGATAAGATCCCGAGGAGAGGAAGGAACAGTCATGGTCTTTGCAATCGCGGCTCAGGGACAGGGCGTGAACGTGTGGGAGGCTGTCCTGCACAGCAGCGCCATGGCCAAGGGGGTGCTGGTCCTGCTCGCTTTCTTCTCCATGGTGAGCTGGGTGATCATCGTCCAGAAGGGGCTGCTCTTCTCCCGCAGCCGCAAGGCCTCCGACCGCTTCCGGGGCGCCTTCCGCCGCAGCACCGACTGGCGGGAGCTGAAGCAGGGCTCCGGATCCTTCACCCTCAGTCCCCTGGTGGGGCTCTTCACCGCGGGCTACACCGAGGTCACGTACCAGCTGCGCCAGAGCCCCGCGGGCACCCGGGCGCAGATCCGCAGCATGGAGGCGGTGGAGCGCAGCCTGCAGCGCGCCTCCGTGGTGGAAACGGGCCGCATGGAGCGCTACCTCGGGATCCTCGCCACCATCGCTGCGGTGAGCCCCTTCGTGGGGCTCTTCGGCACCGTGTGGGGCATCATCGACGCCTTCCGCAGCATCGGCGCCACGGGGAACGCCAGCCTCGTGACGGTGGGCCCCGGCATCGCGGACGCCCTGGTGGCCACCGCCGTCGGCCTCATGGCCGCCGTGCCCGCGCTCATGGCCTACAACTTCTTCCAGGGCCAGCTCAAGCAGTGGCAGACGGAGCTGGACGACTTCGCCCTGGAGTTCATCAGCCTCTCCGAGCGCAACTTCACCTAGGGCCTCCGTGGCCGTCGCGGCTGGGCCGGGGCTTCCCCTCTCCTTCGACTGGGAGGACTGGTACCAGCTCTGCGTGGCGCCCTTTGACGACCCGCAGGCCCCGCTCCGCTACGAGGACCGCCTCGCCATTGGCACGGAGGCCGCGCTGGGGCTCTGCGAGCGTCTGGGAGCGAAGGCCACCTGGTTCTGCCTGGCGGACCAGGCCCGGCGGCACCCGGAGCTGCTGCGGCGCATCATGGCCGAAGGCCACCGCATCGCCCTCCACGGCCTGCACCACCGCCGCCTGGGGGGCCTCACACGCGAGCGTTTCCGGCAGGAGCTTCGCGAGGGCCGCGCGGTCCTGGAGGATCTGGCCGGGGCGGGGATCGAAGGGTTCCGGGCGCCGGAGTGGAGTCTGCGGGGCCTAGCGGAGGACTGGTGGCGGGAGCTGGAGGTGGAGGGCTTCCGCTACGACGCCAGCCGTGCGCCCCTGGCCGGCCTGGGGCGCCTGCGCTGGCCCAGGCGCGTCCATCTCCTGGGGTGCCTCCTGGAGTGTCCGCCTCCGGTGGCGGGGCCGGTCCCCTTCGCGTTGCCGCTGTGGGGCTGGGGCGCGCGGGTGCTCCCGGAGGCCTTCCTGCGCAGCCGCTTCCGCGCGCTCGCCCGTTCGGGCGCGGGCACGCCCCTCGTGGTCCATCCCTGGGAGCTGGACGAGGGCCAGCCGCCCTTGGAGGGGGCGCCCCGCCTTCATCGCCTGGCGCACGGCGCGGGGTTGCGGGGCTTCAGGGCCCGCCTGGTGCGTCTGCTGGAGGGGGTGCGCCTCCTCCCCATCGAGGTCTGGCTCGACGAGGCGGCGCGGGAAGGGCGCTTTGGGGGCACACTGGAGCCATGAGCTGCGCGACGCAGGATCCGGTCTTCTGGCAGCGGCAGGAACGCCTGCCGCTGCCGGTTCAGCGCTTCCTGCGGGCGCGCCTGGAAGCTGCCCTGGAGTCTCCCGCACGCCGGCGCCTGCTGGCCTGGCCCACGGTGCTGGGGGCCCCGAGGCTGCGGGAACGCCACCCTGAAGGCGTGCCCCTGGAGGTTCTGCTGGCGGACGCGAAGGGCATGCTCGCCGCGCTGGGGGTGATGGATCCGGAAGACGCCTGGGCGGAAGACCTCGCCAGCCATCCGGACACGGCGGACCGGGGCGCCACGGGCTGGGTTCCCCATCGCATCTGGGAACCCCTGGCGAGCGCCGTGAGCCTGCGTGCGGGGGTGGCCCTGCTGTCCCTCGCGGCCCAGCCGGAGGACGCCTCCTACCGCCTCGCCAGTGCCGTGACCCTCTTCAATTCCGCCCTCTACCACGAGTGCCACGACGCCCTGGAGGAGCTGTGGCGGCGCAGCCAGGGCCACCAGCGCCAGGGGCTGCAGGGGCTCATCCTGCTGGCGGCGGGCTACCACCACCAGCAGCAGCACACGGCGCCGGGGATGCTGGAACTGTGGCGGGATGCCCAGGCCGCCCTGGAGCCCTTCGACGGCCAGCTGGAGAGCGCCTGGGGACGGATCTCCTTCGCCAGGGCCCTGCGGAGCGTGGCGGGGCGCCTCGCCTGGCTGGAGGAGCAGGACGAGGCGGCCGATCTGGCGCCCCTCTGGAGCATGGAGAGACCGGAATGGGAATTCAGACGATGACCTGCGACGTGCTCGTCCTCGGCGCGGGCATCGCGGGTTGCACGGCCGCGCTGCGCGCCGCGGAACTCGGCGCGGACGTGATCCTCGTGGCCAAGGACGGCCTGGGGGAGAGCAACACGGCCTACGCCCAGGGCGGCATCGTGGGGCAGGCGCCGGAGCACGACAGCCCCGAGCAGCTGGCGGCGGACATCGAGGCCGCGGGGGCGGGCCTCTGCCGGCCCGAGGCGGTGGCGCTCCTGGCGGAGCTGGGGCCGAGGCTGTGCCGGGCTGTGCTCTGGCACCACTGGGGCGGTCCCTTCGGCCTGGCGGGGGAGGAACCCCACGCCACGCGGGAGGCCGCCCACAGCGCACGCCGCATCTACCATGCGAAGGACGCCACGGGCCGGGCCATCCAGCGCACCCTCTGCGACGTGGTGAAGGCCGACGGCCGCATCCGCATCCTCGAGAACCACATGCTGGTGGACCTCCTCGCCGTCCCCCACCACTGCAAGGATCCGCGCCGGGTCTACGATCCCATCCAGGTCTGGGGTGCCTACGTGCTGGAGACCTCCACGGGCGTGGTCCAGCGCCTGGAGGCGGGCCGCACGATCCTGGCCACGGGGGGCCTCGGCTACCTGTACCTGCACACCTCGAACCCTCCCGGCGCCACGGGGGACGGCCTCGCGGCGGCCTTCCGCGCCAGCGCGCGCATCGTGAACTGCGAGTACCTCCAGTTCCACCCCACCACGCTGTACGTACCGGGTCGACCGCGGCGGCTGCTCACCGAGGCCTTGCGCGGCGAGGGCGCCCGGCTCGTGAACCGGCGCGGGGAGCGCTTCATGGCGAAGTACGACCCGGAGGGCATGGAACTGGCGCCCCGGGACGTGGTGAGCCGCGCGATCTTCCAGGAGATGACCGCCGGCGGCGACATGTGCGTCTATCTCGACCTGGCGCCCGTGGCGGCGCGCCTGGACCTGGAGATGCGCTTCCCCACGGTGGTGGCGGCCTGCCGAGAGGAGGGGCTGGACCCCTTCCGCCAGCCCGTTCCCGTCGTACCCGCGGCGCACTACTTCTGCGGCGGCGTGGCGGTGGACCTGGAGGGCCGCTCCAGCCTCCGGGGGCTCTACGCCGTGGGGGAGGTGGCCTGCACGGGCGTGCACGGCGCGAACCGCCTGGCCTCCACGAGTCTGCTGGAGGGCCTCGTGTGGGGCTACCGGGCCGCGGAGGCCGCCGTGGCGGAATGCCACCAGGGCACGATGCCCCCGCCGGAGTCCCTCCACGACTGGCGCCCCGCGCCGGAGGCCATCACGCCGGACCCGGTCCTCATCGAACAGGACTGGACGAACATTCGCAGCACCCTCTGGAACTACGCCGGCATCGTGCGCACCCGCGCCCGGCTCCAGCGGGCGCCCTCGGACATGGGCTACCTCAACCACCGCATCGAGGGCTTCTACCGCCAGGCGCCCATCGCACGGCCCATCCTGGAGCTGCGCAATGGCATCACCTGCGCGCGCCTGATCCTCGGGGCCGCGCTGCAGAACCCCGAGAGCCGCGGCTGCCACTACCGCGTGGACTGAACCCGCATGGTGCATGTGGCGTAGAGCGGCGGTGTACAGGCTTGGTGAAGCCCCAAACTGTGCACCGCCACGGCTCCACATGCCGTTATGCGATGCCGCATGGAGTCATCCTGGATTTTGCGTTTGGGCTCGACAGAATGGTTCTGCCAGAGCCGTCCTTCGAGCGCTTGCGGCTCGCGACACTCGGGTCGTGCGGGTCCCCGCTTCGGGC
>CAXYVC010000130.1:0-7211 GCA_964292295.1 uncultured bacterium
GCCGCAACTCCCACCTCCTCGGCTGCCCCCCCTCCCAGGCCAGGGGCCGGGAGGAGCCCGCCCAGGGCGCCCGCCTGGGCCGCGCCATCACGATCCTCGCCTGCCTGGCCCTGGGCGGCCTCCTGCTCTGGAGCTGCCTGTGACCCGTCCCCTCCCCCCCGGCTGGCGCATCAACGGCTGGGGTCCTCTCCACGAAGGCGTCGAGGCCACCGGGCCCGACGGCCAGACCCTCACCGTCCCCGATTTCGAAGACCTCATTCCGGCCATCCACAAGGCCACGAAAGGACACGCATGAGCACCGCAGACATCATGACCAATCCCCTTCATGCCCGGCTGGGCGATCTCCTGGGCGCTGCTTACGACATGAACGCGGGCTACCGGTGCTTCACCCCTTGCACCAATGACCGTCCCATCGCCGTGGTGTGCATCGGGACCGACCCCTCGGAGGCTGGCCTGCTCAAGGAGGCCTGGGACGCCCTGACGGACGACCTCACCCCCACCGAGCGTCGCATCCACTTGACCGAGATCCTCGACCGGCTGGAGGCCGTGCGCGGGGTGGCCAAGCCCGCCCAGATGGCCGAAGGGGGGCAGGCATGAACACCGAACTCAGCCAGCGCATGGTGGCCGCTGCGGAGGCGGACCGCCTGCCCGCCGGTCATGAGCTGCGTCTCGCCGCCGCCGCCTTCGAGGAGGCCACCACAGGCTTCCTGGCTCCGAAGCAGACCCACACCGTGGCCGAGATGTTCAAGGCCTGGACGCGCGCACGGCGAGCCTGGGCCGCGTATCAGGGCGTGCCCGTGCTGGTGGAGGCCTGACGTGAACCGTCTCCTCCTCCCCCTTCCGCTCCTCCTGGCCTTGGGCTGCGGGACTCAAACCCCGCCCCAGCCTCCTCCTTCGACGGTTCAGGCCCAGCCTGCATCCCGTTTCGGTCACGTCGCCCCCATCCAGCTCCCGGACGGGGAGTATTTCCATGCGTTCCACGTGATCCCGGCGGTCTGGGACGGTGCCCAATGTGGGGGCTCTCAGAAGGCCCCCGAGCGCCACTTCTTCAGCACATCCCCGGTGCGGAACACCGACCTACCGGGTGCCACCCACACCCTGCGCGACGCCAATGGCGTGCCGGTGCTCGTCGTGCGCGACCCGAGGTGACCCCATGACCTTCATCCTCACCGCCAGCGGCCGCATCTTCGACTACCGTTCCCCACGGCCGTCCATGATCGACATCGGCGACATCGCGCGAGGCCTCAGCTGCGAGAGCCGCTTCAACGGCCACACGCGCGCCTTCTATTCCGTCGCTCAGCACGCCACGATCGCCAGCTGGCTGGTTCCCCAGCCCTTCGCCCTGGAAGCGCTGCTGCACGACGCCAGCGAAGCCTACCTGAAGGACCTCCCCAGCCCCCTGAAGGCCCTGTGCCCCGACTACCGGGCCATCGAGGCCCGTGTGGACGCCGCGATCCGCGCGCACTTCCGGCTCCCCGCCACCCTCTCCGCCGAGGTGAAGCGGGTGGACCGAGAACTGCTCGCCACCGAGAAGCGCGACCTGATGCCCGACTGCCCGATCCCCTGGCCCTGCCTGGAGGGCGTGGCGCCTCTCTCCTCTTCGCTCGCGCCCTACCCGTCGCCGGAAGATGCCGAGCGGGCCTTCCTGGAGCGGTTCGAGGAGATCCAGGGAGGCCAGCTGTGAACCGCCCAGCCTGCCAATGCACCCGCTGCCTCTGGGCCCGCACGGGGCGCGCCCTGGCCGAGGTCTGGCTCCGGCAGATCATCGACCAGGCCCTCGCAGAGGCGGGGGAATCCGCGCCCCTCGCGGAAAAGCCCGCCCCGCCTGCTTCCAACCCCTTCGCCGCCTGACGATTTTGGGATTGCACACGATCATGAGCACCCCCGATCCCCGCCGCGCCAAGGACCTCGCCCGGATCCACCTGGCCGCCAAGGAACTGGGCCTGGACGAAGCCACCTACCGCGAGCTGCTGCAGTCCCTCACGGGCCGCAGCAGCGCCGGTGACCTGGACGCCCGCCAGCGCTGGCAGGTGCTCCAGGAGCTGGGGCGGATGGGGGCCAGGTCCGGAGGGCAGGCCGCCCACCCCGGCAAGCCCGCGCCCTCCCAGGTTGCCCTGGACTGCCGGCGCCTGATGACGAAGGTCGAAGCCCACCTGGCCGACGCCAAGCGCCCTTGGGCCTACGCCCACGCCATGGCCCAGCGCATGTTCCAGGCCTCGCGCGTGCAGGACCTTGACGCCGACCAGCTGCACCGCCTGGTGGCCGCCCTGGAGATCGACGCCCGGCGCAAGGGGCGGGTGTAGGATTCATGAAACCCCCGAGGCTCCCATGGAAGACGACCAGCTCGAACTGAGTGCCGAGGCCCGTCGCATGGGCGCCCAGACCCATCTTCCGGCCCCTGCCTCTGGGGCGTGGGTCAAGCGGTGGCTGGCGGTGGGAATGGGCCTGGTGCTCTTGATTGTGGCGGGATTGACCGTCAGCAAGGTTTTGGCAGACCAACGCAGAGACGCTGAAGCACAAGAACATTGGGCCTTGGTTGAGGAGGGCCGCCGCCGGGCGGAAGAAGCCGAGGCTCGCAAGACGCCCGAACAGAGGGCCCGTGAGGCTGCGGAGCACAAGGCTCAGGAAGCCAAGCAGGAAAAGGAACGGCTGTGGATGGAGAAGACGCGGAACCAGGCTGAAAGCCTGTTCAGCGTGCTCCGGATGTCCATGGGGCGGTCCTCCCTGGTGGCTTCGGAAATGGCCGAGCAGAACACCCTCAACAGCTACTTCCGGAAGCGGGACCGCGAGCTGGCCCAGAGCCTTCAGGCCTCCCGCCAGGAAACCGCAAGAGCTGCCCGCATCTACGAATCCATGGACCCCACCCTCAAGAACTCTCCGCTGGGCGCGGCCGTCTACAGCGCCCAGGAATACTGCGAGTATTCGGCCAAGGCGGCCAAAGCCTGGATGGCCTACTTCCAGACGTTCGACGCCGAAGACCGCGACCAAGCCAAGCTGGCCATCCGTCATGCCCGCCAGGCAGAAAATGATTTCAAGTCCAATGCCGAAAGGGTGCTCAACGCCCTCCGCTAACCGGTTGGGCTTGACCTATCTGAAGACCAGTCCATCCTTGTCCCATCGGGTCTAAGAAGCCCGACGAACCAGCAAGGATGGAAAGCATGGTGAGCAATCGCCGGGAGTGCAGCGGAATAAGGCGCGTCGCGCACGAAGAAGCTCGCTCCACCTCGTGTTCCTTGTTGGCACGTCGTTGGGGTTCTTAGCTCCCGGTCTCACCATCCGCCCTTCGGGGCACCCATCCACCCCGTCCGGTCTAAGAAGCCGGGCCCAACAACAAGGAGTGCCGCATGACGGCCGAACTTCGATCTCTCGACTTCCACGGCGAAGTCGTCTTCCTCGTGGCCCATCCCGAGAGCGGGAAGCCCTTCATTCCTGTGAAGCCGCTCTGTGTCCAGCTCGGTATGGCGTGGCAGCCCCAGCACCGCAAGCTGGTCTCCGATGATGAACTTTGGGGGTGTAACCATATGGTGATACCTTCCCCGGACGGCCCCCAGACCATGACCTGTCTGCCCCTGGAGAACCTGAACGGCTGGCTCTTCGGCATTCAGGCCTCCCGGGTGAAGCCGGAGTTCCGGGAGAAGCTCCGGGCCTACCAGAAGGAATGCTTCCAGGTTCTGGATGCCTACTGGCGCACGGGCGCGGCCATCCGGCCTGAAGTCCGGGCCGCCGCTCCCCAGGCCACTCGGGCGCTCTTCGACGAGATGCAGGCCCTGACGGGCCTGGACCCGGAAACGGCCCAACCCGCCCAGGCGCGCCTGCGGGACTGGCAGGTCCGCTGCATGGAGGCCCGCCTGGCCGTGATCCGCTACCTGGAGGACTTCGCCGAACGGGAGGGCCTGTGCATGGAGAAGGCCATGCTCTGCTTCCAGGCGGACGCTGAGCTGCACCGCCTGCCGCCCGAGATCCAGGCCCTGCTGCCTCTGGCCAATGCCCGCACGGGGCCTTCTGGCGCGCGCACCATCAGCCGCCGCAGCATCCAGCGGTGGCGTGCCGATGCCCGGGAAGGACTGGCCCACCTGGCCCCCCTGGACCATGACCGGCCGGACCCCGCCTGGCTGCCCCAGTTCCAGGACATCCTGGCCCAGGAACCGCCGCCCAGCCTGGCAGATGCTTGGCGCCTTCTGTGCCAGAGCCTGCCCGGGGAGATTGCGCCTCCCAGCTACGACGCGGCGGTGCGCTGGTCGCGCAAGGTGGCGACGCCGCGACCGCCCAAGCGGGTGCGCTTCGGCGCCGGCACGGCCCTGACGGCTGAACTGATCCGCGAGCTGCGGGCCCTCTTCGGGGATGAGGGTGCCAAGGCCAGCCTCAAGCGCATGTTTCCGGACTGTTTCGCCCTGGAAGGGGGTGCGCAATGAGTGCTGAAGCACGTACAGTCCTTGCTGTGGAGCTGCTGGAGCAGATCGGCCTGGAGCTGGTGGCCGCCTCCGCACTGGTGGGCATGGCCTCTCGCACAGCCGAGGGTGACACCCCGAACGCGGAAGGCCTGAACCTCACCCGCAGCGAAGCCCTCGGCTTCTCGCTGTCGTTGCGCCGCATGGGCGACCAGCTGTGCAAGGCCGCGCAGGAACTGGCTTCCCATCGGCTGGAAACGGCCGTGTAGACCCTTCGCCGCCTTGCCTTTAGCCCCGCTTCGGCGGGGCTTTGTCGTGGCGTAACTCCGCCTCTACATAGGCCGCCAGGGCCTCCCGGATGGCCGCATGGCGGCTGATGCCCTTGATGGCGGCGATGCGCTCCAGCAGGGACAGCAGCTCCAGGGGCACAAGAACGCCGATGCGCCTCGAGGGGGCGGCGGCCTCGTGCTTGCCTGGACGCCCAGGACTCCGGCGGAAATCAACCATGATCCATGGATTCCCATTCCCCGCCGTGGAATCCAGAACTTTAAATTGGGCCATGATTTTAGATGGGGCAAGCGTACACAATGAGATAAGCTGTTCTTGCCTTTCTGCGAGCCAATCACCATGTGCATGACGAGCCATTCCGATTCGGTGAGCGACCACACGGAGGTCGCGGAAGAACTGGAGGGCCTGAAAGGCCTGATGCGCGCCGGGGCCCGAAGCCAGAACCTGCCGGATCATGCCGAGGCCCTGGTGTTGACGGTCCGGGAAACCCGTGGTGTGGCCCGCATTCTGGAACGCAATATCGCCCGGCTGGACCAGCTCCGAAGCATCTGACGCCGCGCCTCCTGCCGCCCAGGGTAGGGGGGGAGGCGATCATGCCGCAGTATCCGGAGCTGCTGGAAGAACTGGGGGGGCACCTGGGCGAGGTGCTCAAGGCCAAGGGCCTGGAGGCTGAACGGGCTGCCGAGCTGGCCTTCGATTGCGTGGAGTACGTGCGCAAGGAGTGGGGCGGGCGGACGGTCTACATCCCCCAGGCCGAATCGGTGGAGCTGGCCGGCCGCAACCAGGAGATCTACCAGCGCTGGCGCTTCGAGTTCTGGCAGGTGTCCCGGCTGGCCAGGGAATACGACCTCTCCGAAATGCGCATCCGGCAGATCCTCCACCAGGTGCGCGCGGCCCGGCGCCAGCCGGTGCAGCCGGGTGGGCTCTTCCCCGAGTACCAAGGGGCTTGAAAGGGCTTTCAGCGCCGTTTCCACGGGCGTCGGCGAGGGTAGGGCTTCCATCACCCCAGGAGCCCCCATGCTCGACCCCTCCCTGTTGGACACCCCTTCACCTGCGCCGTGGTATCGCCGTGCCGGCGCGGCCCTCTGGTCCTTCCTCACGGGCGGCCATGGCTTCGAACTGAGCCGCCCCGCCCGCATCCGGGTGGGGCTCTTCCTCCTCGGCCTCATGGCCCTGGCCTCCTGGGCCACCTGGCGCCTGCTCAAGGCCTTCGCCGTCCTGACGCCCCAGCCCGACAGTCCGGCCTGGGAGCTGGCGCTGCAGGCGCGCCTGGTGCTCTTCCGGGCCAAGGTGGCGCTCGGCCTGGCGCTGGGGGTCCTGCTGCTCGCCTGGCTGGCCTTCCTGGCCCTCGACCGCACGCGCCTGGGCAAGCGGCTCATGCACTGGTCTCCGGGCATGGACAGCGAACGATCCTGCGCCGCCAAGACCCACACCGCGGGCCTCGCCTTCGTCGGCCTGCTGCTGACCTTCGGCCTCATCGCCGCCCAGGTGCTGCGGTGAGGACCTTCCTGCTGGCCCTCCTGGCGGCCTTCGGCCTCCAGGCCCAGGTGCCCTTCCAGGCCCTCTTCCGGGCCACGGCGGGCCCCCGCTGGGGCGATCGCGCCGCCCAGGTGAAGGCCGAGAGCCTTTTCCGCCCCGGCGTGACGGCGCCGGATGGGGGCATGGGGCTGGCTCAGTTCATGCCGGCGACCTGGCGCTGGGCCCAGGACATGGGCTGGGTGCCGCCGGGGTCCAGCGCCTACGATCCCCAGGCCGCCATCCAGGGCCAGCATGCCTACATGCTCTGGCTCGAAGCCAGGGTGGGCGGTCGGCTTGATCCCGCCCTCGGTGCCTACAACGCAGGCCTCGGGTCGGTGCGGCGGGCCCAAGCGCTGGCCTCCAGCTTGGGCCTCGGGGGCCAGGAGGCCTGGCTGCGCGCGCTGCCCCGGGTCACGGGGCCGCGCAACGCCGCCATCACGGCGGGCTACCTGGCCCGCAACCGGGCCTACCGACGCGAGATCCAGGCCCGGGAGGTCCAGCCGTGAGCCGGGCCCTGCTCATCGCCCTGGGCCTGGCGATCCTGCTGGCCCTCGGCGGCCTGGTCTACGGCCGCGCCAAGGCACGGGAGGCCCGCCAGGCGTCCCAGGACCTGGCTCTGGAGCGCCAGGCGCACCAGGGGGCCCTGGATCAGCTCGCCCAGCAGACCACCGCCGTGGAGGCCCTCGAGGCCGCAGGGAGGGCCCAGGAGGCCCGCCTCCGTGCGGCCGAGGCGCGCGCGGCCACGGCCCGCCGGGAAGGCTCCGCCCGGGCGCGCCAGGTGCTCCTGGCTGACGTGCCAAAGGAACCCCAGGCCCTGATCCGCTGGGCGGCCCAGGAGGCCCAGGACCTGCCCGCCCGTCTGGAGGCCCCATGAGCCGCCGTCTCGCTCTCCTCTCCCTCCTGGGGCTGGGCCTCGCCTGTGCCCGGCCCCAGCCCCGCCCCCAGGTGGTGAAGGTCCCCGTGGCCACGCCTGCGCCGCCGCCCACCCTGCCGCCGCGCCCCGCGCTGCCCTCCGCC
>CAXYVC010000131.1:0-7179 GCA_964292295.1 uncultured bacterium
GCCCGGGGCCTGCCCCCGATCCACGACGCCACCGGGCTCGGCCTGGCCTTCACCTTCAGCCGCCTGGGCTTTGCCCTGCTGCTCATGGGCTTGGTCGCCCGCCTCGCCCGCCGGGCGCCCGCCTTTGCCGGCGCGGTGGCGCCCCTCGGTCGGCGCTCCCTGGCGGTGTACGTGGGACACCTGCTCCTGCTCTACGGCCTGCCCTGGATCCACGGCGTGGCCCAGGCCCGCTACCGGAGCATGAGCCTCGCGGAGGGCTTCGCGGCCGTGGCGCTGGTGGGCGGTCTGACCTTCGGCGGCGTGGCCGTGATGGATCTGATCCAGCGCCGGGCCGCGCCCCTGAACGCCCTGCTGCGCCTCTCCACCGCCGCCCTCCTGGCCTGGGCCCTGGTGTTCTGAGCAGGCCTCAGGGGCAGCCCTGGGACCCGCCCGGAGCGGTGGGAGGCTCCTGGATTGGGAAGGACAGCCGGAAGCGCGTCCCCCGGCCCGGGGCCGACGCCACGTGGATCCTGCCGTGCATGGCGTGCACGATGGAGGCCACCATGGCCAGGCCGAGTCCGGTCCCCTGGCCCCGGGACTTGGTGGTGAAGAAGGGCTCGAAGATCCGGGCCTGCACGTCGGCGGGCATGCCGATGCCCGTGTCCTCCACCTCCAGCTGGACCGCGCCGCCCAGGTTCCGCGTCCGGAGGGTGAAGACGCCGCCTTCCGGCATGGCGTCCCGGGCGTTGAGGGCGAGGTTCACGATGATCTGCTCCAGCTTGGTGCGTTCGCCCCGCAGGGGCGGGAGGGCCTCCTCGAGCGCGACCTGGAGCTGGATCGTCCGCCCCAGGGCACCCCGGAGCAGGCAGGCGGCGTCCCTGACCAGAAGGTTCATGTCGAGGGATTCGAGGGTTTTCGTCTGGGTTCGGCTGTAGGCGAGCAGGGCCTTGAGAATCTCCCCGCACCGCATGGTGGCCCCGCGGGCACGGTCGAGATACGGGCTCAGCTCGGGATGCTCCTCCAGGACCTCGGAGGCCAGGGAGAGGTTCCCCATGGCCACGGCCAGCTGGTTCTTCGCATCGTGGATGACGCCCGGCGTCATGGCTTCCAGGGCTTCCGTCCTCTGGAGCTGCTCCAGGTGTTGCTGGAGCTCTTCGAGCCTCACCGTGGTTGCGCGGTCATCCTGGATCGGGGCCTCCGCATCCTGCCGGCTTCCCTGGCGGAGGGCGCTGGCCTCCTCCGGGTCCCTTCGGTCCCCGCGGCCTTCCGCCCCGGCCAGGCGTGCGAGGGGGCCAAGGTTTTGCCTGCGGAGGCGGCGGTGGAGGAAAAGCGCCGCCAGGAGCCCTGTGGCGAGGGGCGGAAGCCCCACGGCGGCCCAGGCGCCCCAGCCCCAGGCGAGGTCCGCCTGGAGGGGCAGCACCTTTGCATGCAGGACGGGGTGGCCGTGGGACGCGAAGCTCCGTTCCGCCAGGGAGGCTTCCGCGGCCGGCGAGGGGGTGAGCAGGTCTTCGGCCAGGGCGGCGGGGGAGGCCTCCAGGGCCGCCGACCACCGGGGGACCAGCGTGCGGCCCCGGGCGTCCGTGACTTCCAGGGCGCGGAACGCGGGCTCTCCGCTCCAGAGCTTCCGTGCCATCAGGTTGAGGTTGAGGTCGGCGCCGGCGACGGCGCGCAGGGCTCCCGTCCGGTCCCTCAGCGGGACGAGGAAGGAGTATCCGCAGGTGCCGGAGGGGAACCGGTAGGCGTCGGGCATCCAGCCCGGCTGCTGGCTTGCGAGGGCAAAGCGGAACCAGGGACGTTCCCGGGGCCGGTAGCTTCCGGCGAAGCGGTTCCCGGGGGCGGGGGCATAGGTGTCGTGGGAGGCGGTGAAGGATTCGGGTGCTTCGCCGGTCCAGCGGTAGGCGGAGATGGACCAGCCCGTGCGCGTCCGGTTCAGGAACAGGATTCGTTCGCGCAGGTCATAGAGCATCAGGGAGGTGATGGCCCCCTCCTGGTCCAGGAAGGGGGCGAGGGCCAGCAGGGTTTTCGGGGTGTCGAAGTCGCCATCCCCTTCCTCCCAGCGGGCCGCCAGGGCCCGGGCGAAGGCCTCGCCCTGGCGGAAGCTGGTTTCGGCAAGGTCCTGGAAGCGGTCGAGGCTCTGCTCGGCACGCTTTCGGGCCTGGGCCTTCAGGATGGAATGCACCGTCCAGGCGCTGGCCCCCGCCAGGGCCAAGCCCATGCCAAGGGCCGGGAGGAAGGTGCGTTTCATGGACCAACGGGGAACACGGGGCATGCTTGAACCGGATGCGCCCGCGATGCGGGCGTGCACCTCGACGGAGGTCGGGTCTTGGATGGGAAGGGCCGTCCACCGCGCAGCGGATGGGTTGACCCATCGGGCTGCCTGACAGAAAGAGATTCCAGCGAGGGGCGTGCGAATCCCGTGAACACGGCTGGGGCGTGCGGGGGATGCTGTGTTCGTCTTGAAAGATTAGCAGAGATGTTGGGACTTGCGCGGCAAGACCCAGCTCCTTTTTACAAGGTTGTGAGACTCAGGAAACGTCCGGGGCCTCCTCCAGGCGCCGTGGGGCCTTCTGTTGGGCGGGGCTGGCCGTCCCGGGCAGCACCAGCGCCGCCAGGGCCTCCTTCAGGGCGGCCAGGGCGGCGCCGCGGCGCAGCTCCCGGCGCTGGAGCTGCGCCACTTCGGCCTCCAGCGCCTCCAGGCGCGCCCGCTGTTCCCGGGCCTGGTCGGCGAGCTGCTTGCGGCGCAGGCAGGCGGCGATGCGCACCCGCAGCAGGGCGCGGTCCAGGGGCTTGAACAGGTAGTCGTCGGCGCCGTGCTCGAGGCATTCCCGCACGCTGCGGGATTCCTGCAGGGCGGAGAGCATGATGACCGGGAGTTCGGCGGTGGCTTCGCGGCTCCGGAGGGCCTCGAGGGTCTGGAGGCCGTCCAGGCGGGGCATCATGACGTCCAGCAGCACCACGTGGAAGGCGCCCGCTTCGAGCTTCTCCAGGGCCTCCTGGCCGTCGCCGGCGCTCTCCACGGCCAGCCCCTCCCGCAGGAGCAGGCGGGTCATGGCCTCGCGGTTGGTCTCGAGGTCGTCCACCACCAGGATGCGGCCCTGGAGGGGGGGACGGGGGAGGGGCAGGGGTTCGGGCATGGGGTTCCGAACCCTCCATCGGCCGATGCCAGAATGGGGTGTACTTTCCGCCCCGCCGGGCGGGGGGTCGCCTTCCCGCCGGTGGTTCATGTTCCGCACGCTTCTGGTCAAGCTCCTGGTGCTCGCGTCGCTCCTCGCCCTGCCCGTGGGCCTCTGGATGCTCCACCGCCGCATGGCGCGGCGCCTGGTGCCCCAGCCGCGGGGCATCGTGCTGGGGATGTATGCCGGCCGGCCGGACTACGACTACGGGGAGGAGCTGGACCGCATCGCCGCTTCGGGGGCCACCTGCGTGACCCTGCAGGCCATCTACCGCATGGAGACGGGGCACAGCAACGAGGTGGTGCGCCACCCCACCAGCAGCCCCACGGAGCGCAGCCTGTGCCGCAGCTTCCGCCAGGCGCGGGAGCGGGGCCTGCGCGTGATGTTCTTCCCCACCATCAACCTGCGGGACGAGGCGGAGAACGCCACCTGGTGGCGGGGCAACATCGCGCCCTCGGACTGGGACCTCTGGTGGCGCAACTACACGGCCTTCAACGTGCACCTGGCGGCCCTCGCCCAGGAGGGCGGGGTGGAGTGGTACAGCGTGGGCACGGAGATGGCGAGCACGCACCCCTTCGACGCCCGCTGGCGCGCGCTGATCAAGGAGGTGAAGAAGGTCTTCCACGGCAAGGTCACCTACAGCGTGAACTTCGATTCCCACGACAGCTTCACCTTCGGGGACGCGCTGGACGTGATCGGGATCAACACCTACGACCCGATCGCCAAGCACGACACCTACCCGAGCGACGCGCAGATCCGGGACGCCTGGTGGTGGATCGTCTACAAGGCGCGCACCCTCCAGGCGCGCTTCCAGCGGCCCGTGATGATCACGGAGGTGGGCTATCCCAGCGTGGCGCACGCCCATGTCGGCCCCTGGGACTTCCGCACGGACAAGCCGGCGGACCCGGAGCTGCAGGACCACCTGATGAAGGGCGCCCTGAAGGTGCTGCGCAACTGGGGTGAGGGCGCGGCGGTCTTCTACTACCTGTACGGCGAGAACCTGAAGCAGGGCGTGGTGCCCGGCGGGCCCGGCGACCGCACCTACGCGCCCTGGGGCAAGCCCGTGGAGGCGACCCTGCGCTGGTACTTCCGCGAGCCCATCTTCGAAGGGCGCATCCCCGTCACGCCGCAGCTGGTGGACGAGGCCCTGGTGCAGACCCTGGCCAGCTGCATCCGCAAGGACCGGCAGTACGAGGACGCGCCCCTGCCGGCCTGGGTGAAGACCTGGCGGGAGCAGCACCCCGAGCATTGGAAGGCGGCCCTGGAGGCCCTGAAGGGCGAGCCCATCCCGGCCCGCAAGATCCCCAAGGGCCAGGAGCGCTGAGCTATGCTTCCCCTGCACCCATGAACCGCTCCGTCCCGCCCAACCCCTTCGCCTGGAAGCCTCCCGTGGCCGAGGGGCCCCGGAGGACCCTGCTCCTGGTCGAGGATGACCCCGCCACCCTGCGCCTGTACCTGGCGGGGCTGAAGGGGCTGGTGGGCTGGGAGCTCGTGCCCGCCGCCAACGGCCGCGAGGCCCTGGACTACCTCGAGCACCACGACGTGGACGTGGTGGTGACGGACATCCACATGCCCGTGATGGACGGCTACCGCCTCCTGACGCTCATCTACGAACGCTATCCGGCCATCCCCGTGGCGGTGCTCACATCCCTGCCCGAGGGGGAGCCCCAGGACAAGGCGAAGCGCCTGGGTGCCCTGCGGGTGCTCTCCAAGCCCGTGCGCCTCTCCCTGCTCATGGAGGAGGTGCGCAGCATGGCCGACCGTCCCGCGCCGGGCTTCGTGCGGGGGCTCGCCCTGGGCAGCCTGCTCCAGCTCATGGCCTGGGACAAGAAGACCTGCACCCTCACGGTGCGCTCCGGGGAGCGCGTGGGCCGGGTCTACGTCCAGGAGGGCCGGGTCATCCATGCGGAGGCGGAGGGAGAGGCCGGCCTGCCGGCGGCCTATCGCATCCTGTGCTGGGAACGTCCCGTCGTCACCTTCGTGGAGGCCTGCCGCGTGGCCTGCACCATCGAGCTGCCCGTGGAGGAGATCCTTCTGAACACCGCCCTGATCCTGGACGGGCGGGAGGGGGAGACCCGCGTGATGGACGCCTGGGGGGCCTGGAGCCCGCAGGACCTCCACCCCGGGAAGGGGGAGGGGAAGCCTTGAGAATCCTGCTGGTGCGCCACGGAGAGACCGCCTGGAACGTGGAGGGGCGCCACCAGGGCCGCACCTACGACATCCCCCTCTCGGAGGTCGGCTTGGCCCAGGCCCGGGCCCTGGCCGCGCGCCTGCAGGGGCCCGAGGTGGCCCGGGCCGTGGCCTCGCCCCTGTTGCGCGCCCGCCAGACGGCGGAAATCCTCCTGGGGCCCAGGGCGGTGCGGCTGGCCCTGGATCCCGATCTCATGGAGATCGGCCACGGCGCTTGGGAGGGCCTGCTGGCCTCGGAGATCCGCGCGCGGGACCCGGAGGCCCTCCGGGCCTGGCGGGAGACGCCCCACCTCGCCTGCCCGCCGGGGGGAGAATCCTTCCAGGTCGTCCAGGCGCGCGCCTGGGGGGGCCTGGCGAGGGCCACCGAAGGGCTCGGTCCGGAGGAGGTCCTCCTGCTGGTGAGCCATGACGGGGTGAACCGCGCCCTGCTGTGCCGGGTGCTGGGCCTGCCCCTGGCCCGGGTCTGGTCCTTCCGCCAAGCCCCCACCGGCCTGAGCCTGCTGGAGGGCCCCGACCTGGAGCGCCTGGAACTGCTGCGCCTGAACGACGCCACCCACCTGAACCCCCTGTTCGGGGAGGTGGTCCACCGCCGTCTTTGACGATCTGCTCCCCCGCCTTCCTTTTCCCTTGCGTCGGGGGACAATAAGGTCAACCGCCACCCCCTTTCCCGGAAAGGTGCCATGTCCCACATCACGCCCTTCAAAGCCTTCCGTCCCAGGCCCGACCTGGCTGCCAAGGTCGCCTCCGTCCCCTACGACGTGATCAACGCCCAGGAGGCCCGCCAGCTGGCCGCCGGGAATCCCGTCTCCTTCCTCCACGTGGGCCGCCCCGAGATCGACCTGCCCGAGGGCATCGACGAGCACGACGACAAGGTGTACGCCACCGGCGTGGCGAACCTGAAGAAGTTCATCGCCGAGGGCACCCTGGTGGCCGAGGACAAGCCCTGCCTCTACGTGTACCAGCAGCGCATGGGCGACCACGTGCAGGCCGGCCTCGTGGCCCTCTGCTCCGTGAAGGAGTACGAGAAGGAGCTGATCAAGAAGCACGAGTACACGCGGAAGGACAAGGAGGACGACCGCACGCGGCACGTCACCGAGCAGAACGCCAACGCCGAGCCCGTGTTCCTCACCTACCGCGCCGTGCCCTACATCGACGCCCTCGTGGACGAAGTGCGCAAGCAGAAGCCCCTGTACGACGTGGTCACGCCCGACGGCATCGGGCACACGGTGTGGGTCATCTCGGACGAGACCGTGATCCTGGCCCTCATCCACCTCTTCGCGGGCATTCCCGCCATGTACATCGCCGACGGCCACCACCGCACCGCCGCGGCCATCCGCTACGGCCAGGCCCGCCGCGCCGCGAACCCCGCGCCCACGGGCGACGAACCGTACGAGAGCTTCATGGCTGTGGTCTTCCCCCACGACCAACTGAAGATCATGGACTACAACCGCGTGGTGAAGGACCTGAACGGCCTGACGAAGGAACAGTTCCTGTCCAAGGTTCAGGAGAAATTCGAGATCGGCCCCAACGCCACCCGCACCCCGAAGGCCCTGCACAGCTTCGGCATGTATCTCGACGGGCAGTGGCACACCCTCACCGCGAAGCCCGGCACCTGGGACGTCAAGGATCCCGTGAAGAGCCTGGACGTGAGCATCCTCCAGGAGAACCTGCTCCAGCCCATCCTCGGCATCCAGGACCCCCGCACGGACAAGCGCATCGACTTCGTGGGCGGGATCCGCGGCATGGACGAGCTGGAGAAGCGCGTGAAGGAAGGAGCCGCCGTGGCCTTCTCCATGTTCCCCACCTCCCTGGTGGAGCTGATGGACGTGGCCGACGC
>CAXYVC010000132.1:0-7042 GCA_964292295.1 uncultured bacterium
CGCCCCCTGCCGCTCCGGGCTTGTCCAAGACCGTAAATCGGGTTGCGCGCCATCGCGCCGACCCATGCGAACGCTCTGGTTCCGCGAACCCGATTTACTAACTATTTTCGCTACGCCTTAGCGTAGAGTGGCTACCTTGGGTGGCGGGGCCGCGTTTGCGACCCCGCATAGCCGCTTCGAGTGGCTCACATACAAAAGCCTCCGGCTTTGCCGGGGGCCTTCTTACCTATTTAATAATGGAAAAACAAGATTACCTTTGGGGTTGATATAAAAAACAAATTTGCTGAATTCTTGGATAGATGTGAAAAATGTTGGCACATTTTGTGGAGATGCGGATCTATAAGTATTCCCATTCTCTGGATCAAGCATCCACCAATCCATTTCTGGGTAGGCCTTGAGTGCTGACTCGTCTGCAGTATTATTAGCATCTCTAGAAATTTTGTTTTGCATTGATTCAAGAGAATAAATGCGAGGAAATCTTTTACGTCCTTCTAAAACTCCATCAGAACTACGAGCTAGAACTAGAATATCATTATTCATGGTCGGTTGAGCACACAAGACGGCCCAATCATAGCTGTCTGGGTCAGCGGTCGCTTTTTCATCCAAGCCTGGGATTACTCTAAAAATTTTTCCGAGGTTTCCGTTTGGTCGAATCTCTATAAAAGTTCCAATTCTACGGAACGCTAAAAAAACTTTGTCGCCAACAGTTAAAAATGGTCGGTTAATAGTGCAGGACAGGAACCAAAAATAGTGTTCATTAAATACAAATTCTCCATTTTTTATCCATCCTAGCTGTTCGTGCAATCCAAGATCAACGGCGCGTGTAATTTTTAATTCTTTTTTACTGTTGACTTTAGCTATCACAATCGGACAGGGAACTCCATTAATTTTGAACCATTTTGAATTAGCATTGCAAACTAGTAGAAACGTATCTTCCGCAAGTGGATGTAGATAAAACCGTCTCCTTATGCCATTGCCTACCATGTTGTTATCTGTGTGCCAGGATGCAACATATTCCCAATTTTTGCCATCTTCTGATCTGCAAATACGCAACCTGTTTGATGAAGGATCGTCTTGGACCACCCAGAAATAATCCTGAGCAAACCTGTTATCTATGGTATTTGGTGGGACTTGTATCGTAATAGCCGCGGATTTGTCAGGGTTAAACACTTCGAAATAATTATGGTACGATAGTACAACATTTCTGTCTTTCCACGCCATTTCTGGTTGAATGGCGGGGTTTAGTTGGTGAAATTGCGCGAATAGAGTATTACTGACAACAAATAGCGTTAAAAATATAATTGCCCTTTTAAACATGTTATGCCTTTCTAACAATATCTGTTATCCACTTGGCCAAGATCGGTACCATGTTTGCATCCTGTTCTATATCCATAAGCAACACAGTAATCACCGCAGCACCAAACCTCAAAAGTGCCCTGGTCACCGCAGCCATGTGGGGTACAAGCTTTCATAGGGAGTGGTAACATAAAACTAGTTGCAACGATAATAGTTGGAAGGAAGCGCATCCAATTTTTGCACAATCTGTGTAATGAATTCATTTTTAGCCTTTCTAAAGATGGCGCACTCGGCGCATTGGAATGTGACCTTAAGCGTACCATGTTTATCCGGAATGTCAAAAAAGGTGGGTCGCACCGCTGTTTCATGAACTATAATAAATAAACAATCATAAAAAGCTGTGCGAAGTTGTCATTTTGCCAAATGGTGCAATTACTCACCGTGGTGGAATCGTGATGCCTACATTTTTAGTTGGATGCAGTGATGGGAACACTCAAAAAAGCAAATAGCCCCGGAGGATTTCCGGGGCTATGATCTTAGGCACCAGGCCGGGACGAAGTGTTAGCGCACTCCGAACCATCAGGCCATTTCAGGAAACATCTCGGTAAACCAAAATGCAGCCCATACGGCCTGGGGCAGTTCCAATTGTAGGGACGGTTCCAAAGGCAAACCAGAAAAATTTCGGTGGTCCTCGCCGACCGGAAAGCCAGTGCCCGCCTGAATCTAAGCTGGCATTGGCCTTGACGGGGGTCAGAAATCTTACCAACTCAGAAAAAATCCAGGGGGTTCCTCTTCCGGGCCTGGAAAAAGAGGCCCTCCCCCTGCATTCGAAACTGGATCGTGAGATCTATCGCGGCCAGCTCCAGAAGGAGATCGCCGGCAAGCTGGTGGGCGGAGATGCCGGCTCGCGGCGTGTGGGGCTGGTGGGCAACAGCCTGGTGGATACGGAAACGGGCGAAGTGCTAGACGCTGCTCCTGGTGAAAGCCCAGAGTTCTACATTTCGGCGATGCATGCCCTCGCAGCGGATCCCCGCTTCCGTTGGGTGGGCTTCCGCCAAGCTTCGGATAACCGTGGTGAAGCCGAGTCCGTGCCCTTGGGAGGATCTTCCTGGGAGGTTTCGGACCGCGCCGATCCTTCCTACCAGGCTCGTCTCAAGAACCGCGCCCGCCGCGAGATTGCGAAGGCCCTCGATAGGGGATGGTCCCGCCTTTATGCGGCAAAAATCCTCGCTTCGCGTCGTTACAAAGAGCGCTTCGTCACGCTCACCGCGCCCACGCGGGATTACACGTCACGCCTAGAGGAATGGGCCTTCCACAACAAGGCCCTCGAGGGTCTGCGGGAGACGGAGTTCTTCAAGGAGCGCGTCTGGGGCGGCGTCAAGAATCTCGAGGACCCCGGCACAGACCGCCCCCACGTGCATTCGCACTCCATCTGGATTGCTTGCTACGTGCCCCAGGTGGCCCTGGCCTGGGAGTGGACCCGGTGCGCCCTCGAAGCCTTCGAAGAACAGGATGGTCAGCGGCCTTCGGATCCTCGCCAGGACTGGCTGGAGAAGGGCTGGACCCTGGATTTGGTGCTTCAGGCCGAGGACCAGGTGGCCACCTCCAAGAAGCGCATCAAGAAGGCCCGGAGCCTGAAGGAGCGCGAGATCTGGGAAGGGAAGCAGCAGGAAGCGGAGTTCTGGCTGGAGGCCATCCGGCGGGATTGTTTCGTGGTGGACGTGCGTCTGGTGGGAAAGAACACCAGCCCGAGCACCATTGAGCGCGAAGAGGCCATCCAGGAGGTTTGTAAGTACGTCACCAAGACCACCGACTTGTTGCAGCGTCCCCAGCCCGATCTGCTGGGCCTTCTGTTGCCCCCAAGGTCTCCCAGGGTTTTTGACACATTCGGGGCTTGTAGGGGCACCCAGGCGCAGGAAAACGCGATCTTGGACGCCATCCGGGCGGCTTCCGAAGGCGCGGGGAACCGCGCCGTTGCTTTACTTGATACAGCCGCAATAATTTCCGGCGCGGATTGTTCGGAGGAAGGTCCTGAGGGTGTGAATGGGGGTGTCGAAACCCCGCAAACGGCCGCGAACCCCCCACCGAAGAGGAAGCGTCCGCCCTCCTGGCGGAAGCTCATGGGGGTTTTGCCCCTCTCTGAATTCATTCGAGTGATGCGGCTTCGCGCCACGTCTAGCTCTGCGTTTGCCATGCGGCGACTCCAGGAGCGCGGCATCTGGGCATGGACGGTCGCGGAAGTGCTCGAGCTGGGGGAATGCCCGGATCCATTCACGGCGTGAGTGGTGGAGGATCCGAGATTTCCTGAAAGCCCTTTCCTGGGATTGCTTCTGCATATGCCCGAGCTTGGAACCACCTGAGGACACATCTGCGCGGGACGCCGTGGGGCATGTGTCATTGCAGGGTGGTAATCCAAATCGGAACAGGTTTCTTGAACTTCCTGTATCCCAGATGGGAGGTATGCGATGGCAACCGACACGAACTTGAAATGCACCCAAAAAGGTGCGAACTTTGGTGCTGAGGATGGCGACCATGATTCCCCGACTCGTACCGATCACAGACATGAAGCGCCAGGCTGGGAGAGTGCTGGACGCATTGCGGGAGGACAGATCCCCCGTGGTCATCACGGAGCACGGGCGAGCCGCTGCGGTGCTTCTGGACGTGGCCAGCTACGAGGCCATGACGCGCCGCTACGAAATCCTGAAGGGCATCGAGGAGGGCGAAAGGGACCTCGCCGAGGGGCGGACCCTGAGTTGGGAGGAAGAGAAGGCGGAGCTGCGCAAATGGCGCCGTTGAAGATCCGCTTCACTCTTGCGGCAAGCCGGAACCTTAACGAGATCCTGGGTTTCATTGCCCAGGAGAATCCGGACGCGGCCGGAAAGCTTTCGGAGCGGGTCGAACAGGGGCTAGACCGCCTTTCGGTGTTTCCTGACTCCGGCCGTAAGATCCCCGAGGCCCCGGAGCGGCGGGAGCGGGAATTGGTGGTTCCTCCGTGTGTGCGGATCTTCTACCGGGTGGAGGGGGAGAACCTAGTGGTGTTCTACGCGATGCGTGCGGAGCAGACTTTTCCGGAAGGGACGTGGGAGTAGGGGCCAAGGCTTGGGTGTTCCAAGAAGTGCGGTCACCCTGCCCAGGGGAGCGCACTCGAACCTACCGGCCTCGATTCCACCCCCCGGACCCGGGGAGATTAGGGCCTTCCCGTTCGATCTCCATGCGGCGGAGCTGCGCTTGGTGGACCTGCTGCAGTTGCCCACGGTCGGGGGTGGGATCGTGGAGACCTGCCTGGTCATAGGCATCCAGCATGGCCTTGATTGCAGCGGGCGCGGCCTCCCGAAGGGCCTGGGGCGTGAAAGGCGTCCGCTCGATCTCGAGGCGGTGCAGGGCCCGGTTGGCGGCCTCCGCCCGCTCGGGGATGGTGAGGAGGGGCTTGGGAGCGGGAGGGAGGGGAGGCAGGGCCTTGGGTTGGGTTTGGGCCCAGCGGTCTACGGCCGCGCGTCGGGTTTCGCGGACGCGGGCTTGTTCTTGGAGATCCTGGAGGTGTTGGAGCGCGTCCGTGGCGACGGCCGCGAAGGTGCGTACGTTCTCCCAAAGAGCCCGGAAGTGCCAGACCATGCGCTGAACCCGGGAGGGTTCGGGGGTGCCGGGGGGAAGCGGAAGGATGACGGGATCCCGGGGAAGGGGCTTTGGCATCCAGGGGTCCAGCCCGCCAGGGCTCGCCTGATGGGTGGTTTCCAAGGCTTCCTGGGCCTTGGTTCGGGCCACCTGGTGGGCCTCCACCGCGTGGGCGATCAGGGGATGAGGTAGAAGTCCCCGCTCATGTAGGCCCAGTGGGCCCAGTGTTGTGCCTGGTCCTCCTCCACGGGCTCCATCTGGATCACCTGGAGAACGGAGGGTAGGAGGGAAACGCTCCCAGAACCCGTCTGGTAGGCGGGGATCAGGCTTCCATCCCAGCTCAGGATCCATTCCGGTGTGGTCTGAATCAGGATGGGCCCTTGGGGTGTCAGGGCCGCCCAGCAGGGACCTGTTGGCTGGGTGGGGAGCCGGAAGGCCTCCTCCCGCACCTGAACCATCCTGGCGATCTCGGCCTGAACCTCCTTCTGGGTGAGCGGATTTCCGTCCAAGGGGTTCAGGTAGGACGGAAAGCTTGGCTCCCACCCCTCCTCCAGCCTCAGAAGGATTTCCAGATCCTGGTACGCATGGCCCTTCGGTTCCCAGGTCGCCCGTGGTGGCTCGGTGATCCAGTTCTTCCGGCGACGGCTCCAGACCTCCATTCGGGCTTCCACCACGGGGATGGCCATCCATCGAGAGGGAACGGGGAGATAGACCCCGGCCCCAGGTGAGATCAAGAGATCCCGGCTCGGGGGCGGGTCGTCGTCGGTCTCGGGTAGGAAGGCCGCCAGCATGGCAGGGTCGGGGCGTGTGGGTTCGATGGGGCGTTGAGTCATGGCGGTTCCTTTCCTCTCGTGCTCGTTGACGCTCGCGCATGGCCTCTCCCTGGCGGGAGGGGATTCCGCGGCGCTCCATTTCGAAGGCGGCGCGGCACAGGTTCTTCGGCTCCCGGTCAATTCCCTGAGCTTCAAGCCTTCGGTGGTCTACCCGCTCGGTGATCCCAGCCTGATCGAGGGCCGTGTTCACGGCCTCCGCCCAGGAAGCTCGCCAGCCCTCCAACACCTCTTTTCGGTTCCAGTCCCGAGCTTTGTTCCCAAAAGTGCGGTCCTGGAAAGGACGGAGGGTGAGGAGGATGTGGGCGTGGGGGTTTCCCTTGTCGGCATGGATGGCCACGTCTGCGGCCATCCCCTTCTGGACACAGTGGACGTCCACCCACCGCTCCAGAAGCCGAATGTGAGCAGGGAGGTCCAGTTCTTCCGGAAGGGCGAGCTGGACCTCCCGGGCGAGTTGGGCGTCATGACGCTTTTCGGGGGCCTCCACGGCGTTCCAAAGGGAGGCTCGGTCCTGAGCCCAGGAGGGGGCCCCGTTGGGCGTCAGGATGACTTCGTGGGCAACCGTCTGGCGGCGGGAGTAGTCCCAGATCATCCCCTGGCGATGGTCGGGGAGCACATCTCCAGCTCGATAGGCCGCCGCCGCCACGGCGGACCGGCCGGAGCTGCGGCCGATGACTTGGGCGGAGAGGCGGTAGATGGCCATGGGGATGACAGGAGGCTTTGGGTAGGGGGTCCAGGGGCGGAACGCACCGGCACGCGACATTGATGAGAACGGAAGGCGTAGCCTGAAGTTCGAGGCAATGTATAAGCGTGCGCTTCTCATTCTGAGGAGCGATGATAGGATACGGCATCAGCCATCGGAGAGGCAAATGGCAAGCATCGAAGAGCAGATTGAAGCTATCAAAGAACGTGAGGCCCAGCTCAAGGCGCGGCGTCAGAAGCTTGCTGCCAAGATTGGAGCCAAGGAGCGGAAGGAACGGGAACGTCGCCTCTACCTCTATGGGTTGGCTTTGGAGGCCGCACAGGTTCGGGGGGATCTTCAGAAGGAGCAACTTGGGGCATGGCTGGATCAGGCCATCACCCGTGACTGGGATCGAGAGTTCCTGGGGCTCACTCTGAAGGCTTGACTTGTCCCTGGGAAGGCAGCCTGGCCGAGGATGGTCTTTGCTTTTAGCTTTGCCGACCTACTGCCAGAGCCCCGAGGGCTTCCCCCCTTTTTTGGCAGATCTTTAGGGGGCTTGCCCCTCTGAATGTTTCCCTGCTGCCGTCGCCCGTCGGACCCCCCGCAAGGGTTGGGGTCCGAC
>CAXYVC010000133.1:0-6970 GCA_964292295.1 uncultured bacterium
CGCCATGGCCCTGCTGGGCGACCAGAAGGCCCCCTTCAAGGCCAACCACGGATGCTTCCTGCCCTAATGCCCGTCGTGTGTGCCAGGAGAAGGCTGGCTTCGTGCGGCGGGGCACAGGCCCGGCGCTTCAGCCTCCGCCCCCACGTCCGTGGCCTCGCTTAGAAGCGCCTGCCCAGGGCCAAGCCCGTGGACGTGACCTCCACGCGCCGGGCGGCGGAGCTGGCGCGACACTGGAGTTCCAGGTACCAGCCCCCGGAGAAGGCGTAGCCCAGGACGGTCGAGACCCCCAGCTTCGTCGTTTCCTCCCGCCGGCCGGTGCGGTCCTCCAGGGCCCAGTGGTCCGCCGAAATCCCGCCCGCTAAGTAGACGCGCCCTGAGCCCTCATGGGGAAGAGGCAGACCAGTTTCCAGGGCCAAGCTCGTGTTCGAAGCCCGATCCAGGCGGGCCTTGGCGCTGCCGTCCCAGCGGTCATAGCTCAGGCGGAGGCGCAAGGGCCAGGATTCCCGGGTCAGCCAGCTCTCTCCCTTGAGCCCCTCCCCCAGCACCAGGGAGGCCCCGCAGCCCCCGGGCCGCCCCAGGGCGTGCCCCAGGTCCCGGTGCAGGTCCTGCACCCGCAGCTGGACGCCCAGCAGGCCCGCCGGGTCGGCCATCAGGCCGGCACCCGCCAGCAGCCCCAGACAGGAAACGCGAACAGCACGCAGTATCACAGGCACCACCCAAAGTGATTTATGAAGCCCATTTCAGCCCAGGCCACCGGTGACCGGAGTCACGAACAGGTCGGTCAACCGATCTGCGCCCCGATACAGCCCCCTTTTGGAAGGCCTCCGCCACGGATGTGCACGCACGAGAAACGGCGCCCTTCAGAGCCGCGCGAAGAGGATCTCGTTCTCCAGGTAGATGTGCGCCACCAGGCTCGCGGCCAGACGCTGGCAGGCGGCGCAGAGCGACCGGTGGCGCCCGGAGGCCTCCGGCGGCGCCTCGAAGCCGTCCGTGAGGGTGCGGATGCGCGTGAGCAGGCCCTCGGCGGCGGCGTGCTCGTCCTCGAAGAGTTCCAGGGGTTCCTTGATCTCGTGGGCCAGGTCCACCTCGCGGCCCTGGGCCCTGGCGAGGACGGCGGGGAAGAGGGTGCTTTCCTCGTCCCGCAGGTGCAGGCGCAGCTCGGTGCAGAAGAGGGCGACCTCGTCGCGGATGGCCAGGAGCAGCGGCGTGCGCCAGCCCTCGAAGAGGGCGGCCTCCTCGGCGAGCGCCTCCAGCTCGGCCATGCCTGCGCGGGCCTCGCGGTGGTAGCGCTCCATGAGGTGCCGCACCAGGTCCTCCACGGAGGCGTCCTTCCACGCGTCCAGCTCCGCGCGCGTGCGAATCCACCCCTCCTGATCCATCGCCATGCCGTCTCCAGAAGTGCCTGCCCCTTATGGTGCCGTTTGCCCGCGCGGCATTCCAGCCATGAAGGGCCGCCAGTGCGGGATCATGGGGGCATGGCCCATCGCCCCCTGATCCTCCTCACCAACGACGACGGCATCGCCAGCCCCGGCCTGAAGGCCAGCGCCCGCGCCCTCGCGGGGCTCGGAGAGCTCCTGGTGGTGGCCCCGGCCACCCAGCAGACCGCCATGGGGCGCAGCCTCACCGGCCGCCGGGACGCGCGGCTGGAGCCGGTGCCCTTCGCGGTGGAGGGAAGCCCCCTGCGCGCCTTCGCCTGCGAGGGATCCCCCGCGGCGGTGCTGCGCCACGGCCTGCAGGCGCTCTGCGGGACCCGGAAGCCGGACCTGGTGGTCTCGGGCATCAACTACGGCGAGAACGTGGGAACCAGCGTCACCGCCTCGGGGACCGTGGGCGCCGCGCTGGAGGCCGCGAGCCGCGGCACCCCCGCCCTGGCGGCGGCCCTGCAGGTGCCGCCGCAGGCCTTCCTCGCCCACGGCGCAGCGGACTGGGGCGCGGCACAGCACTTCCTGCGCCGCTTCGCGGCGCGCATGCTGGCCAGCCCAATGCCCTTCGACGTGGATCTTCTGAAGCTGGACATCCCCGCGGACGCCACGCCAGACACGCCCTGGCGCCTGTGCCGCCAGTCCCGCCAGCCCTACGTGGACGCCGTGCTGAAGGACCCCGGCCCCGAGAGCCGCCTGGGGGACGGAGAGCTGCGGATCCGGGTGGACGCGCAGAGCCTGGAGCCGGATTCGGACATCCACGCCCTCGTGCACGCGCGGGCCGTGGCCGTGACGCCCCTCAGCCTGGACGCCACCAGCCGCACGGCCTTCCCCGCCCTCCAGGCCCTGCTGGCGGCGGACTGAGCCATCAGGTACCCGGAAGCGCGGGGCGTTTCCCATGCTCCGGCTTCAGCGTGCCTGGTACACCACCTTCCCGTCGAAGACCGTGAAAGCCACCTTCGCCTTCCGCAGGGCCCCCGGCCGCTCCAGATCCCGGTCCAGCAGCACCAGGTCGGCCACCATGCCGGGCGCGAGGCGGCCGCTGCGGGCCTCGTCGAAGGCGGCGTAGGCCGCACCGGCGGTGAAGGCGTCCAGGGCCTCGCGGAGGGACAGCCGTTCCGCGGGCAGCCAACCGCCCGCGGGCTGTCCATCCGGAGAGGTGCGCGTGGTGGCCATGTGCAGGGCGGGCAGCGGGTCCATGCCCACCACGGGCCAGTCGCTGCCGAAGGCCAGGCGCGCTCCGCTGCGCAACAGGCTTCCGAAGCGCCAGCCCCGCTCCGCGCGGGGAGCCCCGAGCTGGGCCTTCCAGGGGCCGATGCTTTCGGGCGAACCGTGCAGGGGCTGCTGGGAGGCCACCACGCCCAGCGCCGCGAAGCGGGGCAGGTCCGCGGAATCGATGAGCTCGCCGTGTTCGACGCGGTGCCGGCGCGCCCGCGCCCCGGGACCGGCGGCCTCCACCGCGTCCAGCACCATGCGCACGCCTCCGTCCCCGATGGCGTGCACCCACACCTGCCATCCGTGGCGGTCCAGCGTGGCGATGCGGGTGTTCAGCGCGGCCTGGTCCATCAGCGCCTCGCCCCTGGAGGCGGAGCCCGCGTAGGGCGCCAGCAGGCGCGCGGTGCCGGACTCGATGACGCCGTCGATGAAGAGCTTGACTGCCCCCACGCGGAGCACCGGGTCCTCCCGATGGCGCGCCCGCAGGGCCTCCATGCGGGCCAGCTCGCCGTCGGTGAGGGGCTCCGCGGTGGTGAGGGCCAGGTACGTGCGCAGCTTCAGTTCCCCGGAGGCGCGCAGCGCCTCGAAGAGTTCCACCTCCTCGGCGGTGGCGCCCGCCTCCTGCACGGCGGTGACCCCCACGCGGTGGGCCTCGCGCATGGCCGCGCGCAGGGCCTCCAGGCGCTCCGCGCGGCTGGGGGGCGGGATCACCCGCTTCATCAGCTCCTGGGCCTCCTCCTTCAGGATGCCCGTGGGCTCGCCGCTATGCGGATCGCGCACGATCTGGCCCCCGGCGGGGTCCGGCGTGGCGGCGGTGATCCCCGCCAGGGCCAGCGCCCGGCTGTTGGCCCACGCCGTGTGCCCGTCGAAGGCGCGCAGGTAGACGGGCCGGTCCTTCACCACGCCGTCCAGCAGCGCCTTGTCGGGCAGGCCGCCGGGGAAGCAGGTGTAGGTCCATCCCCTTCCCTGGATCCACCCCTCGCCGGGATGCTCCCGGTCCCAGCGGCGCAGGGCCTCCAGGATCTCCCCGGCGCGGGTCGCCGAGCCCAGCGCGAGCCCCTTCAGGCCCAGCCCGCCGCTCTGCAGGTGCACGTGGGCATCCTGGAAACCGGGCAGCAGGGTCGCCCCCTGAGCCTCCAGCACCCGGGTGCCCCGCCCAGCGAGACGGCGCATCCGCGCGTCCGGCCCCAGCTCCAGGATGCGCCCTTCCCGCACCGCCACGCCCCGCAGTCCCGCCTGGCCGGGGATGCGCGCCCCCAGGACCAGCAGCTCCGGAGGCGCCCCGGCAACCAGCCCGGCGGCGGCAAGGAGGCCCGTCAGGCCTCGTCGAAAGGGCGCGGAGAGGGGTGCCATGGGGGGCCTCCGGAAGGTTCCGAAAAAAGTGTGAACAAATTCTTGCTTGCATTGTGAAGTTGGCGGAACATTTTTTCCGCTGTGCGCCACCCCATCCCCCAGGGAGGATCCATGTCCATGCCCATCGGCAGACTCTGCGCCATCACCCTTCTCCTCGCCGGCGCCGCACCCGGCGCCCTGGTCGCCCAGGGCATCACGACCTCGGCCCTGATGGGCACGGTGCGCGACCCCTCGGGCAAGCCCATCGCGGGGGCCCTGGTGCGCGTCAGCTCCCCCTCCCTCATCGGCGGCGAGCGCACCCTGCGGACCAAGGAGAACGGAACCTACCGCTTTGCCGTGCTGCCTCCGGGCCGCTACCGCGTGGTGGTGGAGGCCCCGGGCTTCTCCCCCCTCACGGGCAGCGAGCTGCTGGAGCTGGGCCGCTCGTCGACCCTGAACTGGAAGTTCGCGGCGGCCTCCTCCGCCGTGGTGGAGGTGGTGGGGGGCGCCGAGCGCCAGGACAGCGCGCCCATGACCCTCACCCAGAACTTCAACACCGACGAGCTGGCCACCCTGCCTGCGGAGCGCAGCATCGGCGGCATCATGAACCTGGCCCCTGGCGTGAACGACAACAAGGCCTGGGGCGGCAACCGCCGCGAGAACGCCTACATGATGGACGGCGTGAACATGAGCGATCCGTCCGGCGGCACGGTGTGGATCTTCCCCAACCCCGACTGGTTCTCGGAGATCCAGGTGGGCGGCATCGGCGCCTCCGCCGAGTACGGCAGCTACAACGGCGGCTTCGTGAACGGCCTCATCAAGCGGGGCGGCAACACCTTCGAGGGCAGCCTGAACGCCTACTACGGCGACACCAAGTGGCAGGCCACCTCCTCCAACTCCAAGCTGGAGGCGGCGGACAAGGCCATCCTGCCCGCCAAGGACTGGGATATCGCCCTGAACGTGGGCGGCCCCATCGTGAAGGACAAGCTGTGGTTCTTCGCCTCCGCCGAGCGGGTGCAGGCGGACGAGTCCCGCCCCGGCGCGCTGGAACCCTACAAGAGTTCCAAGACCCTCTTCCTGGGCAAGCTCACCTGGCAGGTGATCCCCAGCGCCACCCTGGAGGGCCTCTTCGAATACGACTACATGCACGTGGACCGCCGGGGCATCGACAAATACACCCTGCCCGTGGCCTCCGTGCTGGAGAAGGCCCCCAACCGCAGCTACGGCTTCACCTGGACCCAGACGCTGGATTCCGACAAGGTGCTCACCGTGAAGCTGCTGGGCTACTCCGGCCGCTACGACCTGCTGCCCTACGGCGGCAACGCCGCGCCCCTGGACGCCTACGACTACTACAAGGGCATCGAATACTACGGCAACACCACCTGGATGGACCGCAACTACCGGGGCCGCACCACCCTTTCCGCCACCTTCGACTGGTTCAAGACCGACCTGATGGGCACCGGCAACCACGCCTTCCGCTTCGGCCTGGAGCGCGAGCAGTCCACGGACGAGGAGCGGCGGAGCACCCCCGGCGGCATCCAGTACAGCGCCTACACCGGTGACAACGGCAGCGGCGGCGAGGCTCTCTTCACCGACGAATACATGATCGGCGGCGGCTGGAACATCCAGCAGCGCATCAACCGCCTGGCGGCCTTCGTCCAGGACGAGTGGAAGCTCAACGACCGTCTGACCCTGCGCCCGGGCCTGCGCTTCGAGCAGTTCCAGGCCCGCTACTACGGCGCCAGCAACCTGTGGGACAAGAAGACGCTGGCCCCCCGCTTCGGCTTCAACCTGGCCCTCACCCGGGATGCCAGCACCATGCTGAAGGGCCACTGGGGCCGCTACTTCGCCGCCTATTCCACCTATTTCATCGACCGGGCCAACGAGACTGCCAAGCCGAAGGCGACCTACTACGACTGGCAGTACGGCACCCAGATCGACCCCCTGAACCCGGCGACCTGGCCGGCGGCGGACCCCGCCCACGACACCGTCAACCGCGTGGTGGGCGACGTGGCCCGCGTGGACCCGGACGCCAAGCACCCCTACACCGACGAGCTGACCTTCTCCCTGGAGCAGCGATTCAAGGGCGCCCTCTCCGCCTGGACCGTGAGCGGCTCCTGGGTCTATCGCCAGTTCAAGGACCTCCTGGTGCGCAGGGACCTCACCCCCGATCCCACGGGCACCTGGACCACGGCCACCAACCCCATCACCGGCGCCACCATCCCCATCTACGAGTCGGGCCTGCCTGCGGACGGCCACGACTACCTGGTGACCAACGACGACCGCGCCAAGCGCCGCTACTGGTCCGCCTCCCTGGCCCTGGACCGCAGGATGGCCGACCACTGGAGCTTCAACGGCACCTACACCCGGGCCCGCTCCTCGGGCAACGTCACCCGGGGCGACGGCTACGACGATACCTTCATCAACCCCAACAACCTGACCAATGCCGACGGCCGCCTGCCCGGCTACAACGACGACGAGTTCAAGGCCCGCTTCATCGTGGAACTGCCCTGGGCCATGCGCGTCTCCGGCACCTACACCTTCCTGAGCGGCGAGCGCTGGACGCCCTACTACCGCACTGCCAAGATCCCCATCCGCTACTACATCAACACCGAGACGCGGGGCAGCGAGACCTACCCCAGCCGCAGCCTGGTGGATCTGCGCCTCACCCAGCAGGTGCCCTTCGGGAAGCAGGTGAAGGCCGAGGCCTTTGCCGAAGTCTTCAACGTCTTCAACTCCGGCACGACCCTGAGCTGGACCGAGCGCATCAACTCCAGTTCCTATCTGTATCCCGATTCCGTGGAAACGGGCCGCCGCCTGCGCCTGGGCTGCCGCATCACGTTCTGATCCCCTCTTCCACGTTGACCCGAGGCCGCCTCCGTTCCGCGGAGGCGGCCCTTCCACGATGTTTCCCATGCTGGAGCCCCTTCCCTGCCTCCTGGCCGCCGCCCTGCCCCCCGCCGCGGCCAATGCTACCCCCCCCCCCCCCCCCCCAAGCAACC
>CAXYVC010000134.1:0-6881 GCA_964292295.1 uncultured bacterium
GCGGGGCCCCACCCCGGTCTGGGACCACAAGAAGGCCGCGCCGCGGGGGGGCCCTTCCGCGGAAGACCGCCGGGACCTAGGGGCGCTCGGAGAGCACCTTGTCGAGGATTCCGTATTCCATCGCCTCCTGGGAGCTCATGAAGTAGTCGCGGTCCATGTCCCGGATGATCTTCTTCACGGGCTGCTCCGTGTGCTTGGCCAGCATCTCGTGCATCATGTCCTTCAGGCGCTGGATCTCCTTGTAGGTGATCTCGATGTCCGAGGCCTGGCCCTGGGCGCCGCCCGAGGGCTGGTGGATCATGATGCGCGCGTTGGGCAGGGCGAAGCGCTTGCCCTTGGTGCCCGATGCCAGCAGCATGGCGGCCATACTGGCCGCCTGCCCCACGCAGTAGGTGACGATGTCGTTCTTCACGAACTGCATGGTGTCGTAGATGGCGAGGCCCGCCGTCACGCTGCCGCCGGGGCTGTTGATGTAGATCTGGATGTCCTTGTCCGGGTCCTCGCTCTCCAGGAAGAGCATCTGCGCCACCAGGGCGTTGGCCACACTGTCGTCGATGGCGGTGCCCAGGAAGATGATGTTGTCCTTGAGCAGGCGGCTGTAGATGTCGTAGCTGCGCTCCCCGCGCGGGGTTTCCTCGATGACGATGGGCGGGTAGTAGGCGCGTTCGAACATGGATGCTCCTCGGTCGTCCAGCATAGCGGAAGGGTGTCAGGCCTTCGGCGCGGCCTCGCGCGCCACCTCGTCCGCCCAGGCCCTCCAGGCCCCGCGGTCGAAGGGCGCGGCCTCCCGGGCAAGGCCCCTCCGGAAGGCCCCGAAGCGCTCCAGGGCCGGGCGCACCCGGGCCTCCGGCTGGCGGGCGGCGGCCTCGGCACAGGCCTCCCAGCCTTCCCGGGTCTGGCACACCAGCAGGGCCATGTGGCCCGCCTCCAGGCAGAGGCGCGCACGGTCCTCCCAGGACCATTCGGCGCAGCCGCCCATCTCCAGGTCATCGGGAAGGAAGCGCCCCCGGATGCCCCAGGGGTTGGCGGCGACGCTGCCCCGGTGCAGGCTCGCGGGCAGCCCACCGGTGCCCGGCGCGCGCAGGTGCGCCACCATCACCAGACGCTCCTGGTGCGCCAGCAGGCGGAAGACTTCCAGGTTCCGGGCGATCTGGGCCATGTCCTTCAGCTCCGGAAGCGCCTGGTGGCTGTCCACCGCGGTACCGCCGAGACCGGGGAAGTGCTTCAGGCAGCCCCGCACGCCCGCGCTCTCCAGGCCGTGCAGGAAGGCCCCCGCGGCCCGGGCCGCCTCCAGCGGTTCTTCGCTGGCGCAGCGATCGCCCAGGCCGGTGCCCGGCCGGCCGTCCCAGAGGTCCGCCACCGGAGCGAAGTCCACGTGGAAGCCCAGCAGGCGGAGGCCGCGGCCCCACAGGCTGCCCCAGCGGGCGCACGCCTCGGCGCCTCCGCGGATCCAGACCTCGCGTAGGGGCGGCGTGGGCCCCACCCAGGGCGCGAGGCGCGACACGGGGCCGCCCTCCTGGTCCACGGCCACCGCCAGGGGCGCCTCCTGCCCCCAGCGGGCCTGAAGCTCGGCCAGCAGCGCATGGCAGCGCGCGGGCCCCTCCGCGGGATCCGGGTCCAGGTTGCGGGAGAAAAGGATGACGCCGCCGGGCCGGAAACCCGGGTCTGCGGCGTCCGCATCGCGGCCGTTCAGGCCGGTCCAGAGCAGGGCGTGGGCTGGGCTGTTCATGGGGCTCCCGGCTTCAGGCGCGGCCCAGGGCCCGGGCCACCTCGGCGGAGGCGAAGGCCTTCAGGCGGCGCAGGGCGTGCAGGGCGGCGGCCACCTGACGCACCCACAGGACGAAGGCCGGGGCCTCGGGCTGGAAGGTGCTGCGGGTCTCGAAGCCGAGCACGAGGCAGGCCTGCAGGTGCTTCTGGGCGCGCAGGGGCACCAGGAAACCGTCCGGATACCAGCCGTCCCACTCGCGGAGTTCCAGGCCGCCCGGAGGAGGCAGGGGGCGCGCGGCGCTCCAGGGCCGGGGCCCATCCTGCACCAGGGGCAGCCATCCCTCGCCCCGGGGCATCAGCAGCGCCATGCCCGCGGGCGTCCAGCGCTGGCGGAGATGCTCCAGGAAGGGGGCCACCGCGGCGGCCTCGTCCGTGGCCAGGAGGGACTGGCAGAGCAGCTCGTTCAGCTGGAGGCTCTCGTCGTGGAAGGCCTTGAACTCCGCCACGCGGGCCACCACCCGGGCCTCCAGCTCCTTCTGGTAGGCCTCCACCTGCCGCAGGGTGCGTGCGTGGTCCAGGGCGCGGTCCAGCACCGCCTCCAGCTCCGCGACCTTGAAGGGCTTCTGCACGAAGTCGTAGGCCCCGCGCTTCAGGGCCTCGACGGCCATGGGGAGGCTGGCGTAGCCCGTGATGAGCACGCAGAGCGTCCTCGGATCCCGGGCCTTCACCGCGGCCAGCAGATCCAGGCCGGAGGGCCCCCCGGGCATGTGGAAGTCGGTCACGATGACCGGGAAGTGGGCCTGCTCCAGGAGCGCCAGGGCGCGGTCGGCACCCTCGGCCTCCTCCACCGCGTAGCCGTCCTCCTGCAGGCTCTCGCGGAGGGCGGCCCGAAGGTCGGGCTCGTCATCCACCAGCAGGATCGTTTCCGGAGTCATCGGCGCCCCTCAGACGCGGAAGCGCGAGATGGTGAGTTCGAAGATCTTGGCATCCATGAATATTCTTAGCGCTTCCGCGTCCAGAAGGCCAGCCTTCGCCTCGTCCTCGAGGATCTGGAGGCTCTTCGGCACGCTCACCGCGGCCTTGTAGGGGCGGTCGCTGGCCACCAGCGCGTCGTACACGTCCGCGATGGCCATGAGCTTGCTCTGGACCGGGATCTGCTCGGACACGAGGCCCCGGGGGTAGCCGCGGCCGTTGAGGCGCTCGTGGTGGGCATAGGCGATCTCGGGGAGGTCCTTCAGGCCCCCGGTCCAGGGGATCTGGCGCAGGAAGCGGAAGGTGTGGGTGACGTGGCTGTTGATCTCCTCCCGCTCCTCCTCGCTGAGGCTGCCCTTCGGGATGCGCAGCGCGGCGATATCCCCCGGCTCGAAGATGCGCTGGGCCTCCCCCCCGTGGTGCACGAACTCCAGGCTCTCCAGCTCGTCCATCTGCTCCGCGATTTCGAGGGGCAGCACCGTGGGCTCGTTGCAGCGCTGCACCAGCTCCACCAGGCGGCGGCTCTCGGCGCGGCGCGCCTGCAGCAGCGCGTGGAAGGGCGCGGCGTCCTTCGGGGCGCCCTCGTCCCAGGCGCGCGTCATCAGCTCAAGGACGATCTCCAGGTCCCGCTGGTACAGGCGCTGGAGGATGCGGTCCAGCCGGTCCGGCTGGAGCTTCTTCGCCTTCACCAGCACCTCTTCGCGCACGCCCACCTTCCCGAAGTCGTGGAGCAGGCCGGCGTAGCGGACCTCCTTGAGCTGCTGTTCCGTGAAGTGGACGGCCCCGTACGGCCCCGTGGGCGTGGCGTTCACGGCCTCGCCGAGGGCCACCGTCAGGTCCGCCACGCGGCTGCTGTGGCCGCTGGTGCTGGGGTCCCGCGCCTCGATCGCGGTCACGGAGGCCTGCACGAAGCCCTCGAAGAGCTTCTCGATGTCCTCCTTGAGCTGCAGGATCTCCGCCGTGCGCTCCATCACCATCTCCTCCAGACGGCTCTGGTACGCCTCGTTCTCCCGGCGGATGTTGTAGTGGTCCAGGGCCCGCAGCAGGCTGGCCTCCAGCTCGGCCAGCTTGAAGGGCTTCTGGATGAAGTCGTAGGCGCCCCGCTTGAGGGCCTGGATGGCCGCCTCGGTGGTGGCGTAGCCCGTCATCAGGATCGTGAAGGTCCTGGGATCCTGCTCCTTCACGCGGTGCAGCAGATCCAGCCCTGAAAGGCCGCCCGGCATGTTGAGGTCCGTGAAGATGATGGCGTAGTGCTGGCGCGCCACGAGCTCCAGCGCCGCCTCGGCGCTCTCGGCCCCGTCCGCCTGGTAGTCCATGGACTGGAGCGCCTCCACCAGGAGGGCCCGGAAGTCGGATTCGTCATCCACGATCAGGATGCGGGGCTGGCTCATGAGGGGTTCCAGAACCCCATCCTATCGACCTTCGGGGGCCCGTGGTCAAGAACCCGCAGCCACGGCCGGAGGGCCTGGAAGGCGCTACTGGGGCGCCAGGGGAACGACGCCCAGGCCTCCCCCCTCCACCCGGAGCTCGGCCACGGCGCCGGGAAGGAGGCGCCCCTCCAGCACCAAGCGGCTCAGGGGATTCACCACCGCCTGCTGCACCAGGCGCTTCAGGGGGCGGGCGCCGTACTGGGGATCGAAGCCCTCCTTCGCCAGCCAGTCCAGGGCCTCCTCCCGCACGTGGAGGCCCAGGCGGCGCTCCGCCAGGAGGCCCTCCACCCGGCGCAGCTGGATGGCCGCCACGGCGCGCAGGTGGGAAGCCTCCAGGGCGCGGAAGGTCACCACCTCGTCCACCCGGTTCAGGAATTCGGGCCGGAAGTGCGCGCGCAGGGCGCCCTGAACCTCCTCCCGGACCCTGGCCGCGTCGCCCCCCGCCCCGAAGATGGCCGCGCTGCCCACGTTGCTGGTCATGATCAGCAGGGCGTTGCGGAAGCTCACCGTGCGGCCGTGGCCGTCCGTCAGGCGGCCGTCCTCCAGCACCTGAAGGAAGAGGTCGAAGATGCGCGGGTGGGCCTTCTCCATCTCGTCCAGGAGCACCACGCAATAGGGGCGGCGGCGCACCGCCTCCGTGAGGCGCCCGCCCTCCTCGTAGCCCACGTAGCCGGGTGCCGCGCCGATGAGGCGCGTGGCGTCGGCCTCGTGGGTGAATTCGCTCATGTCGATGCGCACCAGGGCGTTCTCGTCGTCGAAGAGCGCCTCCGCCAGGGCGCGCGCCACCTCGGTCTTGCCCACGCCCGTGGGCCCCAGGAAGAGGAAGCCGCCGATGGGGCGCGGCGGGTCCGAAAGACCCGCTCGGCTGCGGCGCAGGGCGTCCGCGATGGCCTCCAGGGCGGGGTCCTGGCCGACCACGCGCTCCCGCAGGCGGGCCTCGAGGCTCAGCAGCTTGGCGGCCTCACCCTCCAGGAGCTTGGCCACGGGAATGCCCGTCCACTTGGCCACCACCGCAGCCACGTCCTCCTCGCCCACCTCCAGGCGCAGCAGGGCGTCCTCCCGCCTTGACGCCTGCTCCAGCTCCCGCGCCAGATCCGGCAGCTCGCCGTATTCCAGGCGGCTGGCCCGCTCGTAGTCCCCCTTCGCCTTGGCCTGCTCCAGTTCCAGGCGCAGCGCCTCCAGGCGCTTCTGGCGCTCCCGCAGAGCCTCGACGGCCTTCCGCTCGCCCTCCCACTGGGCGTTGAGGCGCGACAGCTCCTCGCCCAGGGCGGCCAGCTCCGCATCGAGCTCCTCCAGGCGCGCGCGGCTCGCGGCGTCGTGCTCCCGGGCCAGGGCGTGCCGTTCCAGCTCCAGCTGCATGCGCCGCCGCTGGCGCAGGTCGATGGCCTCGGGCCGGCTGTCGATCTGGATGCGCAGGCTCGAGGCGGCCTCGTCCATGAGGTCTACCGCCTTGTCCGGCAGGAAGCGGTCCGCGATGTAGCGGGTGGAGAGGTGCACCGCCTCCACCAGCGCCGCGTCCCGGATGCGCACGCCGTGGTGCTTCTCGTAGCGTTCCTTCAGGCCCCGCAGGATGCTCACCGCGTCCTCGGGGGAAGGTTCCTCCACGCGCACGGGCTGGAAGCGCCGCTCCAGGGCCGCGTCCTTCTCGATGTGCTGGCGGTACTCGTCCAGCGTCGTGGCGCCGATGCAGCGCAGGTCGCCCCGGGCCAGGGCGGGCTTCAGCAGGTTGGCGGCGTCCATGGCGCCGTCCGTCTTGCCCGCACCCACCAGCAGGTGCAGCTCGTCGATGAAGAGGACGATGCGGCCCTCGGCACGCTCCACCTCCTGGATGACGCCCTTCAGCCGCTCCTCGAACTGGCCACGGTACTGGGCGCCCGCCACCAGCGCCCCCATGTCCAGCGCCAGGACGCGCAGGCCGCGCAGGCTCTCCGGCACATCGCCCTTGGAGATGCGCTGGGCCAGGCCCTCCACGATGGCCGTCTTGCCCACGCCGGGCTCGCCGATGAGCACCGGGTTGTTCTTGGTGCGGCGGCTGAGCACCTGGAGCACCCGGCGGATCTCCTCGTCCCGGCCGATGACCGGATCCAGCTTCCCCGTTTCCGCCAGGGCCGTGAGGTCCTTGGCATATTTCTCCAGACTGGCGAAACGCTCCTCGGCCCGCTCGTCCTCCACCCGGGAGCCCTTCCGGGCCTCGGCCAGGGCGCCCTCCAGGGCCTTCCGGGAGAGTCCGAAGCGGTCCAGGAGCTTCCGCGCGTCGGTGGGAGCGTTGGTGAAGGCGAGAAGCATCGCATCCGTCGCCAGGAAGCGGTCCCCCAAGCCGCGGCCCGTATCGCTGGCTAGGCCCAGGAAGCTCCGGAAGGCCGGCCCCGGCTGAGGCTCGGAGCCGCCCACGGCCCGCGGGAGGGCCGACACCAGCCCCTCGGCGGCCTCCTGGAAACCCCGGAAGGCCTCCGGCGCCAGGCCGGCCTTCTCCAGCAGGGGCCGCAGGCCCGCCTCGGGCGCCAGCAGCGCCGCGAAGAGGTGCACGGGCAGGAGCTCTGCATGGCCCGCCTCCGCCGCCCGGTTCCGGGCGGCAAGCAGGACCTCGTTGGCGCGCTGGGTCAGGGGAAGCAGGGACATGGGAGACCTCCGCGCCTCTAAGATAGCCCCAACATGATGCCTGTCAACTAAGATTTTTTAAGCATGTATATCACCCATTTTTTTGGGGGGGGTATCGATTAAAAACGCCCCCCCCGATGGCGGGGGGGTCAGGGGGGGGGGGGGGGGGTCCCC
>CAXYVC010000135.1:0-6727 GCA_964292295.1 uncultured bacterium
CTGCGTGCAGCTGGGCGGCCCGGACTGGCCCGGGGTGGAGACCAACGAGAACCCGGACGTGGCGCTGGCCTACGCGCCGGGGCCCTACCGCGCCGAGGCTTCCTGGGACAAGGGCTACGCGGACGTCTGCGCCGTGGACCTGGCCAGCGGCGCGCGCACCCTGCTGCAGAAGCGCCTGCCCCGCTCGCGGGCTTCCCACCTGAGCCCCGAGGGCCGCTGGTTCGCCTTCTTCGACGGCGCGGCGCGGCGCTGGAAGGCGCAGGCCACGAAGGGCGGCGCGCCGGCCACGCTGGGCGGGGCGCTGGAGGTGCGCTTCGAGCAGGAGGACGACGACCATCCGGATCTTCCGGACGCCTATGGCCAGGGAGGGTGGACGCCCGGGGACCGGGAGCTGCTGGCCTTCGACCGCTTCGACGTGTGGGCGCTGGCGCCCGATGGGACGAGCCGCTGCCTCACCCAGGGCCTGGGCCGGAAGGAACGGCGCGAGCTGCGCCCCCTGGCGCTGGATCCGGAGGCCCTGGCCGTGGACCTGGCCAGGCCCCTCTGGCTGAAGACGGAGCAGGTGGACACGAAGGCCACGGGCTACGCGCGGCTGGACCCCGGGCAGGCGCCCCGAATCCTGGTGCAGGAAGACGCCCTGCTGGGGGCGCGGCAGCCCAACGAGCGTCCCACGGGCATCTTCCTGAAGGCCCGGGAGGCGGAGACGGTGGTGCTTTCCAGGCAGCGCTTCGATCTGTTTCCCGACCTGTGGCTGACCGACCTCAGCTTCCGCAAGCCCCGGCGCCTGAGTGACGCGAATCCCCAGCAGAAGGGCTTCCGCTGGGGCCGCCAGGAGCTGGTCGAATACGTGAACGCCGACGGCAAGCCCATGAAGGCCCTGCTGGCGAAGCCGGAGGACTTCGACCCGGCGAAGAAATACCCGCTGATGGTCTACATCTACGAGGGCTACAGCGACATGCTGCACGTGTACCAGCCGCCGGCGCCGGGCACGAGCATCAACTTCACGCGTTTTGCCAGCAACGGCTACCTGGTGCTGCGCCCCGACGTCACCTTCGAGGCGGGCTACCCGGGCAAGAGTTCGGTGAAGTGCGTGCTGCCCGCCATCGCCCAGCTGGTGGCGAAGGGGTTCGTGGACCCCGAGCGCATCGGCATCCAGGGCCACTCCTGGGGCGGCTACCAGGTGGCCTACCTGGTGGCCCAGACCCGCCTCTTCAAGGCCGCGGAGGCGGGGGCGACGGTGAGCAACATGACCAGCGCCTATGGCGGCATCCGATGGGGCAGCGGCATGAGCCGAGCCTTCCAGTACGAGAAGGGCCAGAGCCGCCTGGGCGACACGCCCTGGGGCAGCCCCCTGCAGTACCTCGAGAGCTCTCCCCTCTTCTGGGCCGAGCGGGTGCAGACGCCGCTGCTCATGATCCACAACGACGGGGACGACGCCGTGCCCTGGGAGCAGGGCATCGAGTTCTTCAGCGCCCTGCGCCGCCTGGGCAAGCCCGCGTGGATGTTCAACTACAACGGCGACAAGCACAACCTCGTGCAGCGGGAGAACCTGAAGCACTGGACGCTCCACCTGTGCGAGTTCTTCGACCACCTGCTGCTGGGCGCCCCGCGCCCGGCCTGGATGGACGTGCCGGTGCCCTACCTTGAGCGCGGGAAGCGCGACCTGAAGGCGGTCTTCGGGAAGTAGCTACGCCGCGCCGCTGCGCTTGAGGTCGAGGTAGCGGTTCACCAGGGCCACGGAAAGCCGTTCGGGGAGCACGTCCAGCGTGCGGACGCCCCGGACGGCCATGCGCTCGAAGGTGGCGCGCCGCTGGTCGAGATACTGGTGGACGGCCCCCTGCAGCAGGGCCTCCTCGAAACCCGCCACCTCCCCGTGCAGGGCCTGCTCCAGGGCCTGCTCCCGGAGGCTGGCCACGAGCACCTGGTGGCGGGCCCGCAGCAGTGCGAGGGCGGGCTGGAGCGTGTCGTCGTCCTCGTCCCGGAGGTTCGTGACGAGCACCACCAGGGCGCGCTTGCGCACCCGAACCAGGACGCTGCGCGCGGCCTCCAGGTAGTCGCTGGCGCGGGTGGTGGGCTGGAGGTCGTAGAGGCGCTCCGCGAGGGCGTCCTGCACGTGGGAGCCCTTCCTGGGAGGAAGCCAGCGTTCCTCGCCCGCGAAGCTCAGCAGGCCGACGGCGTCCCCCTCCCGCAGGGCCACGTGGGCGAGGAGGAGCAGGGCCGAGAGGGCGTGGTCGAAGTGGGAGAGGGGGCCGTCCTGCGCCCGCATGCGCCGCCCGCAATCCAGCAGGAAGAGCACCTGCTGGTCCCGTTCGTCCGTGTATTCGCGGCTCACGAGGCGCCGCATGCGGCTGGTGGCCTTCCAGTCGATCTGGCGCGGGCTGTCGCCCTCCCGGTACTCCCGCAGTTGGTGGAACTCCGTGCCCTCGCCCCGCCTCCGCTTGCGGTGGATGCCGAGCTGACCCAGGCGGTGTCCCGTGGCCAGGCGGGCATACTGCTTCACCGCGGCGAAGTCGGGGTAGACCTTCACGGCGCCTTCGCCCCCCAGGTGCAGGCAGCGCTGCCAGAGCCCGCAGGGCGATCCCAGGCGCGCCTGGCAGGGGCTGAGACGGAAGGCGCCCCGTTCCCGCGGACGCAGGCGGTAGCGCAGCTCGGCCCAGGCGCCGGGTGCCAGGCGCAGGCGCCGGGGCATGCCGCGGGACTCGAAACTGGGGGGCAGGCCCTCCCACAGCTCCAGGCGGAGGGGCAGGAACCCCGGAGCGGAGAGCCGCAGGCGCGCCTCCGTCCAGGCCCCCACCGCCAGGGGGCCCGGCAGGCTGCGGGCCAGGGCCGGCGGGGGCTGGTGCCGCGGCAGGACCGCATCCAGGAGGGCCACCCCCAGCAGGGTCAGGCCGGACCAGGCCCAGGGGCCCCGGAAGAGCGCGGGCCACGCCGTGGCGGGAACCGCGAGGGCGGTCCAGGCGGCCAGGAGGCCGATCAGGGCGCGGGAGGGGATCATGCGCGGGGGGCGTCGATGTGGTCCAGGAGGGCTTCCAGCAGCTGGTCCACGTCCTGGCCCTCGATCTCGGCCTCCGGACTGGGGGCGATGCGGTGGCGCAGGGCGGGCAGGGCCAGGGCCTTCACGTCGTCCGGCGCGGCGAAGGCGCGGCCCTCCAGCAGGGCGTGGGCCCGGGCGGCGCGCACCAGGGCGATGCCGCCCCGGGGGCCGGCCCCCAGGCTGATGCCCGCCCAGGCGCGGGTGGCCCGCGCCAGGCGCACCGCGTAGTCGCACACCGCGTCGTCCACGCGCACCCGGGCGGCGGCGGCCTGGAGGCGCAGGATGTCCTCCGGCGTGGCGACGGCGTTCACCGCTTCCACGTCCAGGCGGTCCCCGGCGCGGCCCTCCGTGACCCGGCGCACCAGGGCGTTCTCCTCCTCCGGGCTGGGGTAGTCCATGGTTACCTTCAGCAGGAAGCGGTCCAGCTGGGCCTCGGGGAGGGGGTAGGTGCCCTCCTGCTCGATGGGGTTCTGGGTGGCCAGCACCATGAAGGGCCGCGGCACGGGAAGGGCCTGCCCCTCCAGCGTCACCTGCTGCTCCTGCATCACCTCCAGCAGGGCCGCCTGGGTCTTGGCGGGGGCGCGGTTCACCTCGTCCGCCAGCAACAGGTTGGTGAAGACGGGGCCCTGGCGCACGTGGAAGCGCTCGGCGCGCCCGTCGTACACCGCGTGGCCCGTCACGTCGGAGGGCATGAGATCCGGCGTGAACTGGATGCGGGCATGGCCGCCCTGGATGGCCCGGGCCAGGGCGCGCACCAGCAGGGTCTTGCCCAGGCCCGGCGCCCCCTCCAGCAGCACGTGGCCGGAGGCGAGGAGGGTGGCGAGCACCTGGTCCACCACCGCCTGCTGGCCCACGAGGGCTCGCCCGATCTCCCCGCGCAGGGCGGCGGCAAGTCCGGAGGCCCAGGCCTGTTCCTGGGGATCGAGGGGGGGGAAGGCTTCTGGGGTCATGGCAGCTTCCTGAGGTGATCGAGGGTGCGGAGGGCGTCGGTGAAGGCGTCCGGGTCGCTGTGCCGCTCGAAGCGCAGGGCCCGGAAGACGGCCTCGGGGTCCAGGCCGGAAAAGGCGGCGAGGCGCTGGGGCCACTCCGCTTCCGGCCCGGCCAGGAGGCCCGGGTGGCGGCGCGCCAGGTGGCGCAGGGCCGCCGTACGGGCGGCGAGAAGCAGCGGGCGCCCCTCCCGGTGGCGCCACTGGAAGCGCCCGGCGGCGGCGAGGTGCTCCAGCAGGCTGCGCCGGACGGGAGCGGGGGCGGGCAGGAGCGGGCCGAAGCGGCGCCCTGCCCGCAGCCAGAGGGCCGCCAGGAACAGGCCGAGCCCCAGCGCCGCGGGGCCGCCGTGGGTGCGCAACCAGTCCAGCGCCGTGGTGGCGCGCTCCCGGTAGATGATCCACACCCTCCCCCCTGAGTCGCGGCGGGCGAGGGCGGCCAGGAACACCGCGTGGTCGTGCGCGCCCAGCTGGTCGTTGGCCAGGGCGGAAAGGCGCGTGAAGAGGATCGCGCGGCCCCGGTCGAGGTCGTACTGAAGCACCTTGGGGGTCCGTGCGTTCCCCGCGCGGGCGCTGGCCCGCCCGCTGAGGTCCACCAGACCGGTGCCCGCCCCGAGGTCCACCGTGACGTCCACGCCGTTCACCCGGAAGCCCAGGGGAATGTCGGAGGCCTCGTCCTCGACGGCCACATGGCGTGCGCCGAGGGCCGCCAGGAGGGGATCGGCGGTCTCCCGGGCCTCGCCGGGCTCCGGGGGCCCGGCCTCGGCCACCAGCAGGCCGCCTGCGCGCACCCAGGCGAGCAGGGAGGCCACCTGGTCCGGGGCCAAGCGCATGCGCCGGCGGGGCAGCAGCAGCAGGTCCGTGGAGGGCGGCAGGCCGGAAGGCCGGGGCAGGGCCGCCAGGGAGGTGGCGGGCTGGCCCAGGCGCTCCAGCAGGCGCTGGGCGGCCAGGAAGTCGTTCACCCGCGCCTCGCCCTGGTAGCCGCCCTGGACCTGCACCTCCTCCCAGACGAGAAGGCGGGACAGGCCCCAGGCCAGCAGCCCCGCAAGGAGGACCAGGAGGCCGAGGAGCAGGCCCCGGGCCTTCATGCGCCCCCCCGTCCCGGCGCGCGGAAGTGGACGGCCCAGGCTTCGCAGAGCCCGGCGTGCCCCGCTTCCGGCTGCGCGCCGCCGTAGGCGACGCGGGCCCACTGGGCGGCCAGGCGGCGGAAGAAGGCTCCGCCTTCCGCGTCCAGCACGGCCTCCGCGAGGCGCACGCAGGCGGCCTCCGTGGCGCCCCGGGGCACCCGCACCCCCCGGCGGTGCACCAGGTCCGCCAGGGCGCCGCGGTAGAGCAGGGCCAGGGCGGCCCGCACCGCGCCCTGCTCCCAGAGTTCCCGCGCCCGCCGGGGCAGCTCCGCGGGCAGGCTCTCCGGGCGCAGTTCCAGGCCGAAGAGGGTCTCGGGCGCCGGGCTGCTTTCCTCCCGGCGCAGGACCCGCGCCAGGTGGCGGCGGCTGCGCCACAGGAGGAGGGCCAGCAGGAAAAGGAGGCCGGCGATGACGATGCCCCGGGCGAGGGGCGCGAGGAGGGCCGCGAAGGCCATCAGCCAGCGTGGCGGCGCGGCATGGCGGCGGGTCGCGGGCTTCGGGGCCGCGCGCCAGCGCAGGCGGCGCTCGGTGTGGCCGGTGCGGAACTCCGGGCCGCGCATCACCTCCTCCAGGGCGCGGGGCGCCTCGGCGGGAGGCGCGGGCGTCCGTCCCGCCAGGGCGGGGCCGAGGCTGCAGGCCAGCAGCAGCAGGGCGCTCCCCAGGAGGTGCCGGGCCCGGGCGGCCAGATCCCGGAAGGCCAGCTCCAGGTCCCAGCCCTCGAGCTGGACCCGGCGGTTCAGGTACAGCGCGAAGCCGCCCGCCACGTGGAAGGGCTCCAGGAAGGCCAGGGCCAGCGCCGGCAGGAGGGCCGCGGCCCAGGTGGCCCAGGCGGGCCAGCCGTTCCCGGGTGTCTCCAGGCCGAGGCCGGTGCCCACCGGAGCCAGGAGCTTCAGCAGCGCGAAGGCCGCGAGCACGAGGGCGAGGGCGAAGAGGGGCATGGCGGCGCCGAGGAGGCCGGCGCTCCCCATGCAGCGCCGCAGGAGCTGGGCGCTGCGGCGGCGGTAGCCGCGCCCGTCCTGCGCCTCGAGCTGCCAGATGGGCAGCAGGAAGGCACGCCAGGGGCTCAGGCGCCTCCAGAGCAGGCCCGCCGCCACGCCGTGGCGCAGGATGCGCGGCAGCTCCCGCAGGCTCTCGGCGAGGGAGGGAGACTCTCCGAAGGTGGCGCGCCCCAGGACGTGGAGGACCAGGCGGTCCAGGAGGGGACAGAGCCACCAGAGCAGCAGGGTGGCCTTCCAGGGGCTGCGGCGGAAGACCAGGAAGGCCGCCAGGGCCACCAGGCCGAAGCCCGACAGCCAGGTGGCGTAGACCGGGCGAAGGTGGGCGCGCAGCAGCGCGAAGCCCAGGTCCACCGCCTCCAGGGGCTCCCGGAGGCGCACGGCGACGCGGAGCCGCTCACGCATGGCGCCGCCCCGCGAAGAGGACGTAGGCCGCCCCCGCCGTCCAGAGTGCCGCCCCGGCGGCGAGCTTGGCCCCGGGCGGGACGGCGGCACTGGCCGACCAGAAGGCCTCGAGACCCGCCGCCAGGAGGTCCAGGAAGGCCGCGGCGTAGACGAGGCCCGCGTGGTCGCGCACGGCCTGCTGGA
>CAXYVC010000136.1:0-6665 GCA_964292295.1 uncultured bacterium
GCTTTGGGGGGTGGGGAGACGGGGGGGGGGGGGGGTGGGGGGGGGCGGAGGGGGCCTCCGTTTGTGTGCCCCCCGGCCCGGGGGGGGGCCCCGTAGGCCTTTTTGTTTTGGTTTTCCGGGTCGTCCCGGGGGGAGGCGTCGATGGATGCGGTGCAGGGCGTTCACGGTCGGGACATCCGCCGCCTCGACCAGGGCAAGGTGAGCCACTACTTCGGATGCGACACCTTCTGCGAGCGCACCATGCGGGAGCGCCTGCCCCGGGAGCTGCACCGCGCCCTCCAGCAGGCCGTGCGGCGCGGGGAACCCCTGACGCCGGAGCTGGCCCACGGCGTGGCCCAGGCCATGAAGGAATGGGCCCTGGAGCGGGGGGCCACCCACTACACCCACTGGTTCCTGCCCATGACCGGGGCCACCGCGGAAAAGCACGACGCCTTCCTGGCCTGGGATGGGCAGGGGGGCGTCGTGGAGCGCTTCTCCGGCAGCCAGCTCGTGCAGGGAGAGTCCGACGCCAGCTCCTTCCCCTCCGGCGGCCTTCGCGCCACCTTCGAGGCCCGGGGCTACACCGCCTGGGACGCGGGCAGCCCGGCCTTCCTGATGGAGGGTCCGCTGGGGCGCACCCTCTGCATCCCCACCGCCTTCGTGGGCTACCACGGCGAGGCCCTGGACCAGAAGGTCCCCCTCCTGCGCTCCATCCGCGCCCTGGACCGGGCGGCGCGGGAGTCCCTCGCCCTGCTGGGTGCCCCCACCGCCCGGGTGACGCCCATGTGCGGCGCGGAGCAGGAATACTTCCTGGTGGACCTGGGGCTCGCGCGCCGGCGTCCGGACCTGCTCTACGCCAGCCGCAGCCTCCAGGGGGCGCGGCCCCCCAAAGGCCAGGAGCTGGAGGACCACTACTTCGGCTCCATCAAGGAGCGCGTGCTGGGCTTCATGCAGGAGGTGGAGCTGGCCTGCTTCCGGCTCGGCATCCCCGCCAAGACGCGGCACAACGAGGTGGCGCCGAACCAGTTCGAGATCGCGCCCCTCCACGAGTCCGCCAGCCTCGCGTCCGACCACAACCAGCTCCTGATGGAGCTGCTGAAGACCGTGGGCGAGCGGCACGGTCTGCTGGTGCTGCTGCACGAGAAGCCCTTCGCGGGGGTGAACGGCAGCGGCAAGCACGTGAACTGGAGCCTCGCCACGGAGGAAGGCCACAACCTGCTGGAGCCCGGGCAGACGCCGGAGGAGAACCTCCAGTTCCTCTATGTCCTCTGCGCCTGCCTGGAGGCGGTGGCCCGCCACGGGGCCCTGCTCCGCGCCGCGGTGGCCAGTGCCGGGAACGACCACCGCCTGGGGGCCAACGAGGCGCCGCCAGCGATCACGAGCGTCTACCTGGGGCGCCAGCTCAGCGCGATCCTGGACGCCCTGGCGGAGGGCGGCAGCTCCGGGGTCGGCGGGCGCAGCGTCCTGGACCTGGGGCTGGCCACCCTGCCACCCCTCGAGAAGGACGCGACGGACCGCAACCGCACCAGCCCGCTGGCCTTCACGGGCAACAAGTTCGAGTTCCGCGCCGTGGGCAGCGCCCAGCCCATCGCCTTCCCCCTGACGGTGCTCAACGCCATGGTGGCCGAGGCGCTGGACGGGATGAACGCGCGGATCCGCGCCCGCAGGGCGGAGGGGCTGGATGCGCGGGAGGCGGTGCTCGCCGTGCTGCAGGATTCGGTGCGCGGCAGCCGGGACGTGCGCTTCGAAGGCAACGGCTACGGCGCGGCGTGGCGCGAGGAGGCGGCGCGGCGCGGTCTTCCGCACGCGGCGGAGACCGTGGAGGCCCTGGGGGCCTTCGAGGCGGCCTCCACCCGTGCGCTCCTCGTGGGGCAGGGGGTGTTCAGCGCCGAGGAGCTGGAGGCGCGTCTGCAGATCCGCCATGAGCACTACCAGAAGACGCTGGCCATCGAAGCCCAGGTGCTGCGGGAGATGGCGGAGACGCAGATCCTCCCGGCGGTGCTGGAGGACCTGCGCCGTCGCGCCGCTACGCTGGCGGGCCTGGCCGGGGCCGGCCTGGAGATCCCGGTGCCCCTGCGCAGTGCCCTGGCCACCCAGACCCGCCTTGCCGGACTGGCCCAGGAGCGCCTCGTGGCCCTGAAGACGGCGATGGTCGCCGCGGAAGAGGCGGAGGAGGGGAAGGCATGCTCGGTTGCCTTCCGCGACGGCGTGCGCGGGTCCATGGATGCGCTGCGGGAGGTGCTCGACCTGCTCGAGAAGGACTGCGCGGCGGAGCTCTGGCCCATCCCTCCCTACCGCGAACTGATGGCCCCGCTCGTCTGAACCCAGATGTTGGGGATGCCCCGTCCCTGCCGGGCGCTGTGCATCCGGGCGCTTCCGGCGCGCGATCCGGGCCAGCTCCGTCCCCGGGACGGTCTGGCCCGGACACGCTCCACGCCTCCCTCTGCCGAGGGAGGCTGGCCGGAACCGCATCATCCGGGCTGAACGACCTGTCAAATCCCGGACGATTCCGGTCTGTATTCCGCCGATCTTGCTATGCTGTGCCGCGCCGGGGCAGCCTGGCAAGGGAGGCATCCGTGTTCAAGAGCTTCGAGGAAGCGAAGAACCATCTCCGCACCCACGAGTACGGGATGGTGGACCTGAAGTTCAGCGACCTGTGGGGGCGCTGGCATCACGTGACCATCCCTGCGGGGCAGTTCACCGAGCAGCTCATGCGCGACGGCGTGGGTTTCGACGGATCCAGCGTGGGCCTCAAGAGCGTGAAGTCCGGGGACATGGTCCTGCTGCCTGACCTCGCCACCGCCTTCCGGGACCCCTTCTGGGAGCAGCCCACCCTGAGCTTCATCTGCTCCGCCCACGAGGCCGACACCAAGAACGCCTTCGCCTACGACCCGCGCAACATCTGCATCGGGGCCGAGAACTTCCTGAAGTCCACGGGCATCGCGGACGAGAGCGTCTGGGGCCCCGAATACGAGTTCTACGTCTTCGACGACGTGGCCATCGAGAACCGGGTGAATGCGGCCTCCTACCGCGTGGACAGCTGCGAGGCCGACTGGAACAGCGCCACCGGCGGCCACGGGCACCTGATCCCCCTGCACGGCGGCTACCACGCCATCGCCCCCAAGGACCAGCTCTACAACCTGCGCTCCGAGATGTGCGCGGAGCTCGAGGCCATGGGCATCGAGGTGAAGTACCACCACCACGAGGTGGGCGGCCCCGGCCAGTGCGAGATCGAGACGCCCCTCTTCGGCATCCTGAAGGCGGGCGATGCCACCCAGGCGGTGAAGTACGTGGTGAAGAACACGGCGCTGCGCCACGGCCAGACGGCCACCTTCATGCCCAAGCCCCTCTACGGCGAGGCGGGCAGCGGCATGCACTTCCACCAGATGCTGGTGAAGGGCGGCAAGAACCTCTTCTACGACAAGGATGGCTACGGACGCCTGTCCAAGACGGCCCTCCACTACATCGGCGGCATCCTGAAGCACGGCCCCGCGCTGCTGGCCCTCACGAACCCCAGCACGAACTCCTACCGCCGCCTGGTGCCGGGCTTCGAGGCCCCCATCAACGCCTTCTTCAGCCTCGGCAACCGCTCGGCGGCCATCCGCGTGCCCAAGTACGCGGACCAGGAGGAGACGGCCCGCTTCGAGTTCCGTCCCCCCGACGCCACCTGCAACCCCTACCTGGCGCTGGCGGCCCAGCTCATGGCGGGCATCGACGGCATCCTGAACAAGATCGATCCCACCGAGGAGGGCTTCGGCCCCTTCGACGTGAACCTCTTCAGCTGGAGTGAGGAGGAGCGCAGGAAGATCAAGCCCCTGCCCACGAGCCTGCGTCAGGCCTGTCAGGCCCTGGAGCAGGACCACGCCTTCCTGCTGGCCGGCGGCGTCTTCGCCAAGAGCCAGCTGGAGGACTGGGTGAAGCACCGCCTGGACGAGCACAGCGCCGTGCGCAACCGGCCCCATCCCTACGAGATGACCCTCTACTTCGACGTGTAGGGTCACGGAAATCCACTGCCGCGGGGGGCCAACGGGCCCCCCGCGCCGCGCCAGGGCATTCCCCTTGGTCGGGAGCGCCATTCCGGCGATGCTAGATGGTTCGCTTTTGAACCTGGGGCGTGTCCGCGCCATTTGATATCGCGCGGGGCGGACATTCCGTTCGGGGAGGATGCATGGTGCGCAAGGCTACGACAACGGTTCTCGGGATCCTGGCGGGGCTTGCCGCCCCGGCCCTCGTGGCGCAGTCCCCGTGGCTTCCGGCTTCGGACCCCGTGGGCATCGGCCGCGCGGGCGTGGGCGTGGCCTTCGGCCAGAGCCTGGAGGCCGCGGCCCTGAACCCCGCCCTGCTGGCCACCCTGCGCACCGGCGGCGAGGCCTACCTGGCCGCGGGCATGGAGATGGCCTGTTCCCAGGAGACCCTGGCGGCCAACAGCCGGGTGCTCAAGACCAGCGACCGGAACCGCTTCCTGCCCAGCGCGGGCGGGGGCTTCCAGATTTCGGACCGCTTCAGCCTCGGCTTCAAGCTGGACATGCCCTTTTCCCGCCACGGCGTCCTGCCGGACGAGAGCGGAAGCCGCTTCCTCGGGCAGTCCATCGATCTGGGAAGCCACCGTGCAGAGCTGCAGGCGGCCTGGGCCCTCACCCCCCAGCTGGCGGTGGGGATTGGCGCGGGCGTGACCCGCGTGAGCTACGCCTCGGAGGTGAAGGTCCGCACGGCCCTGGCGACGGATCCCACCCTGCCCGTGGGCGCGGGGAATCCTTCCGAGGCCCTCCTCGAGGCGGGCATGCACCAGGAGGGGGACAAGGTGCTGCCCTCCTTCAGCGCGGGCTTCCGCTATGCCCTCGCGCCCCGCTGGACCCTCGCCGGCGCCTACCAGTCCGGCGTGTCCGGCACCCTGGACCTGAAGGCCCGGATGCTGCCCGGCTACAGCCTCTACGACCGCCAGAACGGCCTGGGCAGCGCGCCCCTCGGCCTGGATGACGAAGCCGCAGCCCTGATGGGCCTGGCCAGCGCCCGGTCCGGCCGCGGCAAGCTCACGATGCCCGCCCGCGCCACGCTGGGCGTCCGCCAGCGCTTCAACCAGTTCTTCACCTGGGAGGCCGATCTGCACTACGTGGGCGCCTCCTCCCTTGCGCTGCCCACCCAACCCTCGCTGGTGGTTCCTGGTGCCGTGGTGGCGGCGCCCGTCCGCCGCCAGGAGTCCAAGAGCGGCCTGGGCTACGCGGCGGCCGGCGAGTTCACCTTCGCCAAGCGCTGGACCCTGCGCATGGGCTTTTCCATGGAGCCGGCCTACCGCACCGAGGCGGAGGTGGATCCCCTCACCCTCGGGGCCGCCACGTCCACCTTTGCCGGTGGCGTGGGCTACCGCGTGTGGGGCGGGGAGCTGAACCTGGGCTACCAGGTGCGCCTGGGGCGGGACGCCCTCGTGACGGCCTCGGACGGAGCCTGGGGCGGCTCGGGCTACCAGCCCAGCGGCGCCCTGGTGCGCGTGGGAGGGCAGGGCCACCTGTGGTCCCTGGGTTTCCGCAAGGCGTTCTGAGGTGCGCTTCCTGGGGCCCCACGCCTGCGAGGAAGCGCTCCAGCGGGGCGAACTGCACCTCCTCCGCCTCGCCCCCCAGGCCTGGGAGCGCTGCGTCCGCCTGAGGGAGGCCGCACGGTCCGCGGGCGTGCCGGTGCGGCGCGAGCCCCTGGAGAGCCTGGACCGCCGCGCCCAGGGCCAGCGGCACCAGGGCGTGCTGGGGGAAGGGGCCGACCTGGAGCTCACGGAACTCGAGGCCCTCTGCGCGCAGGTGCGTGCGCGGGGGGACCAGGCACTGGTCCTGGCCTTGGACGGGGTGACGGATCCCCACAACTTCGGCGCCATCCTGCGCAGCGCGGCAGCCGCGGGTGTGGACGGGGTGGTCTTCCCGGAGCGCCGGAGCGCCCAGGTGGGGGAGGCCGTGCTACGGGCCAGTGCCGGGACGGCGGGGCGTGTGCCCCTCGTGCGGGTGGTGAACCTCGGAAGGGCCCTGGAGGCCCTGAAGGAGGCCGGCGCGTGGGTCTACGGCCTCAGCGCGGGCCCGGGAAGCGTGGACTACCTGGCGGAGCCCTTCGACCGCGCCACGGTGCTGGTGATGGGGGCCGAGGGCGAGGGCCTGCACGCCAAGATCGCCGAGCGCTGCGATGGCCTCCTGCGCATCCCCATGCCCGGCGGCATCGAGAGTCTCAACGTCTCTGCCGCCGCCGCGGTCATGGTCTTCCGCGTTCTGGCCGCGCGCAGTGCCGGCTCCCGCTGAACTTTCCTGTTGTGCACGCCGGATGGGCGTGATAGATTTCGTGTTCCCTGCCAGGGAAAGTTTGTCCCGGCAAACCGGCACTGGCCAGGGTCTAGTTGACAATGCCGAGATGGCCGAGTGGTTAATGGCAGCAGACTGTAAATCTGCCGGGCACCGCCCTACGGAGGTTCGAATCCTTCTCTCGGCACCACTCCCAGACCTTTCGAGGAAGGCTGGTTGATGTTGCGGGAATAGCTCAGTTGGTAGAGCGTCAGCCTTCCAAGCTGAATGTCGCGGGTTCGAACCCCGTTTCCCGCTCCAGCGGCCCGGTCACGTGGTGGCCTGGTCGGACAGGACAAAGCCCATATAGCTCAGTGGCAGAGCGCGTCCTTGGTAAGGACGAGGTCGCCGGTTCAATCCCGGCTGTGGGCTCCA